>NZ_JBHXPI010000012.1:0-179753 GCF_042718575.1 Streptomyces sp. NPDC058579
CCACCCCGAAGGGCTTCATCGTTCGACTTGCATGTGTTAAGCACGCCGCCAGCGTTCGTCCTGAGCCAGGATCAAACTCTCCGTGAATGTTTACCGGTAATCCGGTTTACACACACGAGAGCGGAACGATCGGTCGGAATAGGACCGGTCGTTCACAGCGTCCTCGCTGTGTGCCACCCCAAGGGGTGGACTTTTTCAAAGGAACCTCGACCATCCGAAGATGGACGGGGTATCAACTAATCTGGCGTTGATTTTTGGCACGCTGTTGAGTTCTCAAGGAACGGACGCTTCCTTCGTACTCACCCTCTCGGGCTTTCCTCCGGGCTTTTCCCTTCGGTCTTTCGTGTTTCCAGCTTAGCAGATCCGATTTCCCGTTTCTGCCACCCGCTGGAGCGGGCTGCCGGGCTGTTCTTCGCTTTCGCGTTTCCCTTTCCGGCGATTCCGACTTTATCAGATTCATTCCGGCCGACCTAATCGGTGGCTTTCGTGATTCGAATAAGGAATCGGGGTGGCTCCGTGGAAATCGAATCCCGACCGGAGCGAGAGAGATACTACTTGGCCGCCACCGAACTTGTCCAGTTCGAGGCAACCGTTTGAATCTACCTCCCCACGCTCGCCGTGTCAACGGTTTTTGTGGGCGAAGAGGAGACTAGCAGGTCAGCGAGGCCGTGCGCACATCAGGCGGCGGTCGGCAGCTCGGCGCTGCGGTCGGCGTCGGCGAGGTCGCCGGTCTCGCCCGCGCGGGCCGCGCGACCGCCCAGGACGTAGACGTAGGCGAGGAATGCCAGCTCGGCGGTGACGCCGATGGTGATGCGTGCCCAGGTAGGGAGGCCCGACGGGGTCACGAAGCCTTCGATCAAACCCGAGATGAAGAGGACGACGGCGAGGCCGATGGCCATTCCGACGGCCGCGCGGCCCTGGGTGGCCAGCGCCGCCCTGCGGGTCCGCGGGCCGGGGTCGATGACCGTCCAGCCGAGCTTGAGGCCGGTGCCGGCGGCGACGAAGACGGCGGTCAGTTCGAGAAGGCCGTGCGGGAGGAGAAGGCCCAGCATGATGTCGAGGCGGCCGGCCGCGGACATGAGGCCGATGGCCACTCCGACGTTCAGCATGTTGAAGAAGAGGATCCAGATCACCGGGATGCCCAGGAACGCTCCCAGGACCAGGCACATGGCGGCGGCCTGGGCGTTGTTCGTCCAGACCTGGGCCGCGAAGGAGCCCGCCGGGTTGCTCGAGTAGTACGTCTCGTACTGGCCGCCCGGGCGGGTCATCTCGCGGAGCTCCGCCGGGGCGCCGATGGCGGACTGGACCTCGGGGTGCGTGCCGATCCACCAACCGATGATCGCCGCGAGGAGGAGGGAGAGGACGGCCGTCGGTATCCACCAGTGGCGTGAGCGGTAGACGGCGGCCGGGAAGCCCGCCGTCAGGAACGTGACCGCGTCGCGCCAGGAGGAGCGGCGGGTGCCGGTGACCGTGGCTCGGGCTCGGGCGACGAGCTGGGTGAGCCGGGCCGTGAGCATGGGGTCCGGGGCGCTGGACTGGATCAGGGAGAGATGGGTGGCCGTCCGCTGGTACAGGGCCACGAGTTCGTCGGCCTCGGCACCGGTGAGCTTGCCGCCGCGGCGCAGGAGGCGGTCGAGGCGGTCCCACTCGGCGCGGTGGGCGGTGACGAAGACGTCAAGGTCCATGATCGGCTGCTGCTCCAGGCACTGGGTGGTGCGTACGGGTCCCTACTACTGCGGCGCGCTGCGGGTCAGCTTGGCAGACTGTCGTATCCACGGGTCGGGCTAGGTCGGAAGAGGGTGGGCGCCTTGAGCGGGGTGGTTACGGGGGACGCCGTCGTATTGGGGCTGCAGCCGGCGCGGCTGCCCAGCCGGGCTCTGGCGCTCTTCCTTGATCTGGTGGTCGTCTGGGCGGCCTATCTGCTCGTCACGGTCGGGCTCACGATGGCCACGGCTTCCCTCGACGAAGCCGCGCAGATGGCGGTGAAAATCGCCTGCTTCATCCTCGTGCTGGTGGGAGCGCCCATCGCGGTGGAGACGCTGTCGCACGGGCGGTCGCTGGGGAAGCTGGCCTGCGGGTTGCGGGTGGTGCGGGACGACGGCGGGCCGATCCGGTTCCGGCACGCGCTGGTGCGGGGTGCGATGGCGGTCGTGGAGATCCTGATGACGTTCGGGGTCGTCGCCTGTATCGCCTCGCTGGTGTCCGCCCGGGGGCGGCGGCTCGGTGATGTCTTCGCGGGAACCCTCGTCGTGCGGGAGCGGGTGCCTGCGGCGCGGAGCGCGTTCGTACCGCCTCCCCCGCCGTGGCTCGTGGGGCGCTTCACCGAGCTGGATCTCTCCAGCGTGCCGGACGGGCTCTGGCGGGAGATACGGCAGTACCTGACGCGGATGCGGCAGCTGGATCCTGCGGTGGGGCAGCGGATCGCCGAGCGGCTGGCGGACGAGCTGGTCGCGCGGACGGGGACTCCGCCGCCCGCCGGTGTGCCCGCGGCCGCCTATCTGGCCGGTGTCGTCGGCGAGCGGCAGGCCCGCGACGCCCGGCGGGCGTTCTCCCCTGTGCGGATGGAGGCGGGGGTTCCGGGGGTGTCACCCGTGTCAGGGGTGGGAGGCGTTCGATCCGAGCCGGCTGGTGGCGGTCCGGGCGGGGCTGTTCCCTCCGGCGGGGCTGTTCCCTCCGGCGGGGCTGTTCCCTCCGGCGGGGGTGTTCCCTCCGGCGGGGGTGTTCCGCCGGCTCAGGCTCCCGCTCCGGCTGCCGCTGAGGCGCCGCGTTCCACCGGGTTCGCGCCGCCGGCCTAGGTCGCGGTGTCGGGGAAGACGGACGGCGGGGTGTCGAGGGATTCCAGTTCGATGCCGGGGGCTGACAGGACCACGTCTCCGGTGACGTGAACCGTGTGCTGTTCGCCCGTGTCCAGGGCGTTGACCTGGTACTCGTCCACGATCAGACGGCCGTTGTCAGTGGCGTGCGCTTCACTGTTCAGCAGGGCCCAGGACTGGTCGATCGTGAGGGGGGCGAGCACGGGATCCGTGAAGGCGACGAGCCGGATGCGGGTCGCGGGGGAAGCGGGGGTGAGACGCAGCAGTCGAGTGATCGCGACGAGGAACGCCGGGGACGTGCCGGTGAAGGCGTGGGCGCGCACATTGCCTTCGGTGGCGTGGGTTCCGGTGGGGTCCGTACGGACCCAGGTGACGCCGTCGAGGGCGGCGCCGCGGACCTGCCAGCTCGCGGCGTGGAGTTCGAGTCGGATGGGGCGGCCGAGTTCGTCGATGGCCAGGTCGACGGAGCCGGCGTGGTCGCCGGAGGGGGTGGTGGTCTGGGAGACGTAGCGCCAGCCGGAGGGGCCGGGCGCGCAGTTGAAGTGTTCTTCGCCGAGGGGGGTGTGATCGTGCGGGTCATGGAGCGAATAACGGCCGCGGGGCATGGATCCGAATCCTCGGGGAGCTTCGTGGGGCGGTAGGGCCCGGGTGCGGGCCCGTCGGACGAGGCAGGCCCCCGGCACGGGGGTGCGGGGGCCTGCCTGATTCCTCTACGGGTGCGGGTGACGGGCGTGCGTCAGTGCACTGGCGCACGCCCGTGCCGGCATCAGTAGCGGTAGTGGTCCGGCTTGTACGGGCCCTCGACGTCGACGCCGATGTAGGCGGCCTGCTCGGGGCGGAGGGTCGTGAGCCGCACGCCGAGCGAGGCGAGGTGCAGGCGGGCGACCTTCTCGTCCAGGTGCTTCGGGAGGACGTAGACGTCGGTCGGGTACTCCTGCGGCTTGGTGAAGAGCTCGATCTGGGCCAGGGTCTGGTCCGCGAAGGAGTTCGACATCACGAAGGAGGGGTGGCCGGTCGCGTTGCCCAGGTTCAGCAGGCGGCCCTCGGAGAGGACGATGACGACCTTGCCGTCGGGGTAGGTCCAGGTGTGGACCTGCGGCTTGACCTCGTCCTTGACGATGCCGGGGGTCGCGGCCAGGCCGGCCATGTCGATCTCGTTGTCGAAGTGACCGATGTTTCCGACGATGGCCTGGTGCTTCATCTTGGCGATGTCGGACGCCATGATGATGTCCTTGTTGCCCGTGGTGGTGATGAAGATGTCGGCCGTCTCGACGACGTCGTCCAGGGTCGCGACCTGGTAGCCGTCCATCGCCGCCTGGAGCGCGCAGATCGGGTCGATCTCGGTGATGATGACGCGGGCGCCCTGGCCTCGCAGGGACTCGGCGCAGCCCTTGCCGACGTCGCCGTAGCCGCAGACGACGGCGGTCTTGCCGCCGATGAGGACGTCGGTGGCGCGGTTGATGCCGTCGATGAGCGAGTGGCGGCAGCCGTACTTGTTGTCGAACTTCGACTTCGTCACGGCGTCGTTCACGTTGATCGCCGGGAAGAGGAGGGAGCCGGCCTGCTGCATCTCGTACAGGCGGTGGACGCCGGTCGTGGTCTCCTCGGTGACACCGCGGACCTCGGACGCGAGCTGGGTCCACTTCTGCGGGCTCTCGCCGAGGGTGCGGTTGAGGACGCGGAGGATGTAGCCGTACTCCTCGCTGTCCGCGGTCGACGGGTCCGGGGCGGAGCCGGCCTTCTCGAACTCGACGCCCTTGTGGACGAGGAGGGTGGCGTCACCACCGTCGTCGAGGATCATGTTCGGGCCGCCGGTGGGCGTGTTCGGCCAGGTCAGGGCCTGCTCCGTGCACCACCAGTACTCCTCCAGGGTCTCGCCCTTCCAGGCGAAGACCGGGACGCCGGCGGGGGCGTCGGGGGTGCCGGTGGGGCCGACGGCGATGGCCGCGGCGGCGTGGTCCTGGGTGGAGAAGATGTTGCAGGACGCCCAGCGGACCTCGGCGCCGAGGGCGACCAGGGTCTCGATCAGGACGGCGGTCTGCACGGTCATGTGCAGGGAGCCGGTGATCCGGGCGCCGGCGAGCGGCTGCTGCTCGGCGTACTCGCGGCGGATCGACATCAGGCCGGGCATCTCGTGCTCGGCGAGGGTGATCTCCTTGCGGCCGAAGGTGGCCAGGGACAGGTCGGCGACCTTGAAGTCCTGCTGGGTGGCGGCAGTCGTCATGACTGGGCTGCTCCTCACGATCGGGTTCGATCGGGTTCGAGGGTCGGTCGGGGCATGCCTGACACCGCGACATGAGGTGGCGCGGGCATACGAATGCCCGGGTACTCACGCGGTGCAGTCGTCGGAGGCCCTCTCTCCCTCGGCCGGTCCCCGAAGGGGCCGCCCGACCGCCATCAGCAGCGACGTCTGGCTGGTCACGAATCTACACCGATCGCCTCGACGATCCACAGCCCGCCCAGGGCGGGGATTCGGCCGGATCCGGCCTCGACATAGGGCCCTGTGGCCCGGTCATCCGGGGCCTTACGCACTTTTGACAGCGTTGCCATCTGAGGCACGATGCTGGGGAACCACCAGCGAGTACGAGGAGAAGCCCGTGACCAGTCCAGCGAGTGAGGGGCGGAAGGTGAGGCTGCTCGCGGTCACGGCCTGTCCGACCGGTATCGCCCACACGTATATGGCGGCGGAGAAGCTGGCGCAGGCCGCGCAGGCGCTCGGCGTCGAGATCAAGGTGGAGACCCAGGGATCCATCGGGGCCGAGAATGTGCTCAGTGACAACGATGTCAAGCAGGCGGACGGCATCATCATCGCCGCCGACAAGGACGTGGACCGCAGTCGTTTCGCGGGGAAGCGGGTGCTGACCGTCGGAGTGGCCGAGGGCATCCACCATCCGGAGCGGCTGATCGAGCAGGTGCGGAGTGCGCCCGTGCAGGGAGCGGGCGGGGGTGACGGCGCCGACGGAGCCGGTAGGTCCGAGGGCGGTGCCGGGGGTGGGAAGGAGCGGAGTGTCGCGTACAAGGCGCTGATGAACGGTGTCTCGTACATGATTCCGTTCGTCGTGGTCGGCGGGCTGCTGATCGCGATCTCGCTCGCGATCGGCGGGCACGCGACCCCCGACGGTCTCGTCATCCCGAAGGACTCCTTCTGGATGGACGTCAACAACATCGGTGTCATCGGCTTCAAGCTGATGGTGCCGATCCTGTCCGGCTACATCGCCTACGCGATCGGCGACCGGCCCGCGCTCGTGCCGGGCATGATCGGCGGCTGGATCGCCGCCGACGGTTCGCTGTACCACTCCGAGGCGGGCGCGGGCTTCATCGGGGCGATCGTGACCGGCTTCCTCGCCGGGTATCTGGTGCTGTGGATCAAGAAGGTCCGGGTGCCGAAGTTCGTCCAGCCCATCATGCCGATCATCGTGATCCCGATCGTGGCGACCACGGCCTTGGGGCTCTTCTTCATCTACGTGATCGGGCAGCCGATCTCCTGGGTCTTCGAGCATCTGACGAGCTGGCTCGGCGGGATGACGGGGACGAGCGCCATTCTGTTGGGCGCGATTCTCGGCCTGATGATCGCGTTCGACATGGGCGGGCCGGTCAACAAGACGGCGTTCCTCTTCGGCGCGGGGCTCATCGCCACGGGCAACATGAGCGTCATGGGCATGTGCGCCGCGGCGATCCCCGTGATGCCGCTCGGTCAGGGCCTGGCGACGCTGATGCGCCGCAAGCTGTACTCGGAGCAGGAGCGGGAGACCGGGATGGCCTCGCTCTTCATGGGCATGTTCGGCATCTCGGAGGGTGCGATCCCGTTCGCGGCGGCGCGGCCGGCGCAGGTGATCCCGGCGAACATGCTCGGTGGCGCGGTCGCCGGTGCGATCGCGGGCATGGCCGGCGTGACGGACGCGGTGCCGCACGGCGGACCGATCGTGGCCGTCCTCGGCGCGGTGGGCGGTGTGCCGATGTTCTTCCTCGCCGTGGCGGTCGGCACGGTCGTCACCGCGCTCACCACGAACGCGCTGATCGACATTCGGGAGCGGCGGAACCGGGGTGGTGCGGGGGCGCTGGTGCCTGCTGTTGCCGTTGCTGGGGTTCCTGGGCTTGGGGTTGTTGCTGAGCCTGCGTCTGCGCCTGCGCTTGTCGGTGCGGGTGTGGGTGGGTCCGGTGGTGCTGCACCGGGACCCCGCGAAGCCGTGCTCTCCGGGTATCTGACGGGTGCCACCGTGAACGTACGGCTGGACGCCGGCGACAAGGACTCCGCCATCCGTGAGATGGCCGCGATGCTCGCCACCACCGGGAAGGTCGCGGACCTCGACGGGCTCGTGCGGGCGGCGTTCGCGCGGGAGGCCCAGGGCACGACCGGGCTCGGTGAGGAGATCGCCATCCCGCACGCCAAGACCGATGCCGTGACGGCACCGATCGTCGGCTTCGCACGGTCGGCCGAGGGTGTGGAGTGGGGCTCCCTGGACGGGACGAAGGCGCGGCTGATCTTCATGATCACGGTGCCGGAGGCGGCGGCGGGGGACGAGCATCTGCGGATCCTGGCGATGTTGTCGCGGAAGCTTATGGATCCGGGGTTCCGGGAGCGGTTGCTCTCGGCGGTCGATGAGGTGGCGGTACTGCGGGTGCTGGGGGAGGTCGAGTAGCTCCCTGGCGCGCTTGCGCGCCAAGCGACAAGGGCCCGGGGTCATGGTGACCTCGGGCCCTTGTGGTGCGGGGCTTGAAGCGGCGCCGCTCTTGTGGGTTGTGCCCACCCGTTCCGCCCTGCGGAACGATTGCCCACAACGGTGGGCGTCTGCGGAGCGATCTCCTCAACGGTGGGCGTCAGCGGGCGATCTGCCACCAACGGTGGGCGTCAGGCCGTCGGGCCGTCAGCGGGCGTCAGTGCGTGTTGCCGCCCGGGGTCTTCGCCGGGTTTTCGCCTGCGGCTGCTGCCGCTTCGCTGTAGACGTCCGGTTCCAGGTAGATGACTCGGGCGATCGGGACAGCCGTGCGGATGCGCTCTTCGGCCGCGTTGATGGCGTTGGCCACCTGGGTGGCCGTCTCGTCGTGGCGTACGGCCACCTTGGCGGCGACCAGGAGCTCCTCCGGGCCGAGGTGGAGCGTGCGCATGTGGATGAGGCGGGTGACGGTCTCGCCGTCGACGACAGCCTCCTCGATCTTCTTCACCTGGTCGACGCCGGCCGCCTCGCCGAGCAGCAGCGACTTGGTCTCCGCCGCGAGGACGATCGCGATGACGATGAGCAGGATGCCGATGCAGAGGGTGCCGATGCCGTCCCAGATGCCGTCACCGGTCAGGAGCGCGATGCCGACGCCGCCGAGGGCGAGGAAGAGGCCGACGAGCGCGCCGAGGTCCTCCAGGAGGACGACGGGGAGTTCGGGGGCCTTCGCGCGGCGGACGAACTCCGTCCAGGACTGGCCACCGCGGATCGCGTTCGACTCCTGGATGGCCGTGCGGAAGGAGAAGGTCTCGGCGATGATCGCGAAGACGAGAACGCCGATCGGCCAGTACCAGTCCTCGATCGGGTGCGGGTGCTTGATCTTCTCGTAGCCCTCGTAGATGGCGAACATGCCACCGACGGAGAAGAGGACGATCGAGACGAGGAAGGCGTAGATGTACCGCTCGCGGCCGTAGCCGAAGGGGTGTTGCGGGGTCGCCTCGCGCTTGGCCTTCTTGCCGCCGAGCAGCAGCAGGCCCTGGTTGCCGGAGTCGGCCATCGAGTGGACGCTCTCGGCCAGCATCGAGGACGAACCGCTGAAGAGGAACGCCACGAACTTGGCTACCGCGATCGCGAGGTTCGCGGCGAGCGCCGCCACGATCGCCTTGGTTCCGCCTGACGCGCTCATGGGTGTACGTGTTCCCTTCGTCGGTACTCCGGCACTGCTGCCGCCGTTCGGCCGGTCATTGTTGCATCAGGCGACGACGGTGGCGCGGAAGACCGTTCCCGTACCGGACAGTTCGGTCGATTCCCCTGCGGGTACGAAGACGGACTCGCCGGGGGCCAGGGTCACTTCGCCCGCTTTCGGGCGGCCCGCGACCGCCAGCAGGATCTGCGGAGTGGTGGCGGTGACGTCGGTGGGGGCCGCACCCTCGGCCCGTACGAAGCGGGAGAGGCGGAATTCGTCGATGGGGGTGTCGTAGACCTCCTCGCCCGACGGGGACGCCTCGGGGCGCAGGACGCCCGGGTCGGTCGGCTCGAAGCGGACGATCTTGAGCAGCTCCGGGACGTCGACGTGCTTCGGGGTGAGGCCGCAGCGGAGCACGTTGTCGGAGTTGGCCATGATCTCGACGCCGAGGCCGTCGAGGTAGGCGTGCGGGACGCCGGCGCCGAGGTGGAGGGCTTCGCCGGGCTGGAGTTGGACGAAGTTGAGCAGCATGGCGGCGATGACGCCGGGGTCGCTCGGGTAGTGGTGGGCGAGCGCGGCGTACGGGGCGTGGGCGCCGCCCAGGCGTTCGGCGGCGGCCGCGGCCTCGGTGACGGTGTGCGCCATCTCCGCCGGGTCGGCGGTCAGCAGGGCCGTCAGGACCTCGCGCAGCGCGGCCTCTTCGGGGTGGGCGTGCAGGAGGTCGACGTACGGCTTGAGGGAGTCGACGCCGAGCGCGGAGAGCGCGTCGGCGGCCTCGACCGGGTCGCGGAAACCGCACAGGCCGTTGAACGGCGTGAGGGCGCAGAGCAGTTCGGGCTTGTGGTTGGCGTCCTTGTAGTTGCGGTGGGGCGCGTCGATCGGGACGCCGGCCGCCTCCTCGGCGGCGAATCCGGCCTTCGCCTGGGCGAGGTCGGGGTGGACCTGGAGGGAGAGCGGGGCGCCGGCGGCGAGCAGCTTGAGGAGGAACGGCAGGCGCGGGCCGAACTTCTCGACGGCCGGCGCGCCCAGTTCGCGTACGGGATCGGCGTCGATGACCTCGTTGAGCGGTCCGCGCTCCGTGCGGGAGGGGGCGCCGGGGTGGGCGCCCATCCACATCTCGGCCTGGGGTTCGCCGGTGGGCGGGGTTCCCAGGAGTTCCGGGATGGCCGTGGTGGAGCCCCAGGCGTAGGGGCGGACGGTGTTGACGAGGCGGTCCATGAGCCTTCCAGCTTTCCTTGGTGCGGTGGTGCGATCGTGCTGATGGAAGTGGGATGGGGCGTCTGGGACGTGGCGGCTGTGTGACGGGGTGGTTTACGTCGGGGGTGGCGGGGGTGCGATGCCCGCCGAGGCCAGGGAGAGGTAGATGGCGGCGAAGTCGGTGACGGCGACGAGTTCGGCCAGGGTCTCCAGGAGTTCGCCCGCCTCGCCCGGGGTCTCTTCCGAAGCCAGCGGCTCCAGTTCGCTGATGGCCGTGCCGTGGCTGAGGGCCAGTTCGCGGGCCGCGGGTGCGGCGGTCAGGCCGCCCGCGTCGGTCGGGCGGTCGCGCAGCAGCACGACCCGTGCGCGCAGGGCCTGCTGCTCGTCGACGCGGTCACGGAAGAAGTCGTCGGGGTCGGCGCCGGCCGCGTAGTCGCCCGCGAGCAGCACGCCGTGGGCGGGCAGGGCCTCGGGGAGTTCGGCGGCGAGCGCGGGCAGGCCGGCCAGTTCGGCGAGGACCGCGGCGAAGCGGCGGCCCACGGGGCCTGCGGCGTCGCCCTCGGTCCAGATCAGCGGGAGGGAGTCGGCGAGTTCGGCGGCGAGCGTCTTGGCCGGGTTGCTGTACGTGGCGATGGCCGGGCCGCAGCGCTCGGCCGTACGGTCCAGGCGGTCGGCGACCTTCTCCAGCGTCTCGGACGGGGCCTCGACCAGGCCGACGCGGTCGAGCAGCGCGAGGAGCGGGGTGAACAGGGCCCACAGGGCGCCGGGGCCCGCGGCGAGGGTCTCCTCGTACTCGTGGGGGCTCTCGTGCGGGGCCATCGCCATCGGTACGAGCAGTCCGCGGGGCGCGCTGACGGTCTCGGCGAGCGGGGAGGTCTTCGGGGCGACGGCGACGACGGTGATGCCGCGCCGGTACGCCTGCTCGGCGAGGAGCGCGAGGCCGGGCTCGGAGCCGTCGATGGTCGGGATGAGGAGGAGGTCCACGGAGCCCGCCCAGCCGGGCAGGCCCCAGCGCAGGGCGCCGGGGGCGGGGGCGACGCCGGTGGGCTGGAGGCGGATCACCGGGGCGGCGGCGCCTGCGAGGGCGCCGACCAGGTCCGCGACGCCGGCGGCGGCGGTGCCGGGGCCGGCGACGAGGACGGCGCGGGGGCGGCCCTCGGGGCTGAGCTCGGCGATTCCGGCTTCGGTGGCGTGCCGGGCCGCGGTCCGCACCCGTGCGCCGGCCTCGGCGGCGCCGCGGAGGAGGCTGCGGCGGTCTGCGAGGGCGAGGGCGTCCGGGGCGTCGAGGAGGGTCTCGTCGAGCATGTGGCCTCCGGGTACGGGCGGGGCGGGTGCGGGCTCGTGGGCTCGTGCGGGCCGTGCGGGTGCGGGCCGTGCGGGCTGGGGTGCGCCCGGCCTTCGGCCGGGCTTGGTTCTTCCCACCCGCACCACCCGTACAACTGGGAAGACAGAGGTGCGGGTCTTCCCGTGGGTGGTGACTCGCCGTCGGCGGCGAACCGTCCGTAGGACCTGTCCGCCGTCGGCGGCCGGCCCTCTACTGCGGGCGGCGGGCCTCGTCCACCAGGAGGACCGGGATGCCGTCGCGGACCGGGTAGGCGAGGGCGCAGTCGGGGCTGGTGCAGATCAGTTCGGGGGCGTCGGCCGCCGTGCGGTCGTTCAGCGGCGCGTGGCACGCCGGGCAGGCCAGGATCTCCAGGAGGCCAGCTTCGAGCGGCATGGGTTTTCCCTTCGAGCAAACGAATGGTGGTGCTGCCCTTTGGGCCAGGTCAGCCTACCGCCGGGGGACGCCGCCCGCCCCCGTCCCCCGGCCGGGACGGCCCGGTCAGGCCGTCGCGCGGACGAGCTCCAGGACCTCGTCGCGGATCTTGGCCATCGTCGCCTCGTCGCGGGCCTCGACGTTCAGGCGGAGGAGGGGCTCGGTGTTCGAGGGGCGGAGGTTGAACCACCAGTCCGCCGCCGCCACGGTCAGGCCGTCCAGCTCGTCGAGGGTGATGCCGTCCCGGTCCGCGTACGCCGCCCTGACGGCCGCCGCGCGGGCCGCCTGGTCGGCGACCGTGGAGTTGATCTCGCCCGAGCCCGCGTAGCGGTCGTACGAGGAGACCAGCTCCGACAGCGGGCCCTCCTGGCCCCCGAGGGCGGCCAGGACGTGGAGCGCCGCGAGCATGCCCGTATCGGCGTTCCAGAAGTCCTTGAAGTAGTAGTGCGCGGAGTGCTCGCCGCCGAAGATCGCGCCCGTCTTCGCCATCTCCTCCTTGATGAAGGAGTGGCCGACGCGGGTGCGGACCGGCACGCCGCCGTTCTCGCGCACGACCTCGGGGACCGACCAGGAGGTGATCAGGTTGTGGATGACCGTGCCGCCGGGGGTCTTCGCCAGCTCGCGGGCGGCGACGAGCGCCGTGATCGCGGACGGGGAGACCGCCTCGCCGCGCTCGTCGACGACGAAGCAGCGGTCGGCGTCGCCGTCGAAGGCGAGGCCCAGGTCGGCGCCCTCGGCGCGGACGCGGGCCTGGAGGTCGACGATGTTGGCCGGGTCGAGCGGGTTGGCCTCGTGGTTCGGGAACGTGCCGTCGAGCTCGAAGTACATCGGTACGAGGGTCAGTGGAAGGCCCTCGAAGACGGTGGGGACGGTGTGGCCGCCCATGCCGTTGCCGGCGTCCACGACGACCTTCAGGGGGCGGATCTCGGCGAGGTCGACCAGTGCCGTCAGGTGGGCGGCGTACTCCTTCAGCGTGTCCCGCTCGGTGATCGTGCCGGTCGTGGCGGCCGCCTCCGGGGCGCCCTCCCGCGACCACCGCTCCACCAGGGCGCGGATCTCGGAGAGGCCGGTGTCCTGGCCCACGGGGGCGGCGCCGGCGCGGCACATCTTGATGCCGTTGTACTGGGCCGGGTTGTGGGAGGCGGTGAACATCGCGCCCGGCAGGTTCAGGCTGCCGGAGGCGAAGTAGAGCTGGTCCGTCGAGCAGAGCCCGATCAGGGTGACGTCGGCGCCGAACCGGGCCGCGCCACGGGCGAAGGCGCCCGACAGGCCCGGCGAGGAGGGCCGCATGTCATGGCCGATCACGATCGCGTCCGCGGCCGTCACCTGGACGAACGCGGCGCCGAACAGCTCCGCGAGCGTCTCGTCCCACTGATCCGGCACCACCCCGCGGACGTCGTACGCCTTCACGATCTGCGACAGATCAGCAGCCACGGAACAACCCTCCTGAATACGCCTGCGTCGGCACGCGTGTGCGGCGCGTGTACGGAGGCCCAACCTACCGGGGGCCGTGCGCGGGAGGGCAGAGCGCCTTGTCGGCGGGGCCGGAATTGGCGGCGTGGACAGAAGCGGCGTGGATCAGAAGCGGCGTAGTCAGAAGCGGCGTAGTCAGAAACTGGCGTAGCCAGAACTGGCCGCGTAGCCGGGAATCAGTTGTCCGGGGAGCGCAGGACGCGCAGGTGGCCTCGGCGGCCGACCTCCATGGGGTCCCCGCCGCGACCGCCGCCGCCCTTGCCGCCGGCCTCCGCCGCGCGTTCCTGGGGGCGGGCCGCCTCCCGTACCGCGTTGGCGAGGGCTTCGAGGTCGTCGCCGCTGGGGCGCGCGGGGGCGGAGGGATCGGCTAGTCGGACCACCTCCCAGCCGCGCGGCGCGGTGAGGCGCTCGCTGTGCTCGGCGCACAGGTCGTAGCAGTGGGGCTCGGCGTAGGTGGCGAGCGGGCCGAGGACCGCAGTCGAGTCGGCATAGACGTACGTCAGTGTCGCGACGGCAGGGCGGCCGCACGCGGTGCGCGAACAGCGACGTACAGGGCTCACGACGTTGGACGGTACCGCACTCTTGAGCGGGCCGCGACGACTCTCCACCAGGTCACTCGCCCGTGTCGCGCTGTGACCTCTGACACGGGCCCTCTTCGGGCGACCGTCCTGACCTGCGCGTAAGGAGGGGAACGGGGGTGGGGACGGCGGTCGATCCGGACATCGTCCGACAGGAATCCGGTCAAGGACGGCCAGATGGCCGATCGCTTGAACCTATGGAATCGAGCCCGCGCTTGGCTGGAATGTTCAACTATCGACAGGAGGGGTGGGGCGACCCCCAGGTGGCACGTGTGCGCCACGGTCGTGTGACACCGAGGAGAGTTACGCTGCGTCAGTGATGGACAGTCCTGTGCCGCCGCGCCCCTCGTCCCGTCCGGCCGAGTCCCGTACGGGCGATTCCCCGGTGAACGAGCCCCGCTCGGGCGAACCCCTCCCGGGTGAGTCCCGCGCGGGCGAGTCCGGCTCCGCCGAGGCGCGCCCGGCTCCGGTGGAGCCCCGGACGCGCCGTCGTGACCGTCATGGCCGCGGGATGCGGGGGCCGGTCGCCCCGCCGCAGGTGCCGTTGTCCGCGAGCCGCGCGGACGGCTTCCGCGATCTCGTCCTGGACTCCGTGGAGCGCCTTGAGCGGCGCTGGCCGCAGCTGGCGGACGTCGAGTTCCTGGTGCTCGACGTGCCGCCCTCCGCGCCCGGCGAGGCGGTGCCGCTGGGCGGCTCCGTCCCGGCGGCGAAGGACGACCCGGCCCGCGTGATCGTCTATCGCCGGCCCGTCGAGATCCGTTCCAAGAGCCGCGACGAACGGGCGCTGCTCGTCCACGAGGTCGTGGTGGAGCAGGTGGCGGAGCTGCTCGGGCTCTCCCCCGAGTCCGTCGATCCTCGGTACGGGCAGGACTGAGACGGCTTTCTTCAGCCGCCTCAGTCGTCCAGGACCCCCAGGTCCTGCTTCGCCGTGGGGACCTCGACCGTGCCCCGGTCGTCCACCAGGCTCTGGACCGTGAACATCGGGATCCCGTCCTCCGGGACGGCCAGCAGGCGCGAGGCGTGGACCGGTCCGCCGGAGACCCGCTCGACGGTCAGGGCGTAGGAGCCCTTGAGGCCGGCCGGGACCAGGTCGGTGACCTTCGCCGTCGTGCCCGCCTTGACCGTGACGGTCTTGGAGACCGGTGTGCCGCCGCCCGTACCGGCCGAGGCGGTGATCTTGACCTGGGCCGCCTCGCCGGGCGCGGCCAGCGAGAGCGTCGAGCCCGCCGCGCGGTTGTCGGCGACGGTCGCGCGGGCGCCGATCGCGGCCGTGGCCGGGATGAACGCGACCTCCTGCTTGTCGCCCTTGCCCCGCGTGACCCGCAGCGCCGCCACGAACGGGGTCGACTTCTTCGGGTCGGACGGGGTGAGCAGCAGGGAGCCGGTCTCGCCGCGGGTGAGGTCCGGGAGGTCGACGGAGGCGGTCATCCCCGACTTCACGTGCAGGGACTGCGCGCTCGCCGGGACGATCGTGCCCGTCTCGCCGACCAGCTGGATCTTCAGCTCGGCGTCGTTCTCGCCGGGCGCGTACGCCACCAGGCGCACCGAGGTCGCGTCGGCGGGGATGCCGGGCAGGACGGCGGTGCCGGCCGGGTCGGCGGAGGCGGGGAGCCAGTCGCTGCCGAGCTTGTCGTCGGCGGCGCCGACGACCGCGCCGACGCGGCCGCTGCGGGTCGTGACGTGCACGGTCAGGTCGGCCGTGGGGGCCTGGCCGGTGAGCGTGGAGAGCAGGACGGGGACGCTGGAGTGGGCCGGGACGGGGATGCCCTCGGTCAGCTGCGACTTCAGCTCGCCCTCGGGGCCGTACAGCTGGATGTCGGCGACGGCGGCGCTGTCGTCGGGGTTGGTGAGGTGGACGTAGTCCTGGCGCTCCTTGGCCGTGGAGGCGGCCGGGAACCAGAAGTCCGTGTCGGGCGCGCCGCAGGCGACGCCGAGCAGGCCGCGTGCGCCGCCCGCCGTGACGACGGTGGTCTGCTGGACGGTCCAGCCGGGGGCGAGGCCGCCGGTGGCCGCGCCCGTCAGGGCGGGGGCGGTGGGCCCGTTCGCCTCGGCGGCGACGGGCTTGCCGGGCTGGCTGACGGTGGCCGGGGCCTTGGCGGCGCCGGGCTTCTTCGCCGTGGTGCCGCCGGGGGTGGCGGCGGACGCGGCGGCCTTGAGCTCGGCCTTGGCGGCGGGAGCGGCGGAGCCGGTGGCCGACGAGCCCGCTGCCGGGGTGTACGAGACGTAGTCCGTCTCGGCCACCTCGGAGCTGCTGGGCGCCGGGCACAGCAGGCTGGAGCGCTCCACGGGCAGCGTGGTCGGCGCCTTGGCCTCGGGGGCGGCGGAGCCGTCGGGGGCGGTCAGGGCGGCGAAGCCGGTGACGGCGGCGAGGGCGGTGGCGACCGCGATCAGGGAGAGGGTGGTGCGCTTCACTGGTTGCTGCTCCCGTCGGGACGCTGCTCGGTCTCGTACCCGTACGCGTACGGGTCGTAGGCCTGCTGCTGGTCGTAGCCCTGCTGCGGGTACTGCTCGTACTGCTGCTGGTCCTGCTGCTGCTGTTGCTGTTGCTGCGGGTCGTAGCCCTGCTGGGCGTACGGGTCGTACTGCTGCTGCTGGTACGGATCGGTGCCGTACTCGGCGTACTGCTGGGGCTGCTGGTAGTACCCCTGCTGCGCGTACTGCTCCTGCTGCTGCCAGTCGGCGGCCGCGTACGGCTGCTCCTGGGGTGCGGGGACGGGCTCGGGCTGAGCTTCGTAGCCCTCTCCCTGGTCCTCGTGCTGGTCCTGCTCCTGCTCCTGCTCCTGGGCGGCTTCCGCCTCCGCCGCCGCGCGGAGGCGACGGGCCCGGCGGCCGTCGCCCTCCATCGCCTGGGCGGGGATGACGACCTCCTCCTCGGGCAGGTCGTCGTCGATCTCGCGGCGCCGCCCGGGCAGGGCGAGCACGAGCAGGACGACGGCGAGGCCGACCTGGGTCCAGATCCACAGGGTGTGCGTGAACGGCTGGTCGTACGTGACGTCGAGCCGGCCGCCGTCGGCGGGCAGCTGGAAGCCCTGGGCCCAGCCGTCGACGGTGGTCTTCTCCAGCGCCTTGCCGTCGAGGGTGGCGGTCCAGCCCTCGTCGGCGCGGTCGGCGATGCGCAGGACGCGGCCGGCCGGTCCTGCGGGGACCTCCGTGTGTACCTCGACGGGTCCGGCCGCGACGGCGACCGGCTCGGCCGCCTGCTCGGCCGTCTGCTCGGCCGTCTTCGCCTCGCCGCTCTTCGGCGCGGGGACGATCATCGCGCGGGCGACCTCGCGGTCGACGCGCCAGAGCGCGCTGCCGTCGAGCTGGCTCAGCCTGCTGAGGCCGGGGGTGGCGTCGAGGACGCGGCCCATCTGGCGCGGCGCCCCGTCCCGTACGAGGACGTAGCGGATCGCGAAGCCGCTGAGCTCTTCGGTCTGGTCGGCGCCGGAGCCCGCCACCAGGTGCGCGACGACCTTGTCCAGGCGGGTGTCGCCGCCGCCCGTCGCGGCCAGTTCGGCGTCTCCGAGGCGGCCGCCGGAGCCGCGGACCAGGGTGTACGAGACCTCACCGGGCGAGCTGCCGCCGAGGACGAGGGTGCGGGGCTGGTCGCGGGTGTCGCTCTCCTCGGCGACGAACGCCGGGACCTGGACGGGGTCGCGCCGGGTCAGCGGGCCGTCGGCGCCGCCGATCATCCAGCCGCCGGCGGCCACGACCGGGCCGAGCGCGGCGGCGAGCGCGATGAGCGCGGCGACCGGCTGGCGCCAGCCGAAGCCGTGCGCGGCGACGCGGGTACGGCCGTACTCGGCGCCGATCATGCCGGCGACGAGCAGCGCCGTGCCGTAGACGAGGGTGGCGGGGCCTGCCCAGCCGGTGCCGCCCGCGCCGTTGGAGAGCGCGGCGAAGAGGAGGCCGACGAGGGCCGCGGCCCAGGCGGCGAGGACGGCGAACCGGCGCTCCTCGCGCAACAGTCCGGCCAGGGCGGCGAGGACGATGCCGATGAGGAGGAGGCCGCCGGTGGTGCCCGGGCCGCCGGGGCTGATCCCGAGCAGGTCGAGGGCGGAGGCCGTGCCCGTACGGATGTCGAGGCCGGCCTCGCGCAGGAAGGCGGAGGGGCTGGTCAGGAGGGAGAGCGACCAGGGGGCGAGAACGAGGATCGGGGTGCCGACGGTGGCGAGGAAGCGCAGGCCGTAGGCGGCGATGTCGTCGCGGCGCAGGACGAGCACGGCGATGCCGAGGACGACGGCGATCGGCCAGACGATCGGCGTGAACGCCGTCGTGAACGTCAGCAGGAAGGTGTACGCCCAGGTGGCGCGCCAGCTGCCGCGGCCCCCCTGGCCACCGAAGCCGTGGGCGGCGACGGCGGCGCGGGCGATGAGCGGGAGCAGGATCGCGAGGACGGCGGTGCCGAGGCGGCCGGCGGCGAGGGCGCCGGTGGCGGCGGGCAGGAAGGCGTACGCGATGGCGCCCCAGGCGCGCAGCAGCGCGGACTCGACGATCGGGCGGGCGGCGAAGTAGGCGGTGAAGCCGGCCAGCGGGACCGAGCAGACGAGCAGCACGGTGAGCGCGAAGGAGGTGGAGCCGAGGAAGAGCGTGGAGAGTCCGGCGAGCACGGCGAGGTACGGCGGCGCGGTCTGGGTGCCGCCGGTGCCGAGGGCGTGCCAGCTGTCGGCGTACCGCCCCCAGAGCTCGGAGACCGTGTCGGGGGCGGGCAGCAGGGCGCCGCCGGCGAGGGAGCCGCCGCCGAACAGGCCACGGCAGGCGACGACGGAGATGACGAGGAGGAGGGCGAAGAGGACGGGCCCGGGCCTGCGGGCGATCTTCTTCAGCCGGGCGAACTGCTCGATCTCGAGGAACTCGGCGTCGTCGCCGCCGGGGCCGGTCTCGACGGCGCCGTGGCGCGAGCCGCCGGAATCGGCGTCGGAGCCGCCGAAGTTCGCGACGACCTGTTCGGCGGCGGCGCGGATCGTGGCGCCGGGCGGCGGGAAGAGCGGGCGGAGTTCGCTCGCGGCGACGGCCGGATTCTTGCGGCGCTTGCGCGCGGCGAGGATCTTCTCGGGGCGCAGCAGGGTGGCGAAGAGGCCCATGACCTCGTCGACGGCCTGGCCGGGGACCTTGCCGACGAGGTAGGCGAGGGTGCGCAGGAGCGTGCCGACGACCAGCCGGAGCAGGACGTACGGCAGGGTCGCGCCGCGGCTGTTGGCGAGCAGGGTGTAGACGGCGCCGGCCTTGTCGACGCGGTGCGGGTTGGCGACCGAGCGGCCGGCGCAGTCGACGGTGCGGCGTTCGCGGGCGGAGGCCTCGGCGTGCCGCAGGACGGCGTCGGGGGCGACGAGGACGCTGTGTCCTGCGGCGTGGGCGCGCCAGCACAGGTCGACGTCGTCGCGCATGAGGGGCAGGCGGCGGTCGAAGCCGCCGAGCTCCTCGAAGACGTCGCGGCGGATGAGCATGCCGGCGCTGGAGACGGAGAGGACGGAGCGGACCTGGTCGTGCTGGCCCTGGTCCTGCTCGCGGCGGTCGAGGCCGGTCCAGCGGCGGCCGCTGCGGGCGATGGAGACGCCGGCTTCGAGCAGCTGCCTGCGGTCGTACCAGCCGCGAAGCTTGGGGCCGACGACGGCGGCGTACGCGTCCGCGTCGGCGACGCGCAGGAGTTCGGCGAGGGCGTCCGGCTCGGGGGCGCAGTCGTCGTGGAGCAGCCAGAGCCACTGCACGGGCTCGCCGTGCGGGAGTTCGGGCAGGTCGTAGGCCTCGTCGCTCCAGGTCCTGGTGACCGGGTCCCAGCCGCTGGGGCGCTTCAGGTACGTGAGTTCCTCGGGGCCGAGCACGGGCGCGGTGCGGGCGGCCTCCTCGACGGCGGCACCGAAGCCCGTACGGCGGGCCAGGTGCAGCACCCGGTCGGCGCCGATCGACTCGGCGAGCAGCCGCGCGGAGTCGTCGGCGCTGCCGGTGTCGGCGGCGACGACGTTCTGCACGGGGCGTTCCTGCGCGAGCAGCCCGGCGAGGGCGTCCGGCAGCCAGCGGGCGCCGTCGTGGGCGACGAGCACGGCGGTGACGACGTGTCGTGGGAACTCAGGAGTTGAGGACATCGAGGTACGGGCCCTCCGGCCGGGGGGGGTCGCCCGCGAGGGGCGTGGGTGCGTCTCGGACGGGGCCCCACACTAACGGCTGGCAAGAAAAGGGTCCGCCCCCTGTGGACAGAGCACAGGGGGCGGACCGTTCGATGTGTACGGGTGTGGGTGGTTCGGCGGGTGGGTCGTGCCGTGTGGGCCGCGCCCGGTGGGTCGTACCGGTCGGCGGTGCCCGTGGTGCCGGCGGTGTCCGTGGTGCCGAAGCCGTCGGGTCAGACGGCGGCCTTCTTCAGGCGGCGACGTTCTCTTTCGGACAGACCGCCCCAGATCCCGAACCGTTCGTCGTTCTGGAGGGCGTACTCCAGGCATTCGGAGCGGACCTCACAGGCGAGGCAGACCTTCTTGGCCTCGCGGGTCGAGCCGCCCTTCTCGGGGAAGAAGGACTCGGGATCGGTCTGGGCGCACAGCGCGCGCTCCTGCCAGCCGAGTTCCTCGTCCGCGTCCTCGACCAGCAGTTCCTGGAACAACTCGGTCATGTGCGCCCCTCGTCTGTCTTCGCGTCCCCGTGATGTTGCCGTCACCGATTCCGGCCGAACGACACGAGTGAAATTACAAGTTCGTGCTCTGTGCGAGTCAAGCCGGAATCTGCTATTGGGCCCGGTATTCACTCTGCGGAACCAAGGCTATGCGGAAAGTGTTCAAATCACCAAAAACCTGACACATGCCACTGGCCTGGCCGCACCGCTCCTCTCGCAGAGAGAGACGTCCGGAGCGTGGATCTTGTTGCGATCCAGCCACGGAAGCGATCCGGATCACAGTCTGATCACGAGATGCCACCCGCGTTTACGGGCTCGGATGTTGCGCGATGTCTCCTGCTCGGCGCCTGAACAAACCTTTCTCCAGGCGATGTAACCGGATGAGGTGAAACATTCCACCCAAAACGGGCATTGAGTTGACAGTCGGGTGACCCGCCCGGCACCTTTGATGCCATGTCAGCGACCTCAGCGCCCTCCGCGACCCACGCCCGTGGGTACCGCAGCGCTGTCCAGGCGCGCTGTTGCTGTTGCTGTTCAAGCTGTTGATGCCCCCGAGCTCCAGCGCCTTCTCCGCACGTCACCCGCGTTGCCCCGCGTGACCCCTTGCACGACTCCTGTGTGACCCCCCTGCACGACTTCTGTTACTGCCGAGGAACCACCGCACCCATGAACAGCGACAGCGACCTTCAGATCGCCGGCGACATCCTCGAGGTCCCCCACCTCCTGCAGCCCGCCCGCGAGCACCCCGCCACCGTGGCCGAGTTCGTCGGCCTCGCCCGCTCCATCGCCGCCGACCGCGCGCAGTGGGCCCCGCACGTCGAGTACGACGCCACCACCCGCTGGTACCACCGGCTGCGCACCGGCCCCGGCTACGAGGTCTGGCTGCTCTCCTGGGTGCCCGGACAGGGCAGCGGCCTGCACGACCACGGCGCCTCGTCCGGCGTACTGACCGTCCTCCAGGGCGAACTGACGGAGCGTACGGAGCGGGGCGTACGGAAGCTCGACGGGGGCGCGACCCGGGTCTTCGCGCCGGGGTACGTCCACGAGGTCGTCAACGACTCCCTCGAACCGGCGGTCAGCCTGCACGTCTACTACCCGGGCCTGACGTCGATGCCCATGCACGAGTCGCTGCGCGCTCAGTGCGCCCCGGTCGCCGCCCAGGCCGCCGCGGCTGCCCCGACCGCCCACGGTGTCGTACCGGCCTGACAAACTGCACCACATGCGCATTGTGGTTCTGGCCGGTGGCATCGGTGGTGCCCGCTTCCTTCGCGGCCTCAAGCAGGCCGCGCCGGACGCGGAGATCACGGTCGTCGGCAACACCGGTGACGACATCCATCTCTTCGGGCTCAAGGTCTGCCCGGACCTCGACACGGTGATGTACACCCTCGGCGGTGGCATCAACGAGGAACAGGGCTGGGGCCGTGAGGACGAGTCCTTCACGGTGAAGGAGGAGCTCGCGGCGTACGGGGTGGGGCCGGAGTGGTTCGGCCTCGGCGACCGCGACTTCGCTACGCACATCGTCCGTACGCAGATGCTGGCCGCGGGCTATCCGCTGAGCGCTGTCACCGAGGCGCTGTGCGCGCGCTGGCAGCCGGGCGTGCGGCTGCTGCCGATGTCCGACGACCGTGTCGAGACGCACGTCGCGATCGAGGTCGACGGCGAGTCGCGGGCGGTGCACTTCCAGGAGTACTGGGTGCGGCTGCGGGCGTCCGTGGACGCCCAGGCCGTGGTCGCGGTCGGCGCGGAGGCGTCGAAGCCGGCGCCGGGCGTCCTGGAGGCGATCGCCGATGCGGACGTCATCCTGTTCCCGCCGTCCAACCCGGTCGTGTCGGTCGGCACGATCCTGTCCGTGCCGGGCATCCGCGAGGCGATCGCCGAGGCGGACGTGCCGGTGGTCGGCCTCTCCCCCATCGTCGGCGACGCGCCGGTACGGGGCATGGCGGACAAGGTCCTCGCGGCGGTGGGCGTGGAGTCCACGGCCTCGGCGGTGGCCCTGCACTACGGCTCGGGGCTGCTCGACGGCTGGCTGGTCGACACGGTCGACGCGGGCTCGGTGGCGGAGGTCGAGTCGGCGGGGATCCGCTGCCGGGCGGTGCCGCTGATGATGACGGACCTGGACGCGACGACGGCGATGGCGCGCGAGGCGCTGGCGCTGGCGGAGGAGGTCCGGGGATGAGGGGGGCTGCGGATGCCGCCGTAGGCGGCTCTGACGGTGCTTCGGAGGGCTTGGGCGGTGGCTCGGGTGAGACCGGGGGCTTGGGCGGTGGCTCGGGTGAGACCGGGGGCTTGGGCGGTGGCTCGGGTGAGACCGGGGGCTCGGGCGGCTTGGGCGGTGCTTCGGAGGGCCTGGGTGGGGCTTCGGAGGGCTTGGGCAGTGGGGGTGTGCCTGGGTTTCGGGTCTGGGCTCTCTCTGGGTTGCCCGAGGTCAGGGCTGGGGACGATCTCGCCAAGTTGATCGCCTCCGTCTCGCCCGGGCTCCAGGACGGGGACGTCCTGCTCGTGACCTCCAAGATCGTGAGCAAGGCCGAGGGGCGGGTGATCGCCGCCGACGACCGCGAGGAGGCGATCGACGCCGAGACCGTACGGGTCGTGGCACGGCGCGGCACGCTCCGGATCGTCGAGAACCGGCAAGGTCTGGTGATGGCCGCCGCCGGGGTCGACGCCTCCAACACCCCCGCCGGGACAGTCCTGTTGCTGCCCGTCGACCCGGACGCCTCGGCCCGCGCGATCCGGGACGGGCTGCGGGACGCCCTCGGCGTCGACGTCGGGGTCGTCGTCACGGACACCTTCGGCCGGCCCTGGCGCAACGGACTCACCGACGTGGCCATCGGCGCCGCCGGAGTGCGCGTCCTCGACGACCTGCGCGGTGGGACGGACGCGTACGGCAATCCGCTCAGCGCCACGGTCGTCGCCACGGCGGACGAACTGGCCGCCGCCGGTGACCTCGTGAAGGGGAAGGCGAGCGGGCTGCCGGTCGCCGTCGTGCGCGGGCTGCCGCACGTCGTGGACGGTTCCTTCGAGGAGGGCGCCCGGGCGATGGTGCGCGGGGCGGCCGACGACATGTTCCGGCTCGGGACGTCGGAGGCGGTACGGGAGGCGGTGACCCTGCGGCGTACCGTCCGGGAGTTCACCGACGAGGCCGTGGACCCCGGCGCCGTACGGCGCGCGGTCGCCGCCGCCGTCACGGCCCCTGCGCCGCACCACACGACGCCGTGGCGGTTCGTGCTGCTGGAGTCGGAGGCCTCGCGGGTCCGGCTGCTCGACGCGATGCGGGACGCGTGGATCGCGGACCTGCGGCGGGACGGCAGGTCGGAGGAGTCCATCGCCAAGCGGGTGCGCCGCGGGGACGTGCTGCGGAACGCGCCGTACCTGGTGGTGCCGTGTCTGGTCATGGACGGCTCGCACCACTACGGCGACCCGCGCCGGGACGCCGCCGAGCGCGAGATGTTCGTGGTCGCGGCGGGCGCGGGCGTGCAGAACTTCCTGGTCGCGCTCGCGGGCGAGCGGCTGGGGTCGGCGTGGGTGTCCTCGACGATGTTCTGCCGTGAGGTCGTACGGGAGGTCCTCGGGATCCCGGAGGACTGGGACCCGATGGGCGCGGTCGCGGTCGGTCACGCGGCGGTGGCGCCGAAGGAGCGGGTGGAGCGGCAGGCTGGGCGGTTCATCGAGGTGCGGTGAGTCTGTGGCGTCCGTCGCCCCTCAGAGGGCCGCGATGTTGCCCGGGGTCATGCGCGGGGCCCTGCGCGGTGGGGTCTGGCCGCTGAGGAGGATGAGGCGGGCCGCGCGGTGGCGTTGGCCCGCGTACGGGGCCAGCAGTTCGAGCATGGCCGCGTCGTCGGTGGTGCGGTCGCCCGCGAGGGCGTAGCCGACGATGCCGGGCAGGTGGTAGTCGCCTACGGTCACCGCGTCCGGGGCGCCGTTGCTGCGCTGGATCGTCTCGGCGGAGGTCCAGGGGCCGATGCCGGGGATCAACTCCAGGCGCTGCTGGGCCTGTTCGGGGTCCATGGTCGCGGCTTCCTCCATGCGGGCGGCGACCTTGGTGGCGCGGAGGACGGTGGCGGCGCGTTTGTCGTCGACGCCGGCGCGGTGCCATTCCCAGGACGGGATCAGGGACCAGGTGCGGGGGTCGGGCATGACGTGGAGGCGGTGTTGCTCGCCGGGGGTGGGGCCGGGGGTGGGGCCGGGGGTGGGGCCGGGGCCGGGGGCCGGTTCTCCGTACTTGCGTACGAGCAGGCGCCAGGCTCGGTAGGCCTCCGTCGTGGTGACCTTCTGCTCCAGGATCGAGGGGATCAGCGACTCCATCACCAGGCCCGTGCGGGTCAGCCGGAGGCCTGGGCGGCGGCGGTGCGTGGCGGCGAGGAGGCGGTGGCGGGGGACGAAGGCGGTGGGGTCGTCGTCGGCGCCGAGGAGTTGGGGGAGGCGGTCGAGGAGCCACTGCGCGCCTGGGCCCCACGCTTCGGCCTCTGCCTGGCCCTCGCTCCTGCGGAGGGCGACGCGAAGGGTGCCGGGGCCTTCCGGGGTGCGGGTGGCTCGCCAGACGGAGCCGTCGGGGGTGGTGCGGAAGGTGGGGTCGCCGACGCCTCTGCGGAGGGGGCCCAGGGTGAGGCCTAGGTCCGTGGGGGCAGTGGGGGTCCAGCGGCGGGTCGCCCCGGAAGTGGGCGCGGGCGTCCTCGTGGTGGGTACGGGGATGTGGCCGCCGCGCACGGTGGTGCGGGTCGTGGGGGTACGGGGTGCGAAGCGGCCGGCCATGTGTATGAGCGTAGCCGGGCGGGTGCCGCCCGGCGGGGTGGTGCGCCCGGCCTCCGGCCGGGCTTGGATTCCCACCCGCACCACCCGTGCAGCTGAGAGGACAGAGGTGCGGGTCTTCCCGTGGGCGGTTGCCCGCCGCCGGCGGCTGCGGCTAGCGGGTGGAAAGAAGCAGTGGTGCGGGTCCCGTGGGCGGTTGCGCGCCGTCGGCGGCTGCGGGCAGCCGGTGGGAAGGAGCAGAGGTGCGGGTCCCGCGTGGTTGCTCGGCGCGCGGAAGCGCGCGGCACGGTGCCGTCGGCGGGCGGCGACGCGCGAGGCGCGCCGCCCTGCGGCTCGTCGCTACTGGTCCGAGGAGAAGCGGATCGCGCCCGGGGGGAGGGTGGTGTTGCACCAGACTCGGATGCCTTCGCGGAGTTCGTTGTCCTCGCCCACGTGCGCGCCGTCGCCGATGACCGCGCCCGTGAGGACCGTACGGGCTCCGATGCGGGCGCCCGCGCCGATCAGGGAGTCGGTGATGACCGCGCCCGGTTCGACCACCGCGCCCTCGTGCAGCGTCGAGCCCGTGATGCGGGCGCCTTCGCCCACCACCGCGCCCGCGCCGACGACCGTGCCGCCCGTGAGCTTGGCGTCCGGGGCCACGCGGGCCGTCGGCAGGACCAGGCGGTCGCCGCAGCGGCCCGGAACCGCCGGGGACGGGGCGTGGCCCAGGACCAGGTCGGCGGAGCCGCGGACGAAGGCCTGGGGGGTGCCCAGGTCCAGCCAGTAGGTGGAGTCCACCAAGCCCTGGAGGTGGGCCCCGGCAGCCAGCAGCTCCGGGAACGTTTCTCGTTCCACCGAGACCGGGCGGCCCGTCGGGATCGTGTCGATGACCGAGCGGCGGAAGACGTACGCCCCCGCGTTGATCTGGTCGGTCACGATCTCCTCGGGCGTCTGCGGCTTCTCCAGGAACGCCGTCACCCGCCCGGTCGGGTCCGTCGGGACCAGGCCGAACGCCCTCGGGTCCTCGACCCGCGTCAGGTGCAGCGAGACGTCCGCGCCCGAGGCGTCGTGCGTGGCGACGAGGGCCCGGATGTCCAGGCCGGTCAGGATGTCGCCGTTGAAGACGAGGACCGGGTCGTCCGGGCCCGAGCGCAGGCGCGAGGCGACGTTGCGGATCGCGCCGCCGGTGCCGAGCGGCTCCTCCTCGGTGACGTACTCCAGGCTGAGCCCCAGCGACGAACCGTCACCGAAGTGGGGTTCGAAGACCTCCGCGAGGTACGAGGTGGCCAGGACCACGTGGTCCACGCCCGCCGCCTTGGCCCTTGCCAGTTGGTGCGTCAGGAACGGCACGCCCGCCGCCGGGACCATCGGCTTCGGTGTGTTCACCGTCAGGGGCCGTAGCCGTGTGCCCTTGCCACCGACCAGGAGGATCGCTTCTGTCACCTGTCGTCTCTGCTTCCTGTCCGGGTCCGGTCTCATCGCCCGTCTGGGCTCGTTTCGCTCGTCTGGGCGATATGACCGGTCAGTTTATGCAGATGGTCGGACCGGCGGCCGCATCACGGCCGCCCCTGGTACTTCGCGGAGGCGGTACGGGCGCTGCCGAGCTTCCCGTAGAGGCGGGCTCCGGGGCAGGCCGTGGCGTAACCGTCACGGTGTCCGGCGATGGCGTTGAACTTGACCCTCGTGCCCTTCTTGTACCGGTTCCCTCCGCCCGAGGTGAGCGTCGACTTCCCCTTCGGATTCGCCCCGTACAGCCCCAGCTTCCATGCGGTCAGCCGCGCGATCGCCGTCGTCACGGCGGCCGGCGGAGTCTTCGAACTGAAGGTGCCGAGGACGGCGATGCCCATGCTGTTGGTGTTGAAACCGAGCGTGTGGGCGCCGAGGACCGGCTTGCCCACTCCCCCGGCGCGGCCTTCGTAGATGTTTCCGCACTTGTCGACGGCGAAGTTGTAGCCGATGTCGCGCCAGCCACTGCTCTGGGTGTGGTAGCGGTAGATACTGCGCAGGACGGAGGGCGCCTGCTTGCAGGTGTAGTTGTTGCCGGTCGCGCTGTGATGGACGAAGGCGGCCTTGATCGACTTGGTGTAGACGAAGCCCCGCTCGCGCAGCTTCTCGTTCGCCCCCCAGCCCTTGCGCGTGATGATCTTCGGGCGCGGCCCGATGTACGGCCTCGCCGCGGCGGCCGCCGGGATCACGGCCGAACCGACCGGGGCGAGCTGCGCGTTCACGGAGAACGCCGCCGCCTCCTCGATCGTCGGGCCGCGGTGGGCCGTGTGTGTGGTCTGGGACAGGGACCTGCCGTGGGTCGCGGGGGCCTTGTCGTCCAGTGCGCCGAGCCCCGGCCACTGGGCCGGTGACTCCTCCGGCGACCGCTCCTCCCCCGGGTCCACCAGTTCCAGGCGGAGGCCCGTGGGGAGCGGTTCCGTCGGCCCTCGGTCCGTACCGGTGTCGTCCGTCGGCCGTACGCGGATCTCGACGCCGTCCGAGTCGCCGACCCACAGCGGCGCGGTGGCCCCGCGGACCGCTCCCGACGCGGCCTCCGCGGTACCGGGATCGGCGCCGTGGTCGTCGTTGTGGGTCTCCAGCTCCTGCCACTCCGACCAGGTCCCGCTCCCGGTCGCCCGGGTGCGGACCTGGACCGAGCCGTGCAGGTGGGCCTGGGCGTCGTCCCAGACGACGCCGACGAGGGAGAAGGGTCTGACGTCCCTTCGGGTCAGCCCCTGCGCCGCGCCGGCGGTGCCGGGCGAGCCGACGGCCCGGCGGCCGTCCCCCAGGGGGGCGAGGGGCAGGGACTGGGTGGACCCGGCGACTTCCACGTCCGGTCTCGCGCTGTACGCGGCCGGCTTGTGCGACGCCGCCGGCGTCGCGAGGGACAACGGCAGGGCGAGCGCCGCCGCACACGTGACGGCGACCGAGGAGGCGAGGTAGGCACGCATGTAAAGGATCGTCCGTACCCCGGGCGTGTTCCGCGCGCCGGGATCGCGGCCGGAAACTGACGGCGCGTCGGTCCGACCGGAGGACGGCGTCACCGGTACGGCGGGTCCCCGCATCCCTCCCCGCGTACCCTTGCCCGCGTGAACGCCAGCGACCGCACCCCCGCCGACCTGCTGCGATCCGCGCTCGCCGCGGACCCCGCCCGCCCCTTGGTCACCTTCTACGACGACGCCACCGGTGAGCGCGTCGAATTGTCCGTGGCCACCTTCGCCAATTGGGTGGCGAAGACGGCCAATCTGCTCCAGGGCGAGCTGTCCGCCTCCCCCGGCGACCGGCTCGCGCTCCTGCTGCCCGCGCACTGGCAGACCGCCGTGTGGCTGCTGGCCTGCTCCTCGGTCGGCGTGGTCGCCGAGGTCGGCGGCGACCCGGCGGACGCCGACTACGTCGTCGCGGGACCGGACGGTCTCGACGCCGGGCTCGCCTGCTCCGGGGACCGGATCGCGCTCTCCCTCGCCCCGCTGGGCCGCCGCTTCCCCGCCGCGCCCGCCGGGTACGCGGACTACGCGGTGGAGGTACCGAGCCAGGGTGACCGGTTCGCCCCGTTCGTCCCGGTGGACGCCGGCGCGCCCGCGCTCCTCGTCGGCGGTACGGAGCTGACGGGCGCCCAGCTCGTGGAGCGGGCCCGCGCGGACGCCGAGGCCCTGGGCCTCGCCCCCGGGGCGCGGCTGCTCTCCGGCCAGCCGTACGACGGCTGGGACGGGCTCTCCGCGGGGCTGTACGCGCCGCTGGCGGCCGGGGCGTCCGTCGTCCTGTGCCGGAACCTGGACCAGCTGGCCCCCGAGTCGCTCGACAAGCGGGTGGAGAGCGAGCGCGTCACCGCGACCGCCGTGTGACGAGCGACGGCCGCGTGACGAGCGACCGCCGTGTGACCACCCGCTGACGTTCCACCCATTCCACTCGTTCCACCCATATGGCGCACCGACTCGCCGAGTCCCCGGGTCCGTGCGTCAACTCCGGTACATGATCGGCGGGTACGCACCCCTCCCGCACAACCATGCGTCCGGTTCGGCCGTCCCACTCTTCGAACGGCGGCTCCCGGGCGCGCCGCCGACGCCGTGAAGGATGGACTCAGACGTGACGGACAGTGCCGGCACGCCCGCCGAACCGGAGGCGGAACCGGAGACCGAACCCGAGGTCCCGCGCAAGCGTCACTGGTTGCGCTGGACGGCTCTCGGGTGCTCGGTGGTCGTCCTCGCCGCGGCGGGTACCGGCTGGTGGCTCTACCGCAAGCTCGACAACAACATCACCACCGACACCGACGCCGCGGCCGAACTGCGCGCGTACGACAAGGAGCGGCCGACCGCGGTCGCGATGGGCGCGCAGAACATCCTGCTCATCGGCTCCGACACCCGGACGGGGGCGGGCAACGCCAAGTACGGGAAGGACAAGGGCACCCAGCGCTCGGACACCACGATCCTGCTGCACATCGCGGCGGGGCGGTCGAGTGCGACGGCCGTGTCGATTCCGCGTGACCTGATGGTGAACATGCCGAGTTGCAAGGCGAAGGACGGAACGCGGACCGGGGAAATGTTCGCCCAGTTCAATTCCGCCTTCGAGATCGGCGGCACGGCGTGCACGATCCGTACCGTCGAGCGGCTGACCGCGATCCGGATCGACCACCACATGGTGATCGACTTCCGGGGCTTCAAGAAGATGGTCGACGCCGTCGACGGCGTGGAGATCTGCCTGAAGGAGCCGATCGACGACAAGGACGCCAAGCTGAAGCTGCCGGCCGGGCGCCAGACGCTCCGCGGGGAGCAGGCGCTGGGCTTCGTACGGGCCCGCAAGACGCTGGGCAACGGCAGCGACACGGAACGCATGGACCGCCAGCAGCAGTTCCTGGGCGCGCTGGTCAACAAGGTGCAGAGCAACGGCGTGCTGCTGAATCCGACCCGGCTCTACCCGGTCCTGGACGCGGCGACGAAGTCGATCACGACCGACCCGGGGCTCGACTCGCTGCGGGACCTGTACGACCTGGCGCGGTCGATGCGGGCGATCCCCACGGAGAAGGTGCAGTTCCTCACGGTGCCCCGGCGGCCGTATTCGTACGACGCGAACCGGGACGAACTCGTACAACCCGAAGCGGGTCAACTCTTCAAGCGGCTACGGGAGGACAAGCCCGTCACCGTCGCTCCGGGCGCCGAACCCTCGCCGTCCGCGGGCGGGGGCGGAGGCGGCGCGAGCCCGGCCGCGAGCCCGGACCCGGACCAGGTCAGCGACGGGAAGCCGGACGCCGCGAGCTCTCCGAGTACGACACCGGCGCCGACTTTCACGGGGCGCAGCGCGGCGGAGGGAGCGTGTTCCTAGGGGTGGATGAGTGGCGGAAAAGTGACCGGTGAGTAAAAGGGAGTCCAAGGAGTTCGGGGGGAGGACGGTGGCGGAAGAGGTTTGGGCAAATTGCCCAGTTGTAAGGGGCGTGGAATTTGTCACGGACGTCGCCCCACGCTGAACTGGGCGGATAGTGTGACGCGATCCGGTGCGTCCGACCGCGTGGTCGCGCACTCAACGGATCGAACGACCGAGCGCCTGCCGGGGGAGGCGCCTCGCGTGGCACCGACGGAGGATTCAAGTAACCGTGGACGCGCACAGCCGTGGACAGGCGGATGAGATCGACCCCGCCGACCAGTGGGTCCTCAACCCGCAGACAGGCAACTACGAACTGCGACTGAACCACTCCGCTGGGCAGTCCCAGCCGCAGTCGCCGTCGAAGTCCCGCCCTCGCGGGGCGACGCCTCCGGGTCCGAGAACGCCCGAGGGGTCCCGCTCCGGCCAGCGCTCCCGTACGACCGGCACGCCGACCGGCGCGCCCGCCGAGGCGCCCGTCCCCGGCCAGCGCCGCCGCCGCGCCCCCGAGGGGCCCGCGGGCGGCGTCCCGCAGCAGGGCCGGCGCAAGCGCAAGCCCGCGAACTCCCGCAAGAAGAAGGTCCTGCTGTGGACCGGCGGGACGATGGCCCTCGTGCTCGTGGGCGGTGCCGTGGGCGCGTACGCGTACTACGACCACCTCAACGGGAACATCAACAAGGTCGACGTGGTCGGCGCGCAGAGCACGGGCTTCAAGAAGGACCAGGCCGTCAACATCCTGCTGATCGGCACGGACAAGCGGACCGGCGACGGCAACGAGGGCTACGGCGACAAGAACAGCCCCGGCCACGCCGACACCACGATCCTCTTCCACGTCTCCAAGGACCGGACGAACGCCACGGCGATGTCCATCCCGCGCGACCTGAAGACCGAGATCCCCGAGTGCCAGACGAAGATGCCGGACGGGACGATCAAGACGATCCCGGGCCAGGCCGACGAGCGGTTCAACGTCAGCCTCGGCCAGTCCGACCGCGACCCGGGCTGCACGATGCGTACGGTCAAGGAGCTCACCGGGCTGACCGTCGACCACTTCATGATGGCCGACTTCAACGCCGTCAAGGAGATGACGACGGCCGTCGGCGGCGTGAAGGTCTGTCTGGTCAAGCCGGTCAAGGACAAGGACTCCAAGCTCAACCTGCCGGCCGGCGAGTCGACCATCCAGGGCGAGCAGGCCCTCGCCTTCGTCCGTACGCGCCACAGCTTCGGCAACGAGAGCGACCTCGACCGGATCAAGATCCAGCAGCAGTTCCTCTCCTCGATGATCCGGCAGATGAAGTCGGACGAGACCCTGACCAGTCCGAGCAAGCTGCTCGACCTCGCCGAGGCGGCCACGAACGCGCTGACCGTCGACTCCGGCATAGGCAGCATCGGGAAGCTCAAGTCCCTCGGCGAGGAACTCGCCAAGATCGACACGAAGAACATCACGTTCACGACGCTGCCGGTCATAGACAACCCCGCCGAGAAGATCAAGGCGACGGTCGTGCCCGACCCGACCAAGGCGCCGCAGCTCTTCGCGATGATGAAGTCCGACACCTCGCTCACCGAGGTGAAGAAGAAGCAGCAGGACGCCAAGAACGCCCAGGCCGCCCTGTTGAAGGGCGCCCGCTCCACCGCGCGCGAGGTGCGCGTCGACGTCTACAACGGCAGCGGCATCACGGGCGCCGCGCAGTCGACGATCAACTGGCTCCAGAACGAGCAGGGCGTCAGCAGGTCCACGAACAAGAGCAACGCCCCCGAGAAGGCGGCGAAGACCACGCTCGAATACGCACCGAACCAGGCCGATCAGGCCCGCAAGCTCGCGGACATGATGGGCCTGCCCGCCACGGCGCTCAAGCCGGGCACGCAGAACGCCGAGGCGCTCGCACCCATGACGCTCGTCCTCGGTTCCGACTTCAAGGGCGCGGGGGTGCCCATCACCGGTCCGGCGAAGGCGCCGGAGGGTGCTCAGACCGCAGACAAGAAGGTGTGCGCCGAGTGACCCGGAAACACCGGGCTTCGGCGCGCTCCTGAGGAGGGGGACCAGGGGTGGGACAGAACAGCGTGCGTGGGGAGGGGACCAGGGGTCGCGTTCCGCACGCCCGCGAATTGGGCTGGGACGAGAGTCTCTACGGGGACGACGGCGAACGGGGCCCGGGCGACCGGGCTTCGGGCGACCGCGCTTCGGGCAACCGGTCCGCGGGTGACGGGACTTCGGGCGCCGCGGCTTCCGGCGACGGGGCTTCCGGCGACGGGGCTTCCGGCGACGGGGACAAGAGCGGTCCCGGGCGGAGCGCCGGCGAAGGCCGTGCGAGCCACCGGCGCAAAGGGCCGCGCAGGCGCGCCAAGAAGAGCGGCAAACGCAAGGTGCTGCGCTGGGTCGCGGCGACCCTGTCGTTCCTGATACTTGGGACGGCCGCCGCCGGATACCTGTACTACCAGCACCTCAACAACAACATCCGCGGTGGCAGCCGCGCCGGTGGCGACAGCGGTGTGAAGAAGGCCGCGCCGAACGCGCTCGGCGACACCCCGCTCAACATCCTGCTCATCGGCTCCGACAGCCGCGCCGACGAGAAGAACGTGGCGCTGGGCGGCGGAAAGAACGAGCGGGACCGCAAGGCGCTCGCCGACGTGCAGATGCTGCTGCACATCTCCGCGGACCGCAAGAACGCCAACATCATCTCGATCCCGCGCGACACGATCGTCAAGATCCCGCAGTGCAAGGACGAGGCCGGCAAGCAGTACGCCGAGACGACCACCAGCCCCATCAACGAGACCCTGGCCCGCGGCGGTCCCGGCTGCACGCTGACCACCTGGGAGAGCATCACCGGGGTCTACATCGACCACTGGATGATGGTCGACTTCGCCGGTGTGGTCTCCATGGCGGACGAGGTCGGCGGCGTCCCGGTCTGCGTGGACACCGGTGTCTGGGACAAGTCGACCCGGCAGGTGAAGGGCGGTTCCGGCCTGAAGCTGAAGGCGGGGACCACCGAGGTCAAGGGTGAGCAGGCGCTCCAGTGGCTGCGCACCCGGCACGCGTTCGGCAGCGACCAGAACCGCGCCAAGGCCCAGCACATGTACATGAACGGCATGATGGAGAAGCTCCAGAGCCAGAACGCCTGGACCGACACCGGACGTCTCATGGGCCTGGCCGAGACCGCCACCAAGGCGCTCCAGGTCTCCGACGAGATCCGTTCCGTGTCGAAGCTCTTCGATCTCTCGATGCAGCTGAAGAACGTGAAGCTGGACCGCCTCACGACGGCGACGATCCCCACCACCGAGTGGTCCCAGGACCGGAACAAGCTCGTCATGGTGCCGACCGCCGCCGACAAGATCTGGTCGATGCTCCGCGACGACGTCGCCCTCGACAAGAACGGCGACCCGGCCGGCGCCAAGCCGACCGCGTCCGCGAAGCCGAAGCCGCAGGGCCCGACGGCCGCCGCGCCCGGGACGCTCGCCGTCACGGTCGTCAACGGCACGGCCGGCGACGGCGCGGCGCCCACGGAGGGCCGGGCCGGCACGATGGCCGAGACCCTGAAGGGCAAGGGGTTCACGCAGGCGGACGCCTCGCGGAGCGCCGAGCCCCGCAAGGACACCGTCGTCAAGTACCCGAAGTCCGGCGGCGATCAGGGCAAGGCGGACGCGCTGTCCGTGGCCAAGGCGCTCGGTCTGCCCGACACGGCGGTCCGCGCGGACGCGACGGCGCAGAACATCACCCTGGTCATCGGCGCGGACTGGCGCGAGGGCGCCACGTACAAGAAGCCGAAGTCCGAGGCGGGCGACCTGCCCGAGGGCGCGGACGACAAGGTGAAGTGCATGGAGGTCTACAGCGTCTACAAGTGGGACGGCAAGAGCTGACCCGCTGACGACGTCCACATACGGCGAACGGCCGGGCCCCGAGGGGACCCGGCCGTTCGCCGTGTTCGTACGAGGTGTCAGACCTTCGCGCTCGTCGTCACCGCCGGGCGGCGGCTCGCGATGACCTTCTTCGCGAGCGCGCGCGGGCTCGTCAGGAAGCCGTAGCCCCAGGACATGTGCATCGTCGCGAGGGCCACCGGGATCTGCAGGCGGGCCTTGAGCGGGAGGCCCTTGCCCGCCGGGACCGAGCCCGCGGCGATCGCGGCCAGGTAGCCGGCCGGGATCAGGAAGCCGAGCGGGGTGAGCGCCGCGCCGACCACGACACCGGCCGCGATCGCGCAGACGGCGGTCGGCGGGGCGAGGTAGCGGAGGTTGATCGAGCCCTGGTGGTAGCGGGCCACGACGTGGCGCCAACGGCCGTAGTCCTTGTACTGCTTCGCCAGCGCGCGGACGCTGGGCCGCGGGCGGTACTGGACGCGCAGCTCGGGCGAGAACCAGATCAGGCCGCCCGCCTCGCGGATACGGAAGTTCAGCTCCCAGTCCTGGGCGCGGATGAACTCGATGTTGTAGCCGTCCTGCTGCTCAAGCGCCTCGCGGCGGAAGACACCCAGGTACACGGTCTCGGCCGGGCCCGCCTGGCCGCCGGTGTGGAAGGCCGCGTTGCCGACGCCGATCTTCGAGGTCATCGCGGCGGCGACCGCGTGCTCCCAGTCGTTCTCGCCCTCGGCGTGCATGATGCCGCCGACGTTCTGCGCGCCCGTCTCCTCCAGGAGGCGGACGGCGGTGGCGATGTAGTTGGGCGACAGCATGCCGTGACCGTCGACCCGCACCACGATCGGGTGGCGCGAGGCCTTGATCGCCGCGTTGAGGGCGGCGGGCGTGCGGCCGGTGGGGTTGGGCACGGTGTGGACGCGCGGGTCCTCTGCGACGAGTTCGGCGGCGATCTCGTCGGTGCGGTCCGTGGACGGGCCGAGCGCGATCACCACCTCCATCTCGCCGTCGTACTCCTGCTCGAGGATGTGACGGACCGAGTTGCGCAGGTGCCGCTCCTCGTTGAGGACCGGCATGATCACGGAGACGGGGGGCGTGGCGTTCATTGCCGGCCACGTTACCGCGAATGGGGGACAGGAAGCGCGTCACGGCGAGCGCCGCACCCTTGCGCTGATCGTATGGGCCTACGGTGCTCACGGTTCCCCTCGTCACACCCGCGGAGGTGTCCCCCGGTGCCCACACCGCCCCGCACGCCCCGTCCCCGGCCGACCGCCCGTCCCGTACCGGCGCGCCGCGGCAGACGGGCCGCGCGGCCCCGGTGGGGCATGCGGATGGCGACCACCCTCTCCGTCGTCGTCCTCGGGGCCGGCGGCATCGGGCACGCGCTGGTCACCGGCCTGGACACCGGGATCAACCGGGTCGACCCGTTCAAGGACATGAAGAACCGCCCCCGGGCAGGGGACGGCATGAACGTGCTGGTCGTGGGCACGGACGGGCGCGACAGCATCACGCCCGAGCAGCGGAAGGCGTACCGGCTGGGCGGGGCTCCCTGCCACTGCACGGACACCGTGATGCTGGTGCACATCAGCGAGAAGCGGGACCGGGCGAGTGTGGTGAGCCTCCCCCGCGACTCGTACGCCGAGATGCCCGAGCACACCGACGCGACCACGGGGAAGCGGCACCAGGCGCACCCGGTGAAGCTGAACGCCGCGTACGCCGAGGGCGGGCCCGGGCTGACCGTGCGGACGGTCGAGAACCTGACGGGGGTGAAGATCGACCACTATCTGGAGGTCGACTTCACCAGCTTCATGAAGACGGTCGACGCGGTCGGCGGGGTGGAGATCTGTACGCCCCGGCCGATGAAGGACAAGTACACAGGCCTCGACCTGGCGGCCGGGCCGCACGAGCTGAACGGTGGGCAGGCGCTGCAGTACGTGCGCTCGCGCCATGTCGACGGCGCGGCCGACATCGGCCGGATGCAGCGGCAGCAGCGCTTCCTCGCGGCGCTCATCGACCGGATGTCGAGCGGCGGGGTGCTGCTGAACCCGGTGCGGTTCCGTGAGGTGGCGACGACGATGCTGAACTCGGTGCGGGCGGACGCGGGCTTCGGTACGGAGCAGCTGCTGTCCCTCGCCAAGGCGATGCAGGGGTTCACCCCGGCGTCGTCGGAGTTCGTCTCCGTACCGGTCGGGGACTGGAGCTTCCCCGTGCCGGGCATCGGCTCGACGGTGAAGTGGGACGCGCCCAAGGCGCAGACGCTGTTCCAGGCCCTGCGCGAGGACCGGCCGCTCGCCCCGCGGCGCGCGGAGACCGCGGACGCGAAGGGGCGGCCGAAGCCGGTGGTGGTGGACGTGGCCCCGAAGACGATCCGGGTGCAGGTCTACAACGGGACCCGGACGGACGGCCTGGGCCGCAAGGTGGACGACGGCCTGCGGGCCACGGGCTTCGACACGACGCGGGCGCCGCGCACCGGGGAGGGGCCGGAGCGGCGGCGGACGCTGGTGGAGTACGACCCGCGCTGGGACCGCTCGGCGAAGTCCTTGGCGGCTGCGCTGCCGGGGGTGGAGCTGAAGGCGGTGAAGGGGCGGGGCAGGACGCTGCGGGTGGTGGCGGGCCTCGACTTCAAGGCCGTCACACGGGTCCGGGCGGACGAGCCGGAGTCGGGGCCGTTCGAGGCGGTGTCGGGGGACCAGGTGGTCTGCCCGTAGGCGGCGGCCCTCCCCTAGGGGGTGGCGGGCGGAAACGTTTAGCCGCAGCCCCTTGGTCCTCGTACTAGTCCTCGTAGCCCTCTGCCACTCGCTGTTCGCGGAGTTCCATGATCGCTCGGCGGCGGGCCAGGCGGTGGGTGCGGCGGATCTGGGCTTCCTGGTAGCGGCGCTTGTCCTTCTCCGTCTCCGGGACGATCGGGGGCACCACGCGGGGCTTGCCGTCGGCGTCGACCGCGGCGAAGACCAGGTACGCCGAGCCGACCTGCTGGGCGGGCGTGGACTCGTTCCAGCGTTCGGCCATGACCCGGACGCCGACCTCCATGGAGGACCGGCCGGTCCAGTTGACCTGGGCCTTCACGTGCAGCAGGTCGCCGACCCGGACCGGCTCCAGGAACGCCATCTCGTCCATGGACGCGGTCACCGCCGGTCCGCCCGAGTGGCGGCCCGCGACGGCGCCCGCCGCGTCGTCCACCAGCTTCATGATCACGCCGCCGTGCACCGTACCCAGGAGGTTGGTGTCGTGGCTCGTCATGATGTGGCTGAGGGTGGTGCGGGACGCGGAGGTGGGCTTGCCCGGGATATCGCCCTGATCTGTCATGCCCTCCACCTTATGCCGGGTCCCGGTCCGGTCCTCTTTGCATCAGCTTGGCAACAGCGCCGCCCCGAATCCCCACCCGCCCTGTCGGCCCCCGAGGGGCGGCCTGCAAGATGGTCCGTATGAATGACTGGCCGAACTCGCAGCCCGACGGACCCCGCCGGATGCGCCACGTGCAGCGCCCGCAGGTGCCCCAGCAGCAGCCGCAGTACGACCAGGGCTACGACCAGGGCCAGCAGTACAACCCGAACTTCACCCAGCAGCAGGCCTCCGGCTACGACAGCGGCTACAGCAACGGCCAGGTCTACGGCGGCCCGCAGGGCGGCGGCCGTGGCACCGTGCCGCCGCAGCACGACCCCCGGTACGTGCCGCAGCCGCAGCCCGGCCGTCCCGCGCCCGACTGGCGCCGCCGGGTCAAGATCGGCTCCATCGTGGTCGTCGTCGGCGTGCTCGCCTGGAGCGTCGGCACGTACGCCTGGGCCAGCTCCCAGATGCGCAACGAGGTCGATCTCGCCAGGGTCATCGAGCGGCCGGCCGCGGGCGACTGTACGACGTACCTGATCGTCGGCTCCGACAGCCGTGAGGGCATGTCGGCCGAGGAGAAGAAGAAGCTGCACACCGGCTCCGCCGAGGGCAAGCGGACCGACTCGATGATGATCCTCGCGGCCTGCTCCAGCGGGAACACGATGGTCTCCCTCCCCCGTGACTCCTGGGTCACCATCCCGTCCTTCGTCGGCTCGGAGTCCGGCAAGAAGTTCGGGGCGCGCGGCGGCTCCAAGCTCAACGCGGCGTACGCGATGGACGGACCGGAGCTGCTGGTCCGCACGGTCGAGTTCAACACCGGCCTTCGCATCGACCACTACGCGGAGATCGGCTTCGCCGGCTTCGCGAACATCGTGGACGCGCTCGGTGGTGTCGACCTGAACATCGAGAAGGGCTTCAAGGACAAGAAGTCCGGCGCCGACTTCCAGGCGGGCGAGCAGACCCTCAACGGCGAGCAGGCCCTCGCCTTCGTCCGTACCCGGTACGCCTTCGCCGAGTCGGACCTCGCGCGGACGAAGAACCAGCAGAAGTTCCTCTCCGCCCTGGCCAACCAGGCGGCGACGCCGGGCACGATCCTCAACCCGTTCAAGCTGTACCCGACGCTGGGTGCCGGCCTGGACACGCTGATCGTGGACAAGGACATGTCGCTGTACGACCTCGGCAAGATGTTCTTCGCGATGAAGGGCATCAACGGCGGCGACGGGAAGTCGATGAACATCCCGATCTCCGGCAGCGCGCCGCAGGGCTCCCTGAAGTGGGACATGCCCAAGGTGAAGCAGCTGGTCTCGCAGATCCAGAACGACGAGCCGGTCACGGTGACGTCGAACCGCTGACCCGGTACCGCTGACCCGGCGAACCGCTGACCCGGCGGACGGGGCCCTTCCGGGCCCCGGACCAGGGCACGAGAGCGCACGACTATGCTCGGGCAGGCATTCCGCCCGACCTCCCTGGAGTCCCGTATGGCCCTCAAGATCACGGTGATCGGCACCGGCTACCTCGGCGCCACGCACGCAGCGGCCATGGCGGAGCTCGGCTTCGAGGTCCTCGGCCTCGATGTCGTGCCCGAGAAGATCGAGCTGCTGTCCACCGGTCGCGTACCGATGTACGAGCCCGGCCTGGAGGAGCTGCTCTCCCGGCACGTCGCCGGGATCGAGGGGTCGACCGGGCGGCTGCGCTTCACCTCCTCCTGGGAGGAGGTCGGCGCCTTCGGCGACGTCCACTTCGTCTGCGTGAACACTCCGCAGAAGCACGGCGAGTACGCGTGTGACATGAGCTACGTCGACGCCGCCTTCGGCTCGCTGGCGGCCGTGGTGCGCGAGGGCGCGCTGGTCGTCGGCAAGTCGACGGTCCCGGTCGGCTCGGCCGAGCGGCTCGTGGAGCTGCTACCGGAGGGCGTGGAGCTGGCCTGGAACCCGGAGTTCCTGCGCGAGGGCTTCGCCGTGAACGACACCCTGCACCCGGACCGGGTGGTCGCGGGTGTGACGAGCGAGCGGGCCGAGAAGCTGCTGCGCGAGGTGTACGCCGGTCCGATCGCGGAGGGCACGCCCTTCGTGGTGACCGACTTCCCGACGGCCGAGCTGGTGAAGACCGCCGCCAACTCCTTCCTCGCGACCAAGATCTCCTTCATCAACGCGATGGCGGAGGTCTGCGAGGCCGCGGGCGGCGACGTCGCGAAGCTGGCCGAGGCGATCGGCTATGACGAGCGGATCGGGTCCAAGTTCCTGCGCGCCGGGATCGGCTTCGGCGGCGGCTGCCTGCCGAAGGACATCCGCGCGTTCATGGCACGGGCGGGCGAGCTGGGCGCGGACCAGGCGCTGACCTTCCTGCGCGAGATCGACTCCATCAACATGCGGCGGCGCGGCCAGATGGTCGAGATGGCCCGGGACGCGGTCGGCGGCGACTCGTTCCTCGGCAAGCGCGTCGCGGTGCTCGGCGCGACCTTCAAGCCGGACTCGGACGACGTACGGGACTCCCCCGCGCTGAACGTGGCGGGCCAGATCCATCTCCAGGGCGGACAGGTCACGGTCTACGACCCGAAGGGCATGGAGAACGCCCGCAGGCTCTTCCCGACCCTCGGGTACGCCCCGACGGCCCTCGAGGCGGTGCGCGGCGCGGACGTGGTGCTGCACCTCACCGAGTGGCGCGAGTTCCGCGACGAGCTCGACCCGGCGGAGCTGGCGCCCGCGGTGACCTCCCGCGTGATCCTGGACGGCCGCAACGCCCTGGACGCCGCCCGCTGGCGCGAGGCGGGCTGGGTGTACCGCGCGATGGGGCGCCCGCGCGCGTAAGTACTCGTAAGGAAGGAAGGGTCCCGCCACCCGTGAGGGAGGCGGGACCCTTCCGTCGCGCAGGCAGTGACGGGCCGTCAGGAGCCGGGCGTGTCCAGGGAGTCGAGCGTCGCATTCGAGGGGCCCCGGCGGGCGCTCAGGTCGCGGGAGACGGCCTCCGCGTCCCGCAGCGCGCGCACCGCGTTGGACCAGGTCAGCTTGGCCAGGTCGGCGTGGGACCAGCCGCGGTGGAGGAGCTCGGCGATCAGGTTCGGGTAGCCCGCGACGTCGTCGAGGCCGGCCGGGGTGAACGCCGTACCGTCGTAGTCGCCGCCGATGCCGATGTGGTCGACGCCGGCCACCTCGCGCATGTGGTCGAGGTGGTCCGCCACCGTCGCCGCCGTGGCGATCGGGCGCGGGTTCTCGGCCTCGAAGGCGCGGTGCAGCTTCATCGCCGCCGCGGTCGTGTCGAGGTGGTGGAAGCCGTGCGCGCGCAGGTTCTCGTCGGCCCGGGCCGTCCACTCCACCGCGGCGGGCAGGATGAACTTCGGTACGAACGTGGCCATCGCGACCCCGCCGTTCGCGGGCAGTTGGGCGAGCACGTCGTCCGGGACGTTCCTCGGGTGATCGCAGACCGCGAGGGACGAGGAGTGCGAGAAGATCACCGGCGCGACGGAGGTCGCGAGCGCGTCCCGCATCGTCGTCGCCGCGACGTGGCTGAGGTCGACGAGCATGCCGACCCGGTTCATCTCCCGGACGACCTCGTGGCCGAAGGGCGAGAGCCCGCCGACGCCCGGCTCGTCGGTCGCCGAGTCCGCCCACGCGGTGTTGTCGTTGTGCGTGAGCGTCATGTAGCGCACGCCCAGGGTGTGCAGCGCGCGCAGCGTGGCCAGGGAGTTGTTGATGGAGTGGCCGCCCTCGGCGCCCTTGAGCGAGGCGATACGGCCCTGGCGGCGCGCCGCCTCCATGTCGTCCGCGGTCAGGGCGGGGGCGAGATCGGCCGGGTACCGCTCCAGGAGCTGGTCGACGATGTCGATCTGCTCCAGGGTGGCGCTCACCGCGTCGTCGCCGGTCAGCTCGGTGGAGACGTACACCGACCAGAACTGGGCGCCGACCCCGCCGGCGCGCAGCCGGGCGAGGTCGGTGTGGAGCGCGCCGGTCTGGTCGGCGGCGATGTCCAGCCGGTCCAGGTCGTAGCCGACGTGCTTGCGCAGCGCCCAGGGGAGGTCGTTGTGGCCGTCGACGACGGGCGTTGCGGCGAGGAGTTCGCGCGCCTCGGCGAGGCGGTCGATGACGCCCGTGGGGGTGCCCGCGTTGGTGCCGGTGCTCACCTCGGCGCTCACTTCGCGAAGCCGAACGACTCCGAGCCCTCGACCTTGGCGCGCAGCCGCTTGCCCTTGTCGGTCGCCTGGTCGTTCAGCTCCTGCTGGAACTCCCGCATGCGGACGAGGAGTTCGGCGTCGTGGGCGGCGAGGATGCGGGCGGCGAGCAGGCCCGCGTTGCGCGCGCCGCCGACCGAGACCGTGGCCACCGGCACACCGGCCGGCATCTGCACGATGGAGAGCAGCGAGTCCATGCCGTCGAGGTACTTCAGCGGGACCGGCACGCCGATGACCGGCAGCGGGGTCACCGAGGCGAGCATGCCCGGGAGGTGGGCTGCGCCGCCGGCGCCCGCGATGATCGCCTTGAGGCCGCGGTCCGCGGCCTGCTCGCCGTACGCGATCATCTCGCGCGGCATCCGGTGGGCGGAGACGACGTCCACCTCGTACGCGATCTCGAACTCGTCCAGGGCCTGGGCCGCGGCCTCCATGACGGGCCAGTCGGAGTCGGATCCCATGACGATGCCGACGACGGGGCTCACAGCAGTCATTCGGTGATCGTTCCTCGCAGGTAGCCGGCGGCGTGACGGGCGCGCTCCAGCACGTCGTCGAGGTCGTCGCCGTAGGTGTTGACGTGACCGACCTTGCGGCCGGGCTTCACGTCCTTGCCGTACATGTGGATCTTGAGCTGCGGGTCCCTGGCCATGCAGTGCAGGTACGCGTAGTACATGTCCGGGTAGTCGCCGCCCAGCACATTGCACATGACCGTCCACGGCGCGCGGGGACGGGGGTCGCCCAGCGGGAGGTCGAGGACGGCGCGGACGTGGTTGGCGAACTGCGAGGTGATCGCGCCGTCCTGGGTCCAGTGGCCGGAGTTGTGCGGGCGCATGGCGAGCTCGTTGACGAGGATCCGGCCGTCGCGCGTCTCGAACAGCTCCACGGCCAGGTGACCGACGACGTCGAGCTCCTTGGCGATGCGCAGCGCCAGCTCCTGGGCCTGGCCCGCCAGCTCGCCCGACAGGTTCGGCGCGGGCGCGATCACCGTGTCGCAGACGCCGTCGACCTGCTGGGACTCGACGACCGGGTAGGCGACGGCCTGGCCGTGCGGGGAGCGGACGATGTTCGCGGCGAGCTCGCGCGTGAAGTCGACCTTCTCCTCGGCGAGGACCCGGACGCCCGCCCGGAACGGGTCGTGGGCGTCCTCCTCCGTACGGACGAACCAGACGCCCTTGCCGTCGTAGCCGCCGCTCACGGTCTTCAGGATGATCGGGAAGCCGCCCCCCCGCCCGTCGCCCGGCCACCGCCCCTCATCGAGGCGCTCCGCGCCGCAGATCTCTCTCGCGAAGGCCGCCGCGTCCGCCGGGTCGGCGACGATGCGGTGGCGGGGGCTGGGCGCGCCGATCTCGTCGAGCTTGGCGCGCATCACCCCCTTGTCCTGGGCGTGCACCAGCGCGGCGAGCCCGGGGCGGACGACGACGCCGTCCTCCTCCAGGGCGCGCAGATGACCGGCGGGGACGTGTTCGTGATCGAAGGTGATCACGTCACAGCCGCGCGCGAAGTCACGGAGCGTAGTCAGGTCGCGATAGTCGCCGATGACGACCTCGCTCACCACCTGCGCCGCCGAATCCTGCGGGGTGTCACTGAGCAGCTTGAACTTGATGCCGAGGGGGATGCCCGCCTCGTGGGTCATACGGGCGAGCTGACCGCCACCGACCATGCCGACTACCGGGAACGTCACCCTCTTAGGGTATCCGCACGATGCGCGGAGCCTCCCCCGCCTGTGGTTTACGACAGCGGAACCGGATTTTCCGATGTTTGCAATGTCCCCGGGCGGGTCACAGGTGGGCTGGTTAGCATGGCTGGGTTGACGAAACCGATCGGACGGGGCTGGACCATCACCATGAGTGAACGAAGCGCACTGCGTGTGCGGCTTGACCGGCTCACGCGTGAGTTCGCCAAGTTCGGCGCGGTCGGCGGTATCGGCCTGCTGGTGGACCTCGGGGTCTTCAACCTGGTGCGCCATCTGACGGAGCTGCCCGTGGTCCGGGCGAGTGTCATCGCCACGGTCGTGGCGATCGGCTTCAACTACCTGGGCTTCCGGTACTTCACGTACCGGGACCGCGACAAGAGCCAGCGGACGAAGGAGCTGACGCTCTTCCTGCTGTTCAGCGTGGCGGGGCTGATCATCCAGAACGGCATCCTGTACGCGGCGACGTACGGCTTCGGCTGGGACACCCCGCTGCAGAGCAACGTCTTCAAGTTCCTCGGGATCGGCGTCGCGACACTGTTCCGCTTCTGGTCGTACCGCACCTGGGTGTTCCGTACGCTGCCGGCCCGGGAGGCCGTGCAGACCGCCGAATCGTTCCTGGAGCAGGCCCCGAAGCAGACGGCGCGGCAGCAGCCGGACCGGGTGCGCTAGCAGCCCCGTACAGGACTACCGGACCGGGCGTTCCCGCTCCTCGTCCGTGCGGCTGCTCCTGACCTCGCGGCTCAGGAAGAGCGCGAAGACCGGGGGGTGCTGCTGGAGCAGCTCCAGACGGCCGCCGTCCGCCTCCGCGAGGTCGCGGGCGACCGCGAGGCCGATGCCCGTGGAGCTGCGTCCGCTGATCGCCCGTTCGAAGATCCGCGCGCCGAGGTCGGCGGGGACGCCGGGGCCCTCGTCGGTGACCTCGATCACGGACTGGTTGCCGGTGACCCGGGTCCGCAGGGCGACCGTGCCGCCGCCGTGCATGAGGGAGTTCTCGATCAGCGCGGCGAGCACCTGGGCCACGGCCCCGGGGGTGCCCACCGCGCGCATGCCCTGCTTGCCCGAGTGGACGATGGCGCGGCCCCCGCTGCGGTAGGCCGGGCGCCACTCCTCGATCTGCTGCTTGATGACCTCGTCGAGGTCGAAGGCGAGGGCGGAGCCGGTGCGAGGGTCGCGGGAGTTCGTGAGCAGCCGCTCGACGACCTCCGTGAGCCGCTCGACCTGCGTGAGCGCGATCGTCGCCTCCTCCTTGACCGTGTCGAGGTCGTCGGCGACGGCGACCTCCTCCAGGCGCATGGAGAGCGCCGTGAGGGGCGTACGGAGCTGGTGCGAGGCGTCGGCGGCGAGCCGGCGCTCGGCGGTGAGCATCCGGGCGATCCGCTCGGCGGAGGCGTCCAGGACGTCGGCGACCCGGTCGAGTTCCGGCACCCCGTACCGCTTGTGGCGGGGGCGCGGATCGCCTGAGCCGAGGCGTTCGGCGGTCTCGGCGAGGTCGGTGAGCGGGGACGTCAGCTTGTTGGCCTGCCGTACGGCGAGGAGGACGGCGGCCACCACGGCGAGCAGGGCCACGGCTCCGATGATCAGGAGGGTGCGGCCGACCTCGCTGGTGATCGTGGAGCGCGATTCCTCGACGGTCACGGTCTCGCCGCGCTCGCCCTCGGCGGTGCCGCGGATGACGCTGCCCTCGGGGCGGTCGCCGATCTCGATGGGGGCGCGGCCGGGGATCTCGATCAGGGCGTACCGCTTGGCGCCGCTCTGCTCGGCGAGGATGTCGGGGTTGACGGGCTCCCCACCGATGAGCCGGCTGTCGACGATGGAGACGAGACGCACGGCCTCGGAGTCCACGCTGTCCTGGGCGCTGGAGGAGATCGTGCGGGTCTCGACGATGACGAGCGAGACGCCGAAGACGGCGATGACGACGAGGACCACGGCGAGCGTGGAGTTGATCAGACGGCGACGCACGGGGGCCTTCCGGGGCGGGCGGGGCGGCGGTGGCTCTCACCGCACCGGGCGGGGCAGTGGTGGTTCTCGCCGCACCGGGCGGGGCAGTGGTGGTTCTCGCCGCACCGGGCGGGGCCGCTGCGGCGGTTGCCCGCCACCTCGGCTCTCTTCTCGCGTCGGCTCGGCGCGTCAGCTCTTCTCGAAGCGGAAGCCGACGCCGCGGACCGTCGCGATGTACCGCGGGTTCGCCGCGTCATCGCCCAGCTTCTTCCGCAGCCAGGAGATATGCATGTCGAGGGTCTTCGTGGAGGACCACCACGTGGTGTCCCAGACCTCGCGCATCAGCTGGTCGCGGGTGACGACCCGGCCGGCGTCGCGGACGAGGACGCGCAGGAGGTCGAACTCCTTGGCGGTGAGCTGGAGCTCCTCGTCGCCCATCCAGGCGCGGTGCGACTCGACGTCGATCCGCACGCCGTGGGTGGCGGGGGCGACGGCCGGCTCGGTGGCGCCGCGCCGGAGCAGGGCCCGGACCCGGGCGAGGAGTTCGGCGAGCCGGAAGGGCTTCGTCACGTAGTCGTCGGCGCCCGCGTCGAGCCCGACCACCGTGTCGACCTCGTCGGCGCGGGCGGTCAGGACCAGGATCGGAACCGTGTGCCCCTCGGAGCGCAGCCGCCGCGCGACCTCGAGGCCGTCCATGCCCGGGAGTCCGAGGTCGAGCACCACGAGGTCGACGCCGCCCTGGAGTCCGGCGTCGAGGGCGGTCGGTCCGTCCTCGCGCACCTCGACCTCGTATCCCTCTCTGCGCAGCGCGCGGGCCAGCGGCTCCGAGATGGATGCGTCGTCCTCGGCGAGCAGTACACGGGTCATGGGGTGATGGTAGTCCGCGCCGCCGACGCCCCGGGGCATGATCCACAGGCTTGGGTCGGCCCCTGCGGATCAGGGTGGATATCCTGCGCATGACCTTCGATTGGCGGCTGTTGGTTCCTTCGTCACCTGTGATCCATCTCTCAAGTGCTTCCAATTCAGCCACTGTGGTGTCGTAAGGTGTCGAGACGTATGTAGCGGTAAACGGGGACCTTTGGCTCGCTAATCACGCCAAGGGTCTCTTTTCTGCACGAGGTCGGCATCGCCAACCTTGAGACAGTGAATGACCTGTGGGCCGGGTTCCGGTACGCGATGACGCGGACCGGGGCGTGGATCCCGGCGGGGTGCGACCGAGCTCCCCCCGGTGCCGGCCTCCCCCACCGGGCGCACCACGCTCACAAGGCGCGCGTCCCGACAGAGCAAGGATCGACATGGCGTCCAGCCTGACGAAGGATTCCCCCGGAACCCCTGGTTCCGAAGAGAAGACCTTCTTCGGCCACCCCCGCGGCCTGGCCACTCTCTTCATGACCGAGATGTGGGAGCGCTTCTCCTGGTACGGAATGCGCGGCATCCTCGTCCTCTACCTGGTCGCGGGCGTTCTCGACGGCCCCCTGGAGGGGCGTGAGGCGCTGGCCGCCTCCATCTACGGCGTGTACAACGCGGTCGTCTACATGGCCGCGATGCCCGGTGGCTGGGTGGCCGACCGACTCTGGGGCGCGCGCAAGGCCGTCCTCGTCGGCGGCATCGTCATCGCCCTGGGCCACTTCACCCTGGCCATCCCCTCCGACACGGCGTTCTTCGTGGGCCTCGCGCTCATCGCCGCCGGTACGGGTCTGCTGAAGCCGAACATCTCGGCCATGGTCGGCGGTCTCTACGAGGGCCAGCCGAGCGCCCGTCGTGACGCCGGCTTCACGCTCTTCTACATGGCGATCAACATCGGCGGCATGGCCGCTCCGCTGGTCGTCGGCTACCTGGGCGAGAACGTCAACTGGCACCTCGGCTTCGCCGTCGCGGGTCTCGGTATGACGCTCGCCGTCGCGCAGTACGTGATCGGCTCGCGTCACCTCGGTGACGTCGGGAAGTACCCGGGCACGCCGGCGACGCCCGAGGAGAAGCGGAGCGCGCTGCGCAAGGTCCTGCTGTGGGGTGGCCTGGCCGTCGCCGCGCTGCTGGCGGACATCGTGCTCGGCACGTACGACATCGAGCACATCGTCAACGTCCTCGCGATCCTGGGCATCGTCGTCCCGGTGCTGTACTTCATCGCGATGTACCGCAACCCGGCGCTGACCGCCGTGGACAAGCCCAAGATCAAGGCGTTCATGTGGTTCTTCGCCACGGCCGTCCTGTTCTGGATGATCTACGACCAGTCGGGCTCGCTGCTCACGCTCTTCGCGGACAACAAGACCGACCGTCTCATCGGCGGCTGGGAGTTCCCGGCCTCCTGGTACCAGTCGGTCAACCCGGCGATGGTCATCGTCCTGGCGCCGCTCTTCGCCGCGCTGTGGGTCAAGCTGGCCAAGCGCAACCGCGAGCCCAGCGCCCCGATGAAGTTCGCCCTCGCGATGCTCCTGATCGGTGGCTCGTTCGCCATCATGGGCCTCGCGGGTGCCGCCGCGGCCAACAGCGAGACCGGCAAGGTCACCGTCTTCTGGCTGCTGAGCGTCTACCTCGTCCAGACCCTCGGCGAGATGTGCCTCTCGCCGGTCGGTCTGTCGCTGTCGACGAAGCTGGCCCCGAAGCAGTTCGTCGGCCAGATCATGGGCCTGTGGTTCCTGGCGACCGCGACGGGCAACGCCCTGAACGGCTGGACCACCAAGCTCAACGAGCCGCTGGGCGACGCCCTGTACTACTCCCTGTGGGCGGTCGTCGCCGTCGCCGCAGGCCTCGCGTTCATGACGGCGGGCAAGAAGATCCGCGCCCTCATGGGCGACGTGCGCTGACGCCTCGTCAAGCAAAGGGTCTGGCCCGGCACACACTCCGTGTGCCGGGCCAGACCCTTTCCGTCGGGGCGCCGGGCCGTGGCCCGCGCCGCCGCGCTACTTCGTCTGCGCGCTGAAGCCGCGCAGGAAGTTCTTCGTGCCGCACCGGACGTCCGACTTCTGTCCCGGCCCGACCCAGGGGCCGTAGAGCGTCCACGGCATCACGTGCTCACGGGCCCCCTGCACCTGGTCGCACTTGATGACCACGCGGTGCTGCTTGACCGCCTTGCCGCTGCCGGCCTTGCAGGTCGAGTAGGCCGTGGGACGGCCCAGCTTGTCCATGCTCGCGTACGCCTTGCAGGTGTACTTGCCGGCCGCCTGGGCCGGAGCGGCGGTGACAAGACCGGCCCCTGCGGCACTCAGCATCACGGAGAGTGCTCCCGCGGCGAACTTCTTCCCCCAGCGCATGTGCGTTCCTTTCTTTGCACCAGGCCCCCACGAGGGGGCCCGATACATCGTTCACCTGCTGGTCAAGCAGGTTTGTGCATGGCGTGCCTTCACTTCGGCGAACGCTCAGAAGAAACCACGTGCGTCCCTGTCGCCACAAGACGTTACCGGGAGATCTGAGGAACATCTGAGCGTCCGCGTCCGTGAGTCGTCACCTTCGCTACGTCACCTCCTCAGCCGCGCCCACGGTGTGAACGTGAACACCGCGCCGCCGAGGAGGATCACCGTGCCGGCGACAAGGGCGAGTGCGCGCAGGGCGCCGTCGTCCTCGGCGCCGGTGTTGGCGAGGCCGCCGGAGCCGCCGTCCGCGGAGCCGCCGCCGACGGCCGCGTCACCGCCGCCCACCGCGCCGCCGTCCACCTTCGACGTGTCGAGTTCGAGGGAGGCCTGGACCGAGCCCTTGACCTGGCACGGGATCACGATCGGCGAGCCGCCGAGCGAGACGTTGATGGTCAGCGTGCCGGGGCTGAGCGTCGACTTGCCGTTCGCACCGGGCTTGTACGTGCCCTTCATGTCCGGCAGGTCGACCGGCTTGCCCTGCTCCAGCGGGGCGGCGTTCGCCGGGCCCTCGACCTTGACCGTGCCGCTGTCGGCGCCGCCGAGCTTGATCGCCATCGACGGCTTGAGCGCGCCCGCGGGCAGCGGGGCCGGGCTGTTCATGACGCCCTTGGCGGTCTTGACGGTGAGTTCGTAGTTCCCGCCGCTCTTCTTGGCGTTGATGGTGACCTTGGAGGTGATGTTCGCCGGGCCAGGCGACTGGCAGGCGAACTGGACCGCCACCTCCTTGCCCGGGAAGTCGGTCTGCCCGCCGCCTCCGCCGGACGTGCTGCCGGAGGTGGTGCCGCCGGAGGTACTCCCACCGGAGGTGGTGGTCGTACCGCCGGACGTCGTCGTGCCGCCCGACGTGGTCGTCGTACCGCCGGACGTCGTCGTGCCTCCGCCGCCCTCCGTCACCTTGATCTTCGCGCCGACCGGCACCGCCTCCTTCGGCGCGCACTTCGTGTCCGTCGACAGCGGCTTGGAGACGTTGATGTTGTACTTGTCCGGCGTCAGCGTGATCTCGCCGGCCTTGTCCAGCTTCAGCTTGCCCTTCATGTCCGGCAGCTTCATCGGGCTGTTCTTCGGGATCGCGGGGTTCGAGCGCGGCCCCTCCATGGCGAGCGTGCCGCTCGCCGCGCCGCCGATCTTGATCTCACCGGTCGGCTTGACCGTGTCCTTCTCCAGGTCGAGGACGTCGGGGTTCTTGGACGCGGCCTCGACCGTCTTCCAGACGATCTCGACCTCGTCGCCGACCTTCGCCTCCGCCGGTGCGGTGATCTCCACCTTCGTGGTGCCCTGCACCGGTGGGAGACCGGAGATGGACGGCGGAATGCACTCGGTCTTGTACGAGACCTCGGCCGCCTGCGCGGGGCTGGCGGCCAGCATGATCCCCGCGCCGCCGAGCATCAGCGCGACTCCCGCCGCGCTCATCCTCCGTTGCGTGCTCACTGATGTCCCTTCGTCGTCGGGCTGATCTCTGACGGTGCGGACGGTGCGGAGTCCGGGGTGAACCACGGCAGAACCGTGGTGGCTGTGGATTCGTCCCGCTCGGGCGCGGGGCGGAGTTCGGTGGTACGCACGAGAGGGGTACGTACGAGAGTGCGGCGACGGCCTCGATGGCCGGAGGAGCGGGACCCGGCGGCGCCGCCCGGGCGGACCCGGTCCACCACCACCATCCCGATCCGGAAGAGCGCCGCCGGGACGACCACGGCGAGCAGCAGCCAGAAGAGCGTCACGCCCCAGGGCCTGCCGACCCCCCACGGCTGGTCGACCAGGACCTTCCCGGCGTACTTCACCGAGACCTCGTAGTCGCCGTGCGCGCCCGCCGACAGTTCGACGGGCAGCTTGATCTGGGCCTTCTTGCCGGGCTGGATCGTGCCCCGCCACTGCCGTTCCTCGTACTGCGGCGAGAAGACGCCGTGGCTGGTGCCGACGTGGAAGACCGGGTCCTTGACGGGGGTCTGACCGAGGTTGCCGACGGTGAAGACGACCTCGCGGCGGGCCGGCGCGCCGAACCAGACGAGGACGCCGCTGGAGCCTTCGAGGCGTACGGAGGCGAGGACGGCGAGCCTGCCCGTGCCGGTGGCCTCGGGCAGCGGGGCGGTCGGGTGGCCCGCGACCGTGAACGCCACGTCCACGACGTCCTGTTGGCCGGTGACCCCGGCGACGTGCACCACGCACGGGCAGGGCTTGGGCGGCTCGGCGACCGGCATCTTCTGACTGAAGGCGCCCTTGGCGTCCACCGTGGCCGCGCGGCCCTGGGTGTTGGCGCAGGAGTTGGTGCCGCCGACGACGCCCTTCCCGGGCTCGCCCTGGCCGCAGATCAGGAGCATGAGCAGCGCGCCCGGTTTCCACCCGGCGCCGCTCACGGTGATCTCGCCGCCCTTGCCGCCCTCGGTCTGCGACAGCGCGACGGTCGGCCCGGACGCCCGCGCCTGGGCGAAAGACGGCAGGAGGGCCAGGAGCAGGGCGGCAAGCACCGCCCCGGCGAACGCGCCCGCGCGCCGTCCCGTACCGCTCGTTCTCATCGGTCCGCTCCTGCCGTCACGTCCGCCAACTGGGCTTGTTCCACCGGGATCTCGGGCTCTCTGACCGGCTCCTCGACCGCCTCCTCCACGGCCTCTTCGACGGCCCGGGCGCGGCGTCTTCGGAGGACGAGGCCCGCCGCGACCGCCGCCACCAGCAGGGCGCCCGCGCCGGCGGCGGCCGCGCCCGTCGACACGAAGGCGCGCTCGGCGCGGGCCTCCGCCGCCGTCGCCGTCGCGCCGGGCGCGGTCGCGCGGACGTGGACGGTGACCGAGTCGAGGGCGGGCGGGTCGGGCCAGGGTTCGGCGCGGGTGGCGCGCTCGCCGGGGCGCAGCGTGAGCGGCAGGGCGCGGGACGGGCGGTCGAGGACCGTGCCGAAGACGCCCTCCGCGCGGACGGAGAGCCTCGGCGTGAGGACCGTGCTGCCCCGGTTGACCAGGGTGTACGTCAGGGTGCCCGAGGCGTCGAGCGTCACGTCCTCGACCGTGAGCGCCGCGAGGCTCGGCCCGCTGACCCGCAGGTGCACCGGCACCCGCACCTCGCGCCCGCCGGCCGCCACGGTGACCGTGCCCCGGTGGTCGCCGGGGGCGGTGTCGGCGGTCACGGTCACCGCGAACGGCACGTCCGCCCGCGTCCGCGCCGGCACGGTCACCGTCCGCGCGGCGAAGGCGAGCGGGGTGCCCTGCCCGCTGAGCCGTACGGTGAGCGGTCGCGCACCCGGGTTGCTCACCGAGAGGGTGTCCTGGAGGACGCTGCCGGCCGCGCCTTCGAGGTAGGCGTACGGCCGCTGTTCGGTCGCCCCGGCCGCACCCGCCGTCCACCCGGAGGCCGGTGGGGGCGCGGGCGCCGCCGCCACCGCTCCGAGCAGCGCGGTGACGGCGGTCGCGGTCCCGGCCCACGCCCCCCGCATCAGCGAGCCGTGCGCCGGGTGAGCCAGAGCACACCGGCCGCGCCGGTCAGGAGCACTGTGCCGCCGAGCGTGCCGAGCGCCGTGGCGGAGTCGAGCGGGCCGGTCCTGGGCAGTTCGCCGCCGCTCGGGGACTGGCCGCCGCCCGAGTCGTCGGAGCCGCCGCCGGAGTCCGAGGAGCCGCCCGCGGCCGTGACGTCGAGTTCGAGCGCGGGCGCCGGGTTGTTCTTCGGCGTACAGACGGCCGCGTCCATGCCGAGCGCGTGGACGGTGAGCAGGCCGGCCGTGAAGGTGACCTTGCCGCTCTTCTTCGGCGTGTACGTGCCCGTCAACTGCCCGATCTTGATGGGGGTGTTGGGCGGGATGGCCTCGGTGTTCGGCGTGCCCTTGACCTTGAGCGTGCCCGAGTCGGCGCCGCCGAGCTTGAGTTCGGCGCGCGGGGTCATGACCCCTTTGGGCAGCTCGATCGGGCTGTCCGAGACGCCCTTCTCGAAGGACATGGTGACGGTGTAACCGGAGCCGCTCTTCTCGGCCTTGATGTCGACGGGCGAGACCGCGCTCTTGGGGCCGATCTTCGTCTCGCAGGCGTAGTTCACGTCGACGACGGTGGCGTGCGCGGCGGGGGCCGAGGCCAGGACCGCCGAGCCCGCGGCCGCCGCCGCCAGCGCGAACGCTGTTCTCCTTCGGTACGGCACGATCCAAGCACCCCTCACCGCGAAGTTACTGACGGCACATCAGATTGCGCGTCAAGGTACGCCTGGGGCCTTGCGGAGGGAAGACAAGAGGAGGACCGAAAGTGGGCTCGATCACACCGGTCGCGCGTCACGGCCGATCGCGGTACGCCGCCCGGACGCCGCTCGCACGCTGCCCGGACGCCGCCGTACGAGGGGTCAAGCGCTAGGAGGGCGCGGCGAGTTCGGCCCAGACGGTCTTGCCGGGGGTGCCCGCCGTGCGGTCGATGCCCCAGTCGAGACAGAGCCGCTGGACGATGAACATGCCGTGCCCGCCGGGCCGCGCGGCCCGGTGCGGGGTGCGCGGCGCGGGGTGCCCCGCGCCCACGTCGGTGACTTCGAGGCGCAGCACCTTGGCCCGGCGCAGCACGCGCAGCGTCTCGGGGCCCTCGGCGTGCAGACAGGCGTTGGTCACCAGCTCGGAGACGACGAGCAGGACGTCCTCGGCGGCCGCCCTTGCGTCGGCGGTCGCGGCCGGCAGCCAGCCCCAGTCGTACAGCGCGGTCCTGGTGAAGTCGCGGGCGAGCGGTACGGTCCCGCTGGTGGCGCCGAGCGCGAGCGTGCGTACGTCGAGAACGGCGGCGTCCACGACGGAACCCACCGACTCCTCGACCTTCCTGCCACCGGCAGCAGTGTCCATCAGCGCTTCACCTCACCGAATCCACCAGAAAGATTCACCAGACAACGGACGAAACCGGGGCTCTCCTGCCCGGTCATCTCCCGACGACACCCGCCGCCCACTAGTCGCGTTCCAGTCGCGTGCTAGTCGGGCAGTGCGGCGGCGAGCGTTTCGTGCACGGTGAAGACGACGTCCGCACCGGTGATCTCGAAGACCCTGGCCACCATCGGCCGCATCCCCGTGAGATGAACCCCGCCCCCCGCGGCGTCGGCCTTCAGCCGGGCTCCGAGGAGCACGTTGAGACCGGTGGAGTCGCAGAAGTCGAGTCGTGAGCAGTCGACGACGAGCCGTGACCGTCCCGCTTCGAGCGCGCGGTCGAGTGGCGCACGCAACACCTCGGCCGTGTGGTGATCGAGCTCACCCACGGGGGTGAGCACCTCGCTCGCCCCCACGGTGCGGACCTCGACCCGCAGCCGTCCTGGCTGCGCGCTGCCGATGTGCTGGCGGTCCATGCCCGTGCCTCTTCTCGCTCTCGCGGATGCCGGATGACGGATGACGTGCCTCGAACCATACAAGCGCGGCGTCAAGGCTTGCACCCGAACACCACAACATACTCCCGCAAACCGGACAATTGACACTTGCCACCGTATGCGCCGAGCAGGTAGGGCTAGTAGGGAACGTTCGCACACAGCCGGCTTGGAGGCGCCACAAACCGCAGCAGGAAGAAACGATGGAGGAGACCATGTCACCCCGGCTCGACGCTCCGCGTACCCACGACGCGCCGTCGGCAGCAACACCTCAGCCCCCCACCCACACCCCCACCTACGCTCCCACCCCCACCCCCGAAGACTTTCACGGGATCACCGGGATCGACGAGATCTCCGCGATCGGTCCCTTCGACCAGGTCGACCCGCTGGACGCGCGGGCGCTCTCGAAGACGCTCTTCGCCCGTCTCGACGCCCTCGAAGAGGGCACGCACGAGTACGCCTACGTCCGCAACACCCTGGTCGAACTCAACCTGGCCCTGGTCAAGTTCGCCGCCTCCCGGTTCCGCTCCCGCAGCGAGCCGATGGAGGACATCATCCAGGTCGGCACGATCGGCCTCATCAAGGCGATCGACCGCTTCGACCTGGCCCGTGGCGTCGAGTTCCCCACCTTCGCGATGCCGACGATCGTCGGCGAGATCAAGCGCTTCTTCCGCGACACCTCGTGGTCCGTGCGCGTTCCCCGAAGGCTCCAGGAACTCCGCCTCGACCTCGCCAAGGCCGGGGACGAACTGTCCCAGCGCTTCGACCGCGCCCCCACGGTCGGCGAACTCGCCGAGGAGCTCGACCTGAGCCGCGACGAGGTCGTCGAGGGCATGGCCGCGAGCAACGCGTACACCGCGAGCTCGCTGGACGCCCAGCCCGAGGAGGACGAGGGCGAGGGAGCGCTCGCCGACCGCATCGGCTACGAGGACCACGGCATCGAGGGCATCGAGTACGTCGAGTCCCTCAAGCCGATGATCGCCTCGCTGCCGCCGCGCGACCGGCTCATCCTCTCCCTGCGGTTCGTCGCCGGCATGACCCAGTCGGAGATCGGCGAGGAGCTGGGCATCTCCCAGATGCACGTCTCCCGTCTCCTTTCGCGGACGCTGACGCGACTGCGCAAGGGGCTGACCCTGGAGGAGTGACTCCTGGAGGAGTGACCCTCCGGGGGGAGCTACCCCAGCGGGAGGGCTCTCCCCCGCGCTCCGGCGCAACCCCGTTCCGGGCACCCCAAGTGACCTGTGGAAAGGGCCTGTTCTTCACCGGACAGGCCCTTCCGCGTTATTGACGGGTCGCCCGGAATGGGACACATTGGGCCGGGGTTCAGGGGGGAATCGCATGGTTTCTGCGTACGCGGAACTGGAAGAGCGCATGCGCGGCCGGCTCGGGGGCAGAGAGTGCCTCCATGTGCCGTCGTGCCGCTTCGGTCTCTATCTCGCGCTGCGCCACTGGTGCGCGCCCGGCGGCCGGGTCCTGATGTCGCCGGTCAACGACGACGTGATCTTCTTCGTGGTCCTGGCCGCCGGGCTGCGCCCGGTCCAGGCGCCGCTGGACCCGCGCGACGGCTCGATCGACGTCGCCGCCGTACCCGAGTCCGTCTGGCGCGGGCTCTCCGCCGTCCTGACCACCAATCTGTACGGGAACCCCGACCCGGCTCCCGAACTGCGCGCCCGCTGCGACGCGTTGGGCATCCCGCTCCTGGAGGACGCGGCCCACGCCATCGGCTCGCGGGTCGGCGGCCGCCCGGTCGGCACCTGGGGCGAGGCGTCCGTGTTCAGCCTCTCCAAGCACACCGGAGCGAAGACCGGCGGCTTCCTGTCGATCGCCGATCCGACGCAGCGGGCCGAACTGGCCGCCGCACGGGACGAGTTGCTGCACCCTTCCCGTACGACCGCCGAACTGGCCTATCTCGTACGGCCGTACGCCGAGGCCACCGTCCGCGCGCTGCGGCTCGTGAAGGCCGCGCACGCCACGCTGCGGCTGCTCGGACGGCAGGAGCGCGAGGAGATCCGGATGCCGCTGCGGGCGGACGGGTTGAAGCAGGCGCTCGCCGCCGCGCCGGGCCTCGCGCCCTTCCACCCGTGGGTCCGCGTCGACATGCACGACTACCGCCTGGGCGCGGGCGCGATCCGGCTGCGCCGTACGGAACGCCTCCTGTCCCGCCTGGACACCACGCTCGCCGTCCACCGGGCGGGTACGGAGCGGCTCGCGGCGAGCGAGTGGGGCACGTGCTCCGAGAGAGCCGGGATCCAGCCGCTGTTCCGGGTCCCGCTGCTGGTCGACGACCGGGACGCGGCGGTGGCGGCGCTCGCCCGCCGCCGGATCGTCACGGGCTACCTCTACGATCCCCCGCTCGACACGTACGCGGGCGAAGTCTTCACCGACCCCTCCGCCGCCCCGGAACCGGCGTCCTGGTTCGCTCGGCACGCCCTGCCGGTGGACCCGAGGCGGGCCGCCGAGGTGATCGGGGTGCTGGACGCGGCGGGGGTCCGGCCGGTGCGGTACGGCGACGGCGGCAACGGCGACGGCGGCAGCGACCGTGGCTGAGTCCGTCCGGCTGCACAAGCCGGATGGGGAGCCACAGGAGCGGGCGCGGGAGAACCCGGAATCGCCACCGAACTCCGACGCGTCCGAGTCCGGCGGGGACTCGATGTTCCGGAACGCGTACGCCCTCATGCTCTCCACCGGCGTCTCGGCCGCGCTCGGGCTCGGCTTCTGGCTGGTCGCCGCCCGCTACTACTCCGAGGAGGCCGTCGGGCAGGGCTCCGCCGCCATCGCCGCGCAGCGGCTGCTCGCCTCCATCACCGCGACGACGATGATCGGCGCGGTCGTCCGCTACGTCCCCCGGGCCGGCCGCGCCACGGGCCCGCTGGTGGGCCGGGTCTACCTGGTCAGCTCGATCGTGGTCGCCCTGGCCTGCGGTGTCTTCCTCCTCACCATCGACTGGTGGGGCCCGTCGTACGCGCCGCTCGGCTCGCTCTCCGCCGGTCTCTTCTTCACCGCGTCCTGCGTCGGCTGGGCGCTCCTCACCCTCCAGGACGGTGTCCTCACCGGGCTCAGGCGCGCCTTCTGGGTGCCCGTCGGCAACGCCGGCTTCTCCATCGGCAAGCTGCTCCTGCTCGCCGCCTTCGCCACGACCATGCCGGTGCTCGGCGTCTTCGTGTCCTGGTCGGCGGCGATCGCGCTGTCCGTCGTACCGCTCGGCTGGCTCGTCTTCCGCCGGCTGATCCCCCGGCAGGCCCGCGCCGACCGCGATCGCGAGCCGCCCGCGATGCGGGAGATCGGCCGCTTCATGGCCGGGGACTCCGTCGGGGCGATGTTCAGCCTCGCCATGATCAACCTGCTGCCGGTGATGGTGGCGGTCCGCTTCGACGCGGCGCACAACGCCTTCTTCTACACGGCGTACACCGTCGGCGGCACGATGGAGTTCATGGCCATCAACATGGCCTCCTCCCTCACCGCGCACGCCTCGCACAGCCCGGAGTCGCTGGCCGAGGGTGTGCGGGGGGCGCTGCGGCGGATGGCGCTGCTGCTGGTCCCCGTGGTCGTCTTCCTCGTCGTCTTCGCGCCGTACATCCTCGCGCCGTTCGGCCCGGACTACGCCGATCACGGCACGACGGTGCTGCGTCTGCTGGCCGCGGCCGCGCTGCCGCGGGTGGCCGTGGAGCTGTACATCGGGGTGCTGCGGGTCCAGGGGCGTACGGGCGCGCTGGCCGCGCTCCAGGGCGCGATGTGCGTGCTCGTCCTCGGCAGCGCGGCCCTGCTCCTCGGCCCGGTCGGGATCTCGGGGGCCGGGCTCGCGATGCTCGGCTCGATGACGCTGATGGCGGCGGCCTCGGCGCCCGGACTGCGCGCGGCCCTGAAGGGCGGCCGTACGGAGGTCGAGTACGGCACGAGCTGGGCGCGGCGGGCGGCGGAGCAGGAGTGGGCGCCGCGGGAGGCGTCGACGCTGGGCCTGCCGGTGTACGTACCGCGCAAGGCGAGCGCTCCGCGCGACGCCGACACCGTCGACGGCGACAGCGACGGCCGGGAGGACCGCCCCGGCACGGTGCTGTGGCTCCTCCTTGCCCTGGCCACGGCCCTCTTCTGGCTGCCGCTCGCCCACACGGACGCGGTCGCCGCGGACCGCCTCTCCGGTACGGAACTGATCGCCGCGCTCCCGCCGGTCACGCTCGGCGCCGGCATCCTGCTGGTCGCGCTGCACGCGGCGGCGGTGGCGCGCCGCCAGGTGCGGCGCCTCTACACCGCGACGGTCCTGGCCACCACGTTCCTGGCCCTGCACATCGCGCCACCCCTACTGGGCCTCACCCCGGAGACGGCAACGGGCCCCGGCACGACCCTGACCCCCGCCTTCGTCCCCGCCGAAGCCCTGACGGTCCTCCCGATCGCCCTCCAGGCCCTCTGCCTGGCCCTGGCGGCCGTCCTCCTCCGCGCCCTCGGCACAACCGTCCGCGTGACGGCCTGCACGGTCTGGATCCTCACCTGGGCAGGCTGGGCAGCCCAACACACCTTCGCCGAGGCCCCGTTGCCCATCCTCCTGGGCATGTCCGGCGCCACGATGACGGCCCTCGCGGTACGGGGCCTGCGGGGCCGGACCTGACCGGCTCGGCGGCCTTGAGCAACCTCACCGGCTGAAGTACGGATCCAAGCCGGCGGAGCGATAACCCTCAAGCGCCGGACCTGAGTTGACCGTCAGGTCGCAGGCTGGGCCGCCTGGGACCGGGCGGTTCCAGTGGACGTAGGCCTTGGCCCTGGGGAGGGTGGGGGCGACCCGTGGGATCTCGGCGTACCAGTCGCGTTGGCGGGTCGGGCGGGTCGGGTCGGGGGCGGTGGCGAACTCCGAGAGCATGATCGGTTTGTTCGCGGAGATGGTCTTGCGGAGCCACTCGTACGTCGGGCGCTGGCTCGCCTCGAAGTCCAGCCAGTTGGGGGACTTGTGGCACTGGTAGTAGTTGTACTGGTCCATGCCGATCCAGTCGACGTACGCGTCCCCCGGGTACAGCGCCTTCATCGTGTCGGCGTTGCCCAGGTAGCCGGAGACCGTCCATACCCACACGACGTTGCGGACACCCAGGCGCTCGAAGCGGTCGCGGAGGTGGCGGTAGGCGGCGACGTACTCCTCGGGGGTGCCCGCGCCCTCCTTGATGCGCATGTCCGTCTCCTGGTCGAAGGAGAAGAAGACCCGCTTGCCGTACGCCTTCAGGCGGCGGGCCTGCGGGTCGATGATCGAGGCGTCGTACTTGCCCGACGCGATGTTCTTCCAGCCGAGCTGCGTCTCGCTCCAGCCCGCGTGGTGCTTCTCCTTCCACACCGTGGACTCCCAGGCCAGCATCAGCAGCCGGTCCTCGCCCAGTTCCACCTCGTCGGGGGTGAGGAGTTCGCCGTCCGCCGGGTTCCCCGACATGTCGTGGTAGGTGTAGATCACATCCAGCTTGCGGCCGATCTTCTTCTCGAAGGCGTACACCGGCTTCGTCAGCGAGCTGTCCTCGTCGTACGGGATGTACGCGCCCCACCACGCGCCCTCGCACGGCAGGACGAGCTTGCGGTCCGGGGCGCAGCGGTCGTTCGAGTCCTGGGTGCTCCACACCCCGATCGCGGCGGCGAGCGCGCCGACCGCCGCGAGGGCTATCGCCGTCATCGGCGACCTACGCGGCGGCGCCGCGGCATGACCTCGGCTCATCGCGCGCCACCGGGCTTCCGTTTGACCCGCACGCCCGAGCGCTCCCGCTCCACCGCGCCCCGCGTCGCCGCCGGCAGCGGGACGCCCGGCAGGGCGGCTACGACGGTCACGAAGGCGGCGAGCGAGACCATGAACGCGGTCGTGGAGAAACCCTCCACCAGGAACAGCGAGGTCGCCGCGAGCGCCGCGAGCGACAGGCTGACGGGCGCCGCGAGCGCGAGCGCCTCCAGGCGGGCGCCGGGGCGCAGCCCGGCCGGCTGCGGGTGGAGCAGTGCGAGACCGGGCGCGAGCGCCACGAAGGCGAGGACGGGGATCCAGCGCAGAGGCGAGCCGCCCGGCAGCGCGGTGGCGCCGAGCGCGACCCAGCCGGAGGCCGCGAGACCGATTCTGAGCCGGAGGTGTGCGGGTGCCATGGCGTACGTACTCCCTCTGGTCATGACGTCGGTGCCGGCCGTGGGCGGTATTCCAGGACCAGGCCGTGTTCGGTCTCCTCCACCACGTGGAAGAGGGGTGAGCGCTTGAGGTCCTCTTGGAGCGTGCGGAAGCTGCCCGGTGGCAGGTAGCCCTCGCCGATGACCGCTTTCTCCTGCGTCGGCGTGAGGATCACGAAGGTCGGGCGGCCCTCGGGGATGCCCCGGGCCAGGTAACCCGCCGGGTCCTTCAGCATCTTCAGGTTCTCCGGCACTTCCTGCTCCGTGAAGAACCAGCGCTCGTAGTGGTCGTAGCGGTAGTACGCGCCCGGGAACGAGCCCGTCGTCGCGAGGATCAGCGCGCCGTCCGGGGCCCGGTCGTAGGCCCGCTTGGTGAGGGCGAGTTCGGCGGGCGGGGCGTAGTGCATGCCCTCCTTGCCGTAGTACGAGGGCAGGAAGCCGGCCAGCAGCGCGGTGAGCGCGAGCGGCAGCGCGACGGCGGCCACGCGCCGGGCCGCCTTCGCGCCACGGCCGGCCGCGCCCGCCGCCGGGACGAGCGCGGCGGCGGCGAAGAACGCCGTGCCGGGGAGCCCGAACAGGTAGACGCGGAAGAGCATTTCGCCGCCGTAGTCGTTGACGGCGAACATCGGCACGGGCGCGGCGGCGGCGAGCAGCAGCGGCAGCGCGCTGCGGACGAGCCGGCGGCGCAGCAGCACGGCCGTGCCGGCGAGCGCGGCGAGCGCCAGGACCATCACGATGTTGGCCGCGCCGACCAGCTCGGGTCCGGGCCCGGTGGGCTCACCGGCGTAACCGGCACGGGAGTTGGAGAGCAGGTCGCCCGCCGAGTCCTTCAACGTGCTCATGGTCTCCAGGAAGAGGACCCGGCCCATGGTCAGGTCCCAGGCCAGCATGATCAGGCCGGTCACGACGAGCAGCCCGAAGTTGCGGTAGCGGCGGGTGAGACAGAGCGCGAAGAGCGTGGCGCACAGCATCACCGGGGTCAGCTGGTGCGAGGCGTTGACGGTCGCGATCAGCGGGGCGACGATCAGCACCGCGATCGCGCGCTGCCGCACGGTCGTCGGCGGCGGCACTGCGGCCGCGGCCGGGTCGAGGAGCGTACGGTCGCGCAGCCGGCCGGCAGACCCGGGCCGCACGAAGTGCCGTACGACGACGGCGAAGACGGTCAGATAGAGCAGGTACGCGAAGCCCTGCGGGGACAGGTAGTCCTGGCCGACCCAGTTGGCCAGCTGGAAGATCCACACCCCGGTCCACACGAGCCGCCAGTCGTCGCTGAACGTGCGGTAGATCAGCAGCAGGACGGGGAGGGTGAGGAGGCCCAGGGCGATCGGCGCCCAGTTGATGAACGAGGCCGCCGACTCCACGCCGAAGGCGCGTACGAGCGCCGCGTCGAGCGAGAAGAACCCGGGCCACTGGTCGTACGCGGACATCCCGCCGGACAGCTCGCGCTGCGGGTACACCGTGCCCTCGGCGAGCAGTCGGCTGATCACGGCGTCGTGCTTGGAGGCCCAGGCGTAGCGGACGGAGTCGTACAGGATCGCCGGCGGCGCCTTCAGCGCCACCAGCATCGCGACGCTGTACGCGGCGGGCCACCACGGAGCCGTCCCCGCCCGCCGCAGGGTGACCAGGAAGCCGCAGGTCAGGACGGCGAGGGAGGCGTAGAAGGAGAGCGGGAAGCGGTCGAGGAGCCCGTAGTCGGCGATGTCGCGGAAGCCGATCCGGGGGAGCGCGTGCAGCCAGAGGGCGGCGGCCACGAGCAGCGGGAGCGCGCTGAGGAGGGCGTGCGGGCCCGGGCTCGGTACGCGCCACCGGCGCGGCGGAGCGGGGGCGGGGGCGGGGGCGCCGGCGTCCGGCTCCGCCTCGGGCCGCCGGGCGGAGGGAAGCGGAGACACCCCGCTCTGCTCGCTCTCCTCGGCCTGCGCGGGCACACGTTGCTGCACGGTGGCACTCCCCCTAGGTACTGCCTCTTACGTACTGCCTTCGGATCTGTCCTTGCACCTGTTCTGGGTCGCTGACGCTCAGCCCGCGAACTCCGGGCCCCTGACCAGCGCACGGGCCCTGCGGTACAGCCGCCAGCCCACCGTCGGCAGCGAGTCCGGGTACGGCGCCGCCTTGGCGCCCCGGCCGTCCATCCAGTGCTCGACGTCGGCGACGGTGTGGCCGCGGCGGACGATGAGCCGGGCGATCCGGTACCGCTCGTCGGTCTCGGAGCTGAGCGCGTGCCGCACGGCGACGGCCGAGGCGTACCCGGCGGCGGCGACGGCCCGGCGCACGGCCGGGCTGTTGTAGCCGTGCGGGTAGGCGAGGTGCCGGACCGGGTGGCCGAGGACGTCCTCCAGGACGGCCTTCGGCTCGCGCAGCTCGCGCCGCAGCTCCTTGGGCGGCAGCGTGTCGAGCTGCGGGTGCGTCGCGGTGTGGGCGCCGACCTCCATCCCGTACTGCTCCAGGAGCGCCGCCTGGCCGAGGGCCATCATCGGCGCGGGCGGCAGCAGACAGGCCCGGCCCGGGGTGATCGCGCCGGTGGTCAGGTACGCGGTGGCGGGCAGCTCGCGGGCGGCGAGCGCCTCGGCGGTCGGCCCGGGCAGGTCGGCGAAGCCGTCGTCGAAGGTGAGGACGACGGGCCGGGGCGGCAGCGGGGCGCGCCGCGCGAGGTGGTCGGCGAGGACGCCGACCGTGACGGGAGTCCGTCCGCTGTCGACGATCGCGTCGAGCTGGGCCTCGAACTCCTTGGGCGTGACGGTGAATTCGGCGATCCAGGCGGGCGGGTCGTCGCAGACGGCGTGGTAGAGCAGGACCGGGATACGGGTGTGGGCGGGTGCGCTCATCTCGAACCCCCCTTCCGCAGGCGGGCCTTGGCGTAGCCGAGGGGGCCGTAGAGCATGCCGCGTCGCTCCAGTCGGGAGAGGCTGCGGGGCCAGGGGTGGGAGTGCTCGCCGTGCGCGCCGGGCACGCCGTCGCCGCCGGTGTCCCGGCGTGCGGTGATGTTCCTGGCGTGCGCGAGGCCGCGCGGCAGCCGGGCGAGGAGCGCGGGCAGCAGGGCGGGGCGGCGGACGAGGGTGGCGGTGAGGTACGCGGTGAGGCCGGCGCCGTACCCGAAGGCCTGGTTGCGCAGGTCCTGCGGGCTCTCGCGGTGGTGGTGCCAGACGAGGGCGTCGGCGGTGTAGCGGAGCCGGAACCCGACGGAGAGGACGGCGACGAAGGCGTACAGGTCGTCCCCGCCCCGGGCGGCCGTGCCGGTGCCGGTGGCCGGGTCGAAGCCGCCCGCGGCCTTCAGGGCCCGGGTACGGAAGGCCATGTTGGCGCCGGAGCCGAAGCTGCCCGCGGTGAACGGGAAGAGCGGTTCGTCGGCGGGCGGGCGCAGCGGGTCGTAGAGCCGGGGCGCGAAGCCCTTGGCGAAGCCGCCGTGGGATTCGAGGAGGATCTGGGCGGGGGTCCGCAGCCGGGCGGGCAGGATGAGCCCGGTGACGCAGCCGAGTCGCGGGTCGGCGGCGAAGGGCGTGGTGAGGGCGGTCAGCCAGTGCGGGTCGGCGACGACGTCGTCGTCGGTGAAGGCGACGACCTCCGCGCGAGCGTGGGCGAGCCCGGTGTTGTGGGCGACGGCGAGCCCGGGGGTGTCCTCCCGGACGTACCGCACGCGTTCGCCGTACTTGCGGGTGACGAGCTCCTCGGTCTCCCGCGTGCGCGGCGCGTTGTCGACGACGAGGACCTCGTGGTCGGGATGGTCCTGGTCGAGGAGCGAGTCCAGGGCCCGAGCGAGCTGGTCGGCACGCTCCCGGGTGGCGACGACGACGCAGGCGCGGGGCGGGGCGGCGTACGGCTCGACTGGCGGGAGGGCGGGCGGCTCGTCGGCCGGGGCGGCCATGAGCCGCTCCCGTGCGAGCGCCGCCAGTACCTCGGCGGGGTCGTCGCCCTCCCCTATGTGTCCGAGGACGGTGGCGGCGGGGCGGCCTCGGAGTCGTACGAGGGCGTAGACGTCGCCGGGTCCGGGCGGTGGGCCGCCGGGCGCGGGGCGCAGGGAGAGGACGGGTCCTTCGGGCGAGCCGAGGTCGAGGTCGACGACGGCTCGTGGTCGCAAGCGCATGGTTCCCCCGCTGTCGGCTCAGGGCTGACCGGCGACGCCGCCGCGCAGGCGGGCGAGCCGGTTGAGGGTGCGGCGGCCGCGCGCGGCGAGCGCGGGCCGGTTGCGTATGTAGCTGTGGGCGCGGCGGGTCGGCTCGTGGCCGAGCCAGTGGAGTCCGGCGCGCAGTCCCGGCCGGGTCACCGACCCTTCGTACACGGTCAGTTCACCGGTCTTGAGCGCGTCCTTGTACTCGGCGGCGCCGCGGCCGAGGTCGAGCATGCCGATCCCGGCGGCCGCCGCGGCCTCCGCCATCCGCAGATGGAGGACGAGCCCGGGCGAGTACTTCGCGAACTCGGGGTCGTACGACGGGAACCAGCAGGAGAGGACGGTCCGGGAGCGCAGCCCGAAGTGCGCGGCGATCGGCCGCTCACCCGCGTAGAGGACGGACAGGACACCGGAGCAGCCGGGCTCGCGCAGCGCGTGCAGCCCCCGCACCAGGCCGTTTATCCACTCCTTGGCGAAGCGGTCACGGCGGCCGGTCCTGCGGTACTGGGCGGACTTCCACTCCATGAGGGTGCGCAGGGCGGCCGGATCGCGCTCGTCGAAGACGAACCGCAGCGGCCCGACCTGCCGCCCGAGCCGGCGCTCCTTGGCGAGGGTGGTCTTGAGGAACTTGGGCGACTGGCCCCGTAGGGCTTCCTCGTACGCGGCGTACCCCCGCCCGACATCGATGACGGGCGAGGCGAACGCCTCGGGGGCACCACCGGAGCCCCCGAGGAACGCCCCCTGTCCGTCCTCCAGGTTGTCGAACTCCCAGGCGGAGAGCCCGCAGAGCCGGAGCAGCGCCCGGGGCGAGGGCGCGAGCCCCGGCCGCAGCACGGCCCCCTGGCAGTCGGACACGCCGAGCCCGACGGCCCGCCCGTGCCCGAACGCCCCTTTCTCGTACGGGAAGAACCCGACGGGCTCCCCGTCCTCCCACCACACGGCGACCCGCACGCGCGGCCGCACGGCGGCGACGGCGAGGGCGAACTCGGGCCCCATGAACGGATTCTCGGGCGCCCCGCTCTTCCCCCGCAGTTCCCGCCACGCCTCGATCTCCCGCGGCCCGAGCTCCCTCGGTGCCACGACCCGCACTTTTCGCGGCCGTCCCTCGTGCTTCCCCCGCACGCGGACAGCCTGATCACGGACAGCGCTCAACTCTCCGACCCCCCGGTCTTCCCCCCAGAGTCCTGCCGCTACAGGACGGTACCGGTCGAAATCCCTCCGGGACAGGGCTACCCGGCCACTCTGTGACCGAGGGGAATTCGTGGTGATCAAGGGACCAATGGGACGTGGTGGCTGGGTGCCACCCGGCGCACACAGCCCGGCCGCGCGCGGCCCGTCCGCAACGTCCGCTCCCTCCGCACCATTCGCGCCATCTTCGCGACTCCTGGCGCTCGACGCGTCAACTCCACCTACCATGCGTTGACTTGAAGCTTTCGGGGGAGGCTTGAGCATGGCGTTCGGTTTCGAGCACATCGTGTTGGTCGGCTTGATCTGCTGGCTCACCTACCGGGCCTTCCTGTGGACCCGCGGATACGTACATCGGTGGCGGATGCCGCAGCCGTCGCTCGCCCAGGGCCAGTTGGAGATGTGTCAGGGGCAGGCGTTCCGCGAGATCTGCCGACGGGCCCAACACCCCGGCGGACATGTGGCGATGGCCGACTACTTCGCCGAGCGCGAATGGAACAGGGCGGACGCCCTGCGCATCCTGGCCGAGCCGCTCAAGCACAAGCTGATCAAGGTCAAGGGCTTGCGGTTCGGCGGGTACGGCGTGACACGCAAGGGCTGGTCCGAATACGAGAGCAAGTTCATCTGGACAGGAGGCGATGGGGTGAACATCTCCGCGCAGAACGGCATTCTGGTCGCGAACGTCAACAGCCCTCATGCCACGGCACACGGCGGCCACGGAAACCGGGCGGGCGCGCTTGAGATCCCGCACCAGCGGCTGATCGACGCCCTGCGCGCGGACGCGGACGCGGACACCGCGACGCCCGACGAGGCGGTACGGGCGCGGGAGTACGCCGACGACCTCGCCTCGGCCGTCGACGCGCAGGACGCGGATCGGACCACGCGCGTCCTCGGCAGGATCAACACCCTGCTTGCCTCCGCCTCGGCCGCCTTCACCCTGACCCGCGAACTTCTCCCCCCTGGATCGTAGGAACGCGCGCCCCATAGGGTGGCCCGATGGCGTCGATCAAGCAGGTCCAAATCACGTTCGACTGCGCCGAACCCGAGCGCGTCGCCCGGTTCTGGTGCGAGGTGCTGGGGTACGTCGTACCGCCGGCGCCCGAAGGGTTCGCCACCTGGGACGCGTACGAGCGCACCCTGCCGCCCGAGCATCAGGGCGCGGGGTTCGTCGCCATGGATCCCTCGGGTGTCGGCCCGCGCATGTACTTCCAGCGCGTCCCCGAGGGCAAGGTCGTCAAGAACCGCGTGCACCTCGACGTCCGGGTCGGCACCGGGCTCGTCGGTGAGGAGCGCCTCGCCGCCCTTGAGGCGGAGTGCGCACGCCTCGTCCCACTCGGCGCGGTGCGCGGGCAGCTCCTGCTCGCCGACGAGCACAACGAGTCGTGCCTCAACATGCAGGACATCGAGGGCAACGAGTTCTGTCTCGACTGAGGACTGTCCCGGCTGAGGGGCCAGGGGTGCTCTGCCCCCTGGCCCTTTGGAACGCGGTCAGACCGCCCGCGTCCCCTGCCGCCAGACCTCCGACACCAGCGGAACGCCCGGGCGGTAGGCCAGGTGGACGTGGGACGGGGCGTCCAGGAAGGTGAGGTCCGCCCGCGCGCCCGGGGACAGGCGACCGATGTCCGTACGGCGCAGGGCTTGCGCGCCGCCCGCCGTGGCCGACCACAGCGCCTCGTCCGGAGTCATGCCCATGTCCCGTACCGCGAGCGCGATACAGAACGGGACCGAGGACGTGAACGACGAGCCCGGGTTGCAGTCCGTCGACAGGGCCACCGTCACGCCCGCGTCCAGGAGCCGGCGGGCGTCCGGCCACTGCGCCCGGGTGGAGAACTCCGCCCCCGGGAGGAGGGTCGCCACCGTGGCGCCCGAGGCCAGGGCGTCGACGTCCGCGTCCGTCAGGTGGGTGCAGTGGTCCGCGCTCGCCGCGTCCAGCTCCACCGCCAGCTGGACACCGGGGCCGTACGAGAGCTGGTTGGCGTGCACCCTCGGGTGGAGGCCCTTCGCCTTGCCGGCCGTGAGGATCGCCCGCGCCTGGTCCCCGTCGAAGGCGCCCTTCTCGCAGAAGACGTCCACCCAACGGGCGTACGGCGCACAGGCGTCGAGCATCTCGCCCGTCACCAGGTCCACGTAACCGGCCGGGTCGTCGGCGTAGTCCGGGGACACGATGTGCGCGCCCAGGTACGTGACCTCGTCCGTGTGCGCGGCCGCGATCCGCAGCGCCCTCGCCTCGTCCTCCACCGTCAGGCCGTAGCCGGACTTCGTCTCGAACGTCGTCGTGCCCTGGCGCAGCGCCTCCCGCATGAAGCGGGCCACGTTCGCGCCCAGCTCCTCGTCGCTCGCCGCGCGCGTCGCTGCCACCGTCGTCCTGATGCCGCCCGCCTTGTACGGCTGGCCCGACATCCGCGCGTTGAACTCGGCCGTGCGGTCGCCCGCGAAGACCAGGTGCGAGTGGGAGTCCACGAACCCGGGGATCACGGCCCTGCCGCCCGCGTCGACCCGGTTGTCAGTGGCCGGTGCTTTGCTTGATCCACCGACCCAGACGACCCGGTCGCCTTCGATGACGACGGCCGCGTCCTGGATCAGACCCAGCGGAGTTCCGTCACCGAGGGAGGGATCGTTCGTGACCAGACTGGCGATGTTGACGATGGCGGTGGCCGCCGTCGCCACGGCGCTGTTCGCGCTCGTGGGGGCGGAGATCGCCGCCGGGTTGTTCCTCGTCGCGGGGCCGGTGTTCATGGTGCGAGATCTCTCCTTCAGCCGGATGGGCCGGGTCGGTCGGTTCAGCCGCGGACCGCGGCGATCGCTTCCGTCAGGGCGCGGGGCACGTCGGGTACGGACTGGTGGACGCCGTCCCGGACGATCGCCCGGCCACCGACGACCACATGGCGCACATCCGCGGCCGACGCTGCGAATACCGCCGTCTCGGCTGCCAGACGCGGCAGCGGCCCCGCTGTCCTGACCGAGTCGAGCGCGATCGTCGTGAAGTCGGCGAGCGCGCCCGCCTCCAGGGTGCCCGCCCCGTCCCAGCCGAGGGCCGCGTGACCGTCGGCCGTGGCCGCGCGCAGCAGCGCCGCGGCCGTCCAGTGGCCGCGCGTGCGGGAGCGGAGGCGTTCGTTCAGCTCCATCGCCCGCGCCTCCTCCAGGAGGTCGATCACCGCGTGGCTGTCGCTGCCCAGCGACAGCGGCGAGCCCGCCCGCTGGAGCGCGACGGCCGGGCCGATGCCGTCAGCCAGGTCCCGTTCCGTCGTCGGGCACATGCAGGTGCCCGTCGACGACGAGCCCAGAAGGGAGATGTCCGCGTCCGTCAGGTGGGTGTTGTGGACGCCCGTCGTCCGTGCGCCGAGGACCCCGTGGTCCGCGAGGAGCTGCGTCGGCGTGCGGCCGTGCGCGGCCTGGCACGCGTCGTTCTCGGCCGTCTGCTCCGAGAGGTGGACATGGAGCGGCACCGCGCGCGACTGCGCCCAGCCGGCCACCGTCGCCAGCTGGTCCGCCGGGACCGCCCGGACCGAGTGGATCGCCGCGCCGATCCGGACCCCGTCCCGCTCCTTCAGGAGCGAGACGCGTTCCGCCCACGCGTCCGCCGTGCCGTCCGAGAAGCGGAGCTGGTGCCGGTCCGGCGCCGCGCCGAAGCCGGAGGAGAGGTAGGCCGTGTCGAGGAGGGTGATCCGGATGCCCGCGTCGGCGGCCGCCTGGATCAGGGCCTCGCCCATCGCGTTGGGGTCGGCGTACGGGGTGCCGCCCGGAGCGTGGTGCAGGTAGTGGAACTCGCCGACCGACGTGATGCCGGCCAGCGCCATCTCCGCGTACACCGCCCGGGCCAGCGCGTGGTACGTCTCGGGGGTCAGCTCGGACGCCACCTGGTACATGACCTCGCGCCACGTCCAGAAGGTGCCCGAGCCGACCTGGACGGTCCCGCGCAGGGCCCGGTGGAAGGCGTGCGAGTGCGCGTTCGCCAGGCCCGGGATCGTCAGGCCGCGCAGGACCACGGCGCCCGGGGGCGGGGCGTCCACCCCGAGGCGTACGGCCGTGATGCGGCCGCCGGCCACGTCCATCGCCACGCCCGGCTCCACGTTGGTGTCCAGCCAGGCGTGTTCCAGCCAGTACGTGGCCCCGGTCGCGCCCGTCGCCCCAGTCACGCCAGCCCCGCCCGTCGTCACCTGCACGCCAGTCCTTCCAGTACGTCGGCCAGTGCGAGGACCCCCGCGACGCAGTCGTCCTCGGCCGCGAACTCGGCCGGGGAGTGCGAGACGCCCGTGGGGTTCCGTACGAACAGCATGGCGGTCGGGATCGATTCGGACAAAATGCCCGCGTCGTGGCCCGCGCCCGTGCCGAGGACCGGGGTCTTCTCGCCCAGGACCGACGCCAGCTCGTCCCGCAGCGCGTGCGCGAACTCCACGACCGGCGTGAAGGACTCCCGTACGACCGTGAGGTCGATGCCGTGGCGGTCCGCGTAGTCGCGGGCCGCGCTCTCGACGCCCGCCGTCACGGTGTCGAGCGCCGACTGGTCGGCGGCGCGGGCGTCGAGCCAGCCCCGGACCAGGGACGGGATCGCGTTGACGCCGTTCGGCTCGACCGCGATCTTGCCGAACGTGGCGACCGCGCCCGCGAGTTCGGCCTCGCGCCGGGCCGCGAGGACCGTCTCCGCGTACGTGAGCATCGGGTCGCGGCGGTCGATCAGGCGGGTCGTGCCCGCGTGGTTGGCCTCGCCCGCGAAGTCGTACCGCCAGCGGCCGTGCGGCCAGATCGCGGAGGCGATGCCGACGGCGTCCCCGGAGAGGTCGAGCGCGCGGCCCTGCTCGACGTGCAGCTCGACGAAGGCGCCGATCCGGGCGAGCCGCTCGGGGTCCGGGCCGATGCGCTCGGGGTCGTGACCGGCGGCCTCCATCGCCTGCGGGAGGGTGATCCCGTCGCCGTCCCGGAGCTCGTACGCCTGCTCCTTCGTCAGCCGGCCGGCGGTGAGACGCGAGCCGACGCAGGCCAGGCCGAAGCGGGCGCCTTCCTCGTCACCGAAGTTGGTGATCGCGAAGGGCCTCTTGAACACGACGCCACGGGAGCGCAGTTCGTCGAGCGCGGCGAAGGCGGAGACGACGCCGAGCGGGCCGTCGAAGGCGCCACCGTCCGGTACGGAGTCCAGGTGCGAGCCGGTGACGACCGCGTCACCGGCCGACGGGTCGCCGAGCCAGGCCCACTGGTTGCCGTTGCGGTCGACCTCGTAGTTCAGCCGGCGCGCCTCGGCCTGCATCTGGAACCAGAGCCGGCAGTCGGCGTCGGCGGCGGTCCAGGCGTAGCGGCGGTAGCCGCCAGAGGCGGCGCGGGGGGGGCGGGGGGGCCCCCCCCCCCCCCCAACCCCCTCCCCCGCCCGCCCCGGGGCCCGGGGCCTCAGCCCGTCGACCCGTACACCCGCCCCGGCACCTCCGCCGCGGCCAGCAGCTTCAGCGTCGCCTCCCCCGCCTCCGCCGGGGTCCAGCGGGCGCCCTTGTCCGTCGAAGGGCCGGCCCGCCAGCCCTCCATGACCGTGATGCGGCCGCCCTCCGCCTCGAAGACGCGGCCGGTCACACCCGCGGAGGACGCCGAGCCGAGCCAGACCACCAGCGGCGAGACGTCCTCCGGCGCGGCCTCCAGGCCCGCGAAGGCCTGCTCGGTCATCCGGGTCCTGGCCGCCGGGGCGATCGCGTTGACCTGGACGCCGTACCGGCCCATCTCCGCCGCCGCGACCAGCGTGAGGCCGACGATCCCGGCCTTCGCCGCCGCGTAGTTGCCCTGCCCGACGCTGCCGAGCAGCCCCGCCCCGGAGGTCGTGTTGACGACGCGGGCCACCGGCTCGCGTCCCGCCTTCGCCTCGGCCCGCCAGTACGCGGCCGCGTGCCGCAGCGGCAGGAAGTGGCCCTTCACATGGACGCGCATCACGGCGTCCCAGTCGTCCTCGCCGAGGTTCACGAGCATCCGGTCCCGCAGGAAGCCCGCGTTGTTGACCAGCGTGTCGAGCCGCCCGAAGGTGTCGAGGGCGGCGGCCACCAGCGAGGCCGCGCCCTCCTCCGTGGCGATGTCGCCGCCGTGCGCGACGGCCTCGCCTCCCGCCGTACGGATCTCCTCCACGACCTGCTCGGCGGGCGAGCCCGACCCGGCCGAGCCGTCGAGCCCCACCCCCAGGTCGTTGACGACCACCTTCGCCCCCTCGGCGGCGAAGGCCCGGGCGTGCGCACGGCCGAGCCCCCGCCCCGCGCCCGTCACGATCACGACCCGGCCTTCGCACAGTCCCTCGCGCAGTCCCATCTCAGCTCTCCTTGTTGACAGTCGCGGCATCCAGAAACGCGGGGCGCTCGCCGCCCCCGTGCACCAGCAGTGCGGCCCCCGAGACGTACCCGGCACGGTCGGAGGCGAGGAAGACGGCCGCCTCCCCCACGTCCGAGGGCTCGGCGAGCCGGCCGAGCGGCACGGTCCTGGCGACGGCCTCGATCCCGTCCTCGTTCCCGTAGTGCAGATGGGAGAGTTCGGTCCGGACCATCCCGAGGACCAGGGTGTTCACCCGGACGTACGGGGCCCACTCGACGGCCATCGACCGGGCGAGGTTCTCAAGGCCGGCCTTCGCGGCGCCGTACGCGGCCGTGCCCGGCGAGGGCCGGGTCGCGCTGACGCTGCCGATCATCACGACCGAGCCGAGGGAGTCCCGCAGCAGCCCGTGGGCGGCGAGCGAGGCCGTGAGCGGGGCGGTCAGGTTCAACTCCACCACCCGCGCGTGCCGTTCGGCCTCGCCCTCTCCGAGCAGCCGGTACGGCGTGCCGCCCGCGTTGTTGACCAAGGTGTCGAGCCGCCCGTACCGCTCGCCGACCCCCGCGAAGAGGTCGCCGACCGCCGCGGGATCCCGCAGGTCGACGGGGACGAACTCGGCCTCCCGGCCCGCCTCCCGCACCGGTTCGTCCGGTGGCCTGCGGGCGCAGACGACGACCCGCGCGCCCGCCCTGAGGAAGGCCCGCGCGATGCCCGCGCCGACCCCCCGTGTGCCACCGGTGACGACGGCCACCCTCCCGTCCAGCTCCATCGGCTGCTACCTTTCCTGACCAAGCAGTCACCTAACAAATGTTTGGTGGAAAGGTAGCTGATCCGCTCATGGGTGTCTCCACCGCAAGCCCCGGCAAGGGCATCGCCCTTGTCACCGTCGACTTCCCACCCGTCAACGCCCTTCCCGTACAGGGCTGGTACGACCTCGCCGACGCGATCCGCGCGGCCGGCCGGGATCCCGAGACCCGCTGTGTCGTGCTCGCCGCCGAGGGCCGCGGCTTCAACGCCGGCGTCGACATCAAGGAGATGCAGCGGGACCCCAGCCACGCGAGCCTGATCGGCGCCAACCACGGCTGCGCGGAGGCGTTCGCGGCGGTCTACGACTGCGAGGTGCCGGTCGTCGCGGCCGTCGGCGGCTTCTGCCTGGGCGGCGGGATCGGGCTCGTCGGCAACGCGGACGCGATCGTCGCCTCCGAGGACGCCACCTTCGGACTGCCCGAGCTGGACCGGGGCGCGCTCGGCGCCGCCACCCACCTCGCCCGGCTCGTCCCGCAGCACCTGATGCGCGCGCTCTACTACACCTCCCGCACCGCCACCGCCGCCGAACTGCACGCCCACGGCTCGGTCTGGAAGGTCGTACCGCGCGCGGAACTCCTCGACGCGGCCCTGGAGTTGGCGGGCGAGATCGCCCGCAAGGACGGGTATCTGATCCGGCTCGCCAAGGCCGCCATCAACGGCATCGACCCCGTGGACGTGCGCCGCAGCTACCGCTTCGAGCAGGGCTTCACCTTCGAGGCCAACCTCAGCGGCGTCGCCGACCGCGTCCGCGACACCTTCGGCAGTGACGAGGCCAAGGACGGAAACAAGGCCAAGGAGGGCACCCCGTGACCGACAAGACCATGACCCCCGACGAGGTGGTGGGCCGCCTCCGCTCCGGCATGACCCTCGGCATCGGCGGCTGGGGCTCGCGCCGCAAGCCGATGGCCCTGGTCAGAGCGCTGCTCCGGTCCGAGATCACCGATCTCACCGTGATCTCCTACGGCGGCCCCGACGTCGGCCTCCTCGCCGCCGCCGGCCGGATCCGCCGGCTCGTCGCCGCCTTCACCACCCTCGACTCCATCCCCCTCGAACCGCACTACCGCGCGGCCCGCGAACGCGGCGACCTCGCCCTCACCGAGCTCGACGAGGCCATGTTCATGTGGGGCCTGCACGCCGCCGCCAACCGGCTGCCCTTCATGCCCGTCCGCGCAGGTCTCGGCTCGGACGTCATGACGGTCAACCCCGAGCTGCGCACGGTCACCTCTCCGTACGACGACGGGGAGACCTTCGTCGCCGTGCCCGCCCTGCGCATGGACGCCGCCTTCGTCCATCTCAACCGCGCCGACCGGCTAGGCAACGGCCAGTACCTGGGCCCCGACCCGTACTTCGACGACCTCTTCTGCGAGGCCGCCGACACCGCGTACGTCTCCTGCGAGCGGCTCGTCGACCGGTTCGACGCCGACACCGCCCCGCAGTCCCTGCTCGTCAGCCGGCACAGCGTCACAGGCGTCGTCGAGACCCCGAACGGCGCCCACTTCACCTCCTGCGTCCCCGACCACGGCCGCGACGAGCCCTTCCAGAAGCTGTACGCGACCACCCCCTGGCCCGAATTCGCCGAACGGTTCCTCTCAGGCAAGAGCGAGGACGACTACCAGCAGGCCGTACGGACCTGGCACGAGGAGCAGCAGTGACCACGACGCCCGCGACCACGAGCACAGCCACAACCGTCACCCGCGCCGAGTACTGCGTCGTCGCCTGCGCCGAGGCCTGGCGCGACAACAGCGAGGTCCTCGCCGCCGCGATGGCCCCCGTCTCCTCCTTCGGCGCCCGGCTCGCCAAGCGCTCCTTCGCCCCCGACCTTCTCCTGACCGACGGCGAGGCGATGCTCGTCGGCCTCGACGGGGAGCCCGAGGGCTGGCTGCCGTACCGCCGCCATCTGACGATGGTCACCGGCGGGAAGCGGCACGTCATGATGGGCGCGAGCCAGATCGACCGGCACGGCAACCAGAACATCTCCTGCATCGGCGACTGGTCCCGCCCCGCCCGCCAGCTCCTCGGCGTACGCGGCGCGCCCGTCAACACCCTCAACAACCCGGTCAGTTACTGGATCCCCAAGCACTCGCCCCGGGTCTTCGTCGAGCGCGTCGACATGGTGAGCGGCGTCGGCTACGACCGGGCGGCGGCCGCCGGGGCGGAGCGGTTCCACCGGATCCCCCGGGTCGTCTCCGACCTCGGCGTCTTCGACTTCGAGACGCCCGACCGCTCGATGCGGCTCGCCTCCCTGCACCCGGGCGTCACCGTGGTCCAGGTCCGGCAGGCCACCGGCTTCGACCTGGTGATCGGGGACGACGTCCCGTACACCCGGGAGCCGACCGCCGAGGAGCTGCGGCTGATCCGCGAGGTCATCGACCCCAAGGGGCTGCGGGACCGGGAGGTACGGGTCTGATGGAGACGGCGCTCACCCGGCTCACCGGGGTGCGGTACCCGATCGTCCAGACCGGCATGGGCTGGGTCGCCGGGCCCCGCCTCGTCTCGGCCACCGCGGAGGCGGGTGCGCTCGGCATCCTCGCCTCGGCGACGATGACCGTCGAGGAGCTGCGCGCGGCGGTCCGCGAGGTGAAGTCCCGTACGGACCGGCCCTTCGGGGTCAATCTGCGCGCGGACGCGGGCGACGCCCGGGAGCGGGTGCGGATCATCGTCGACGAGGGCGTACGCGTCGCCTCCTTCGCGCTCGCGCCGTCCCGCGAGCTGATCGCGGAGCTGAAGGACGCCGGCGTGGTCGTCGTCCCCTCGATCGGGGCCCGGCGGCACGCCGAGAAGGTCGCGGCCTGGGGCGCGGACGCGGTGATCGTGCAGGGCGGCGAGGGCGGCGGGCACACCGGCGACGTGGCCACGACGGTCCTGCTGCCGCAGGTCGTGGACGCGGTCTCCATCCCGGTGATCGCCGCCGGCGGCTTCCACGACGGCCGCGGCCTGGTGGCCGCGCTCTCCTACGGGGCCGCGGGCATCGCCATGGGCACCCGCTTCCTCCTCACCTCCGACTCCACCGTCCCCGACGCCGTGAAGGCGAAGTACCTCGCCGCCACGGTGAAGGACGTGACGGTGACGACGGCCGTCGACGGGCTGCCGCACCGGATGCTCCGTACGGAGATGGTCGCCGCCCTCGAACGGGCGGGCCGGGTACGGGCGTTGGCGCAGGCGGTCCGCCGGGCGGCGGGCTTCCGCAGGCTCTCGGGGCTCTCGTGGCCGGACATGGTCCGCGACGGCCTCGCGATGAAGCACGGCAAGGACCTGTCATGGAGCCAGGTCCTGCTCGCCGCGAACACCCCCATGCTCCTCAAAGCGTCCATGGTCGAGGGCCGCACCGACCTCGGTGTCATGGCGTCCGGACAGGTCGCGGGGATCATCGAGGACCTCCCCAGCTGTGAGGAACTCGTCCTGCGCGTCATGTCCGAGGCAGAGAAAGTGCTCCGCACCCTGCCCACACCAGGGTGAACCCGCTCTCCCCCTACGGGAGTTCCAGCACTGGGAGTTCAGTCATGCCCCTATCGAGACGCGCACTGCTGAGCACCGCCGGCGCCACCGCCCTCGTCTCGCTCGCCTCCCCGGCCGTCGCGGCGCCCCGCCGTCGGCTCCGCGCCTCGGCCGTCCGGCACGTCCCCCTCCAGGGCGCGGTCAACGTCCGCGACCTGGGCGGCTATCTCACGTACACCGGCGATCGGGTGCGCCAGGGCCTGGTCTACCGGGGCGACGCCCTGGGCAAGCTCACCGACGCCGACCTGACCACGCTCTCGGGGCTTCGCCTGGCCACGGTGGTCGACTTCCGGATCCCGCTCGAGGTCCAGTCCGACGGCGCCGACCGGCTGCCCGGCGGACTCGTCCCGGTGTCGCGGGCGGTGACCGACAACGGTCTCAACGCCCTGATCCGGGCCGCGATCGGGTCCCGGGACCCGGTGAAGCAGGAGGAGATGCTGGGCGGTGGCCGGGCGCCCGCGTTCATGGCGGAGGTCTACCGCTCGTTCGTCACCAGCGCCGACAACCGGGCGCGGTTCGCCGCGACGATCCGCGACATCGCCCGCCCGGGCGCGGGACCGCTGCTGTACCACTGCACCTCGGGCAAGGACCGTACGGGCTGGCTGAGTTACCTGCTGCTGACGGTCCTCGGGGTGCCCGAGCGGTACGCCGTGGAGGACTTCCTGGCCTCCAACACCTTCCGGGCCGCCTACGACGCCCAGCTCCGCGCGGGCCTGAAGCAGGCCGGGCTGATGCAGAACCCGGACCTGCTCATCCCGATGCAGGAGGTACGGACCGAGTACCTGAACACCGCGCTGGCCGAGGCGAAGACCCGCTACGGCAGCCTGCTCCGCTATCTCACCGACGGCCTGGCCCTGGAGCCGCGCACACTCGCACAGCTCCAGGACCGGCTCGTCGACTAGCCGGAGTCCTAGGCGGCGCCGCCGGACCGGCGGCCACGACCGCCGCCTCCGCCTCCGCTGCGGGTACGGGTGGGCGAACCACCCGTACCCGTACGGGCGTTGGCCCCGGAACCACCCGTACGGGCGTTGGCACCGGAGCGGGAACGGCCCCCACCGTTGCCGCCTCCGCCACCGCCACCACCGCGGCGGGAGCGCGATCCGCCGTTGCGGGCGCTCGCGGGCTGGGTCGGCTGGGGGACCTCGATGACGACCGGGACGCCCGAGGGCTCGCGGGCGCCGGTGACGCGGGTCAGTTCCTCGTCGCTCGACTTGATCTGCGCCGTGCGCGGGCTGATCCCGGCGTTCGACATCAGCCGGCTCATGTCGCGCTTCTGCTCGGGCAGGACGAGGGTGACGACGCTGCCGGACTCGCCGGCCCGGGCGGTGCGGCCGCCGCGGTGCAGGTAGTCCTTGTGGTCGATGGGCGGGTCGACGTTGACGACCAGGTCGAGGTCGTCGACGTGGATGCCGCGGGCCGCCACGTTGGTCGCGACCAGGACGGTGACCTGGCCGGTCTTGAACTGGTCCAGGGTGCGGTTGCGCTGCGGCTGCGAGCGGCCGCCGTGCAGCCCGGAGGCCCGGACGCCGCTGGCGAGGAGCCGCTTGACGAGCCGGTCCACGGCCCGCTTGGTGTCCAGGAAGAGGATCGTGCGCCCGTCACGCGCCGCGATGCGGGTGGTGACGGCCTTCTTGTCGGTCTCGTCGGCGATGTAGAGCACGTGGTGCTCCATCGTCGTGACGGCGCCGGCCGAGGGGTCGACGGAGTGCACGACCGGGTCGGTGAGGAACATCTTCACGAGCCGGTCGATGTTCTGGTCCAGGGTGGCCGAGAACAGCATCCGCTGGCCGTTCGGCTCGACCTGCTTGAGCAGCGCGGTGACCTGCGGCATGAAGCCCATGTCGGCCATCTGGTCGGCCTCGTCGAGGACCGTGATCGCGACCTGGTCGAGCCGGCAGTCGCCGCGCTCGATGAGGTCCTTGAGACGGCCGGGCGTGGCGACGAGCACCTCGGCGCCACGGCGCAGGGAGTTCGACTGCTTGGTGATCGACAGACCGCCGACGACGGTGGCGAGCCGCAGCTGCACCGAGGTGGCGTACGGCGAGAGCGCGTCGGTGACCTGCTGGGCGAGCTCGCGGGTGGGCACCAGGACCAGGGCGAGCGGCGCCTTGGGCTCGGCGCGGCGGCCCGCGGTGCGGGCGAGGAGCGCGAGGCCGAAGGCGAGGGTCTTGCCGGAGCCGGTGCGGCCGCGGCCGAGGATGTCCCGGCCGGCGAGCGAGTTCGGCAGGGTGGCGCCCTGGATCGGGAACGGCTCGGTGACGCCCTGCGCGTTCAGCGTCTTGACCAGGGCGGCGGGCATGTCGAGGGCGTCGAAGGACTCGACGGAGGGGAGCGCGGGCGTCAGCGTCTCAGGCAGGGTGAACTCGCGCGGCGGCGGAGGCGTGGCCGGTCCACGGCCGCGCCCGGCGGCCTTGGGCCTGCCGTTGCCCCTGGGGGCGGCGGAGCCACGGCGGGAATTTCCGGACGTGGTTCCGGAGCGGGATTCGGCGGCCCGGCGGGGCCGCTGTTCGGAGCGAGTCATGGGAAATGCCTTCCTGGCCTGAGCAGAGCGCCCGAGCAGAGTGCCTGAGCACAGCGCGAGCCGGGACCCGCACCTGCGCGGTGCGGGTCCCGGCTGCGAGAATCGCGTACGGCGATCAGGCGGGGAGGATGTTCTCCGCCTGCGGGCCCTTCTGGCCCTGCGTGACGTCGAAGGTGACCTTCTGGCCTTCCTGCAGCTCACGGAAGCCGGAGGTCGCGATGTTGGAGTAGTGGGCGAAGACGTCGGCGCCGCCGCCGTCCTGCTCGATGAAGCCGAAGCCCTTTTCGGCGTTGAACCACTTCACGGTTCCGGTAGCCATGTTTTCTCCTGAATAGGTAAGGGTCCCATCCCGGAGAGTCCGGAAAACAAAATTGCGCCTGAGGAACATTCCCGTCAGGCGCACATAAAGTTCATGGGTACCAACTAGCAACACAGGGAACCTTAGCATGCCGCCCCACCCGAATGGGCAGGGCGGCGACGCACGTCACATACCGCTCGGTAGGGCCTCAGAGCCGCTCGATGATCGTCACGTTGGCCTGGCCCCCGCCTTCACACATGGTCTGGAGGCCGTAGCGGCCGCCCGTGCGCTCCAGCTCGTGCAGGAGCGTGGTCATCAGCTTCACGCCGGTCGCGCCCAGCGGGTGGCCGAGGGCGATCGCTCCGCCGTTGACGTTCACGCGCGTCGGGTCGGCGCCGGTCTCCTTCAGCCAGGCGAGGACGACCGGGGCGAAGGCCTCGTTGATCTCGACGAGGTCCATGTCGTCGATGGTCATGCCGGTCTTCTTCAGGGCGTACGCGGTCGCCGGTATCGGCGCGGAGAGCATCCGGATCGGGTCCTCGCCGCGCACCGAGAGGTGGTGGATCCGGGCGCGCGGGGTGAGGCCGTGCTCCCGTACGGCCCGCTCGCTCGCGAGGAGCATCGCGGCGGCGCCGTCGGAGACCTGGGAGGAGCAGGCCGCCGTGATCGTGCCGCCCTCCACGACGGGCTTCAGGCCGGCCATCTTCTCCAGGGTGGTGTCCCGGCGCGGGCCCTCGTCCGCGGTCACGTCGCCGTAGGCCTCGGTCTCGCGGTCGAAGCGGCCCTCGTCGATCGCGCGCAGCGCGCGCTCGTGCGAGCGGAGGGCGAATTCCTCCTGGTCACGGCGGGTGATGCCCCACTTCTTGGCGATCAGCTCGGCGCCGTGGAACTGGTTGACGGGCGCGTCGCCGTAGCGGGCCCGCCAGCCCTCGGAGCCGGCGTAGGGGCCCTCGGTCAGGCCGAGGGGTTCGGCGGCCTGCCGGGAGGCGAAGGCGATCGGGATCATCGACATGTTCTGGGTGCCGCCGGCGACGACGAGGTCCTGGGTGCCGGAGAGGACGCCCTGCGCGGCGAAGTGCACGGCCTGCTGGGAGGAGCCGCACTGGCGGTCGATGGTGACGCCGGGGACCTCTTCGGGGAGTCCGGCGGCGAGCCAGGCCGTACGGGCGATGTCGCCGGCCTGCGGGCCCACGGTGTCGAGGCAGCCGAAGACGACGTCCTCGACGGCGGCGGGGTCGACGCCCGAGCGCTGGACGAGGGCCTTGAGGACATGGGCTCCGAGGTCCGCCGGGTGGACGGAGGCCAGGCCTCCCTTGCGGCGGCCCACCGGGGTGCGGACCGCTTCGACGATGTAGGCCTCGGCCATGACAACTCCTCCAGACGTCTGCGAAACGCAGGGCTAGGTGCGTACGGCGATACCGTCCAGGACCATCGACAGGTACTGGCGGGCGATCTCCTCCGGGCTGTGCTGTCCGCCCGGGCGGTACCAGGACGCGGCGACCCAGACGGTGTCGCGCACGAAGCGGTAGGTGAGCCGGATGTCGAGGTCGGCCCGGAAGGTGCCGGCCTCCACTCCCCGCTCCAGGGTCCCCAGCCACGCCTTCTCGAACTTCTGCTGCGAGTCGATGAGGTAGTGGAAGCGGGGCTGGTCGGTGAGGTGCCTGGACTCCTTCTGGTAGATGGCGACGGCGGCGCGGTGCCGGTCGATCTCCCGGAAGGACTCGGTGACGAGGGCCTCGATGGTCTCCCTGGGGCCGAGTCCGGCGGCGAGGACGGCGTCGTACCCCTCCCACAGCTCGGTCAGGAAGGTGGAGAGGATCTCGTCGAGCATCGATTCCTTGGAATCGAAGTGGTAGTAGAGGCTGCCGGCGAGCATGCCGGCGGCGTCGGCGATCTTGCGGACGGTCGTGGCGTTGTAGCCCTGGGCGGCGAACACCTCGGCCGCCGTGTCCAGGAGTTCGCGGCGCCGCTCGGGCGAGGCGGTCACCGGGGTCTTCTTCTTGCTGGCTGTCTTCGGCACACGTCCATTCTGGTCCTACGCGTGCTGGCTGCTGACGGAGACGTTCTCGCCGGTCATGTACGAGGAGTAGCCGCTGGTGAGGAAGACGATGACGTTGGCGATCTCCCAGGGTTCGGCGTACCGCCCGAAGGCCTCGCGCTCGGTCAGCTCGGCGAGCAGCTCGGCGGAGGTGACCTTGACCAGGTGCGGGTGCATGGCGAGGGACGGGGAGACGGCGTTGACGCGGACGTCGTACGCCGCCGACTCGATCGCGGCGCAGCGGGTGAGGGCCATGACGCCGGCCTTCGCGGCGGCGTAGTGGGCCTGCCCGGCCTGGGCGCGCCAGCCGACGACGGAGGCGTTGTTGACGATCACGCCGCCGTGGTCCGCGCCCCGGAAGTGGCGCAGGGCGGCTCGGACGCAGCGGAAGGTGCCGTTGAGGGTGACGTCGAGGACGCGCCCCCACTGGTCGTCGGTCATGTCGACGAGCGCGGCGGTGCCGCCGAGGCCCGCGTTGTTGACGACGGCGTCGAGGCGGCCGTGGAGCCGTACGGCGGTGGCGAAGAGGGCCTGGACCTGGCTCTCCTCGGTGACGTCGCAGGCCAGGGCGTCGACCCGGTCGGCGCCGAACTCGGCGGCGAGGGCGGCCTCGCTCTCCTTGAGGCGGCGGGCGTGGGCGTCGCTGATGAGGACCCTGGCGCCCTCCTCCAGGAAGCGGCGGGCGGTGGCGCCGCCGATGCCGGCTCCGGCGGCGGCGGTGATGACGGCGGTACGGCCGGCGAGCAGGCCGTGCCCCGGGACGTAGGGGGGTGGCGTCATGGGCGCGGCTCCTTCGGGAGGCCGAGCACCCGCTCGGCGATGAGGTTGCGCTGGATCTCGCTGGATCCGGCGTAGATGGTGTCGGCGCGGGAGAAGAGGAACAGCCGCTGCCACTCGTCGAGTTCGTACGGTTCGGCGGCGACGACCGTGGCGGCGGCGCCGCAGATGTCCATGGCGAGTTCGCCGAGGTCGCGGTGCCAGTGCGACCAGTAGAGCTTGGCCATGGAGGGGTCGGTGGAGCGCAGCGCGTTCGCGCGCATGGCCTGGAGCCCGGTCCAGGCGCGGACGAGCCGGTCGCGGATCAGCGGGTCGGCGAGGCTGCCGTTGCGCCGGGCGAGCGCGACGAGGCCCTCCCATTCGCGCCGGAAGCCGACCTGCTGGCCGAGGGTGGAGACGCCGCGTTCGTAGCCGAGGGTGGCCATGGCGATCCGCCAGCCGTCGCCGGGCGCGCCGACGACGTGCGCGGCGTCGGTCCTGGCGCCGTCGAAGAAGACCTCGTTGAACTCGCTGGTGCCGGTGAGCTGGACGATCGGGCGGACCTCGACGCCCGGCTGGTCCATGGGGACGAGCAGGTACGAGAGCCCGGCGTGCCGCCGCGAGCCCTGCTCGGTGCGGGCGACGACGAAGCACCACTGGGACTCGTGGGCGAGCGAGGTCCAGATCTTCTGGCCGTTCACCACCCACTGGTCGCCGTCGAGGGCGGCGCGGGTGCGGACGGCGGCGAGGTCGGAGCCGGCGTCGGGTTCGCTGTAGCCCTGGCACCAGAGCTCCTCGACGGCGCGGATCGGGGGCAGGAAGCGGGCCTTCTGCTCCTCGGTGCCGTGGTCGATGAGGGTGGGTCCGAGGAGCTGTTCGCCGATGTGGTTGACGCGGGCGGGGGCGTCGGCGAGGGCGTACTCCTCGTGGAAGGCGATCTGCTCCTCGATGCTCGCGCCGCGCCCGCCGTGCTCCTTCGGCCAGCCGACGCAGGTCCAGCCGTGGGCGGCCAAGTGCCGTTCCCAGGCGAGGCGTTCGGCGAAGGCCTCGTGCTCGCGGCCCGGTCCGCCGAGGCCCTTGAGGGCGGCGAACTCGCCACTGAGGTGGGCCCGTAGCCAGTCCCGTACCTCGGTGCGGAACTCCTCGACGCTGCTCATGGCGCTGCTCATGGCCGTACGTTAACCTACCAAACACTTGTTAGGGAAGGAGCGTCGAAGGATGCAGATGCCCGTGCTGTACGAGCGTCGCGGCCCCGTCGCGTACGTGACGATGAACCGCCCCCGCTACCGCAACGCCCAGAACTCCGCGATGACCTACGCCCTGGACGAGGCCTTCTACCGGGCGGCCGAGGACTCCGAGGTCAAGGTTGTCGTGCTCGCCGGAGCGGGCGAGCACTTCTCGGCGGGCCACGACATCGGCACTCCCGAGCGCGACGCCCATCTCCCCTTCGACCGCCGCGCCAGACTGTGGTGGGACCACTCCGACAAGCGCGGCGCCGAGTCCCGCTTCGCCCGCGAGTCAGAGGTCTATCTCGGCATGTGCAGGCGCTGGCGCGAACTCCCCAAGCCGGTGGTGGCCTCCGTCCAAGGGGCCTGTGTGGCGGGCGGGTTGATGCTGGCGTGGGTCTGCGACCTGATCGTGGCGAGCGAGGACGCGTTCTTCGCCGACCCGGTGGTACGGATGGGCATCCCGGGCGTCGAGTACTTCGCCCACCCGTGGGTGATGCCGCCCCGGATCGCGAAGGAGTTCCTGTTCACGGGCGACCGGATGACGGCGCGCAGGGCGTACGAGATCGGCATGGTGAATCGGTTGGTGGAACGGAGGGAACTGTCCTCGGCAACCGATGAGTTGGCGGGCCGGATCGCCGAGATGCCCCGGCTCGGGCTGGCCCTGACCAAGCGGGCGGTGAACCAGGCCGAGGACCTCCAGGGCCTGCACGCAGGGATGGACTCGGTCTTCGGGCTCCACCATCTCGCCCACGCCCACAACGCGGAGACCGCGGCGGACCCGCTGGGCGGGATGGACGTGGCGGCGATGAAGGAGGCGGGGGTCTGATGGACCTGTCGTACAGCGGGGAGGAACGGGAGTTCCGCGCGGAGGCGAGGGAGTGGCTGCGGGCCCACGTCCCGGCGGAGCCGCTGCCGTCCCTGGAGACCCGGGAGGGCTTCGCCGCGCACCGCGCCTGGGAGGCCGAACTCGCCGCCGACCGCTGGTCGGTGGTGTCCTGGCCGGAGCGGTACGGGGGCCGGGGCGCCGACATCTTCCGGTGGCTGGTCTTCGAGGAGGAGTACTACGCGGCGGGGGCGCCCGGCCGGGTCTCGCAGAACGGCATCAACCTGCTCGCCCCGACCCTCTTCGACCACGCGACGGAGGAACAGCGGGCCCGCGTACTGCCCTCGATGGCGACCGGGGAGGTCGTCTGGGCGCAGGCCTGGTCGGAGCCGGAATCGGGCTCGGACCTGGCGTCGCTCTCGTCGCGGGCGGTACGGACGGAGGGCGGCTGGCTGCTGACCGGCCAGAAGACCTGGTCCTCGCGGGCCGCCTTCGCCGACCGGGCCTTCGGGATCTTCCGCACCGACCCGGAGACGGACCCGGCCCGGCCGCACCGGGGGCTGACGTACCTGATGTTCGACCTGCGGGCGCCGGGGGTGACGGTCCGGCCGATCGGCCGGCTCGACGGGAAGCCCGCGTTCGCGGAGCTCTTCCTCGACGGGGTCTTCGTACCGGACGAGGACGTGATCGGTGAGCCCGGCCAGGGCTGGCGGATCGCGATGTCCACGACCGGCAACGAACGCGGCCTGATGCTCCGCTCCCCGGGCCGCTTCCTGGCGGCGGCGGACCGGCTGGTGGCGCTGTGGCGGGAGACGGGCGCGGACCCGTCGCTACGGGACCGGGTCGCGGACGCGGTGATCGGCGCGCGGGCGTACCAGCTCTTCACGGCGGGCGGCGCGTCGCGGTTCGCGGCGGGGGCGAGCATCGGGGCGGAGTCGAGCCTGAACAAGGTCTTCTGGTCGGAGTACGACATCGCGCTGCACGAGACGGCGCTCGATCTGCTGGGCGACGAGACGGAGCCGGCGGACGGGGAGTGGGGCGAGGGGTACGTCTTCTCGCTCGCGGGCCCGATCTACGCGGGCACGAACGAGATCCAGCGCGACATCATCGCCGAGCGGCTGCTCGGCCTGCCGAAGGGGCGGCGCTGATGCGATTTCTTCAGACGGAGGAGCAGCGCGACTTCGCGCGCTCCCTGGCCGCGATGCTGACGGCGGCGGACACGCCGACGGCGATACGGTCCTGGGCGACGGGCGACCCGACTCCCGGCCGCACCCTGTGGTCCCGCCTCGCGGACGCGGGCGTCTTCGCCCTGGCGATCCCGGAACAACACGAGGGCGTGGGCCCCCTCCCGATCGAACTGACCACGGCCTTCGTGGAGTTGGGCCGGCACGGGGTCCCGGGCCCGGTGGTGGAGACGGTGGCAGTGGCGGCGCTCCTGACGGAGCTGGCGCGCTTGGGCGAGGCGGCCCCGGCGAAACGGCTGCTGCCGGGGCTTGCGTCGGGCGAGACGGTGGCGACCCTGACGATGCCCATGGGGCCGGTTCCCGCGGGGGCTGTGCCCAGGGGGCCGGTTCCCACCCCTGATCCCCCAGCAGGTTGTGGGCAGGCGTTCCGCACGGCGGAACGGGTGGGCACAACCCACGACGGCGCCGCACCCGTGGTGACCGGGGGCACGGGAGCCTGGGCCCGGCAAGGGCGCCGTTCCGTTGTGCCCACCCGTTCCGCCCCAGCGGAACGACTGCCCACAACGGGGGTGCTCGCCCTCGACGCGGACGTCGCCGACGTGATCCTCGTCGTCCAGGGGGACGAACTCCGTCTGGCCCCCGGCCACGAGCCGGTCCGCAACTCACCGGACCCCGCCCGCCGCCTCGCCCGCCCCACCCCCGGCGGGGAGCTGCTGGCGTCCGGGCCCGCCGTCACCGCCGCCGCCGCGCACGCACGCGACTGGGCCATGCTCGCGACCGCCGCGCAAGCCCTCGGCGTAGGGCTCACGCTCCTCGACCGGACGGTCGCGTACGCCAAGCAGCGCCGGCAGTTCGGCACCGAGATCGGCTCCTTCCAGGCGGTCAAGCACCGCCTCGCCGACACCCTGATCGCCCTGGAGTTCGCCCGCCCCCTCCTCTTCGGAGCAGCGGTCACGTTCCGGAGCACCGATCTCGCCGCCGCCAAGGTCGCCGCGGGCGAGGCCGCGTACACCGCCGCCCGTACGGCCCTGCAGATCCATGGCGCCGTCGGCTACACCGAGGAGCTCGACCTCTCCCTCTGGCTGCGCAAGGCCCGTCCGCTCCGGGACGCCTGGGGCACCCCGTCCTGGTGCCGGGCAAGGGTCATGGACACGTACGACGGCTACGGCGATGACAGCGACGACAGGTCATGACGTCTCACGCGGCGGGCTGTCGTCCGTACCGCGCCGGATCGTCCGCACCGCCCGTCCCGGCCTCCAGGAGCGGATGACCATGTCGTCGCCCTCGACGTAGGTGCGGACGATCTCCATCGGCTCGACCCGGAAGACATGGAAGGGCATCGGCATCCCGACCGCCTCCGCGTACCGGTCCAGCTCCGCCGGCTCGGAGATCTCCACGGCCCGGCCGGAGATCCGGACGTCCCCGCCGCCCATGTCCGTACCCGAGCCCGGGTTGGCGAGCAGCGAGAAACGGGGGTCGCGCCGCAGGTCCAGGGCCTTGCGGGAGTTCGGCATCATGCCGAGCCACAGCTCGTCCCAGCGGAAGTCCGCCTCGATCCCGCTGAGCCGGGGCGAGCCGTCCTTCCGCAGGGTGCCGAGCACGTGGTGGGTGAACTGCCCGAAGCGCTCCCGTACGGTCGAGGCGAGTTCGGGCTCGGCGGCGGCGAAGGCCGCCCAGGAGGTTCCGGATCCGGTGCTGGTGTGTCCCATGACTCCAGTGAACACCGGATACCGGACATCCTCTGTCTGGATTACTCCGAGGCTGCCGAGACCACCGAGGCCGCCGTGGCATCCCGCTCGGCCCGGCTCCGCTCGACGCAGAACTCGTTGCCCTCGGGGTCCGCCATCGTCGCCCACCCCGTGCCGTCCGGCTTCCGGTGGTCCTCGAAGATCGTGGCGCCGAGGGCGAGCAGCCGCTCGACCTCCTCGTCACGGCTGCGGTCCTGCGGCTGGAGGTCGAGGTGGACGCGGTTCTTGACCGACTTCGCGTCCGGCACCTGGATGAAGAGCAGGGCGCCCCCGGCCGTCTCGACCAGCGCCTCCGGGTCACCGGGATTGTCGTCGTCCGCGAGCTTGGAGTCCAGGGCGGCGGCCCAGAAGGTCGCCAGGGTGTACGCGTCGGCGCAGTCGATCGTCACATGTCGCACAAGAGATGCCATGGGCCCACTATCACCCGCCCGCCCGCGCCCGGCCAGCAGTTTTCGACCGCCGTCACGACCCCACGATGGACCGCGCCCGAGCCGCGGACAGCCACGCCGGGAACTCGGCGACGATCCGGTCGTACAACTCGGCGTCCGGGACCGTACGCGGGTCCATCCCGGCGTGAAAGAACCCGGCGTTGTCGACGCATCGCTTCTGCGGGACCGCCAACTCGTCCAGTTTCCGCAGGAATTCGAACTGCCGGCTGCCCGGATCGCCGAAGCCGACGAACTGCCAGAAGATCGGCAGCTCGGCCGCCTTGCACAAGTACCTTTCGGCCGCGAGCTTGTTGATCGGTCCGCCGTCCGTCTGGAAGACGACGAGCGCGGGGGCGGTCGCGCCGCTGTCAAGGTAGTGGTCGATGACCGCGTCCATCGCCAGGTGGTAGCTGGTCTTGCCCATGTGGCCGAGCCCGGCGACGATCCGGTCGATCCGCCCCTGGTGGCCCGCGAGTTCGATGTCCGTCTCGGCGTCGATGTCGGTGGAGAAGAAGACCACGGGCACCCGCCCGTCGTCGTCCAGGTTGGCCGAGAGCCCCAACACCCGGTCGGCGAGGGCCTGGACGCTGCCGTCCTTGTAGTACGGCTTCATGGAACCCGAGTAGTCGAGCACCAGGTAGACGGCCACCCGCTGCCCGTCCATCCCGTGCTTGCGCAGCGAGACCCCCGCCGACTTGTACAGGCTCACCAGCGCCGGTGCGGTCTCCTCGACCTTGCGCAGACTCAGTCCCACGGGCGGCTCCCCTCCCCCTTACGAAGAGGGGACCCCTTTCCCCCCGGAGTGCCGAGCGTACGTGATCAGGGTGCGGGGACGAGGCCGAGCGCGGCGGCGATACGCCCCCGGTACGCGGCGGCCGGTCCGAAGAGGCGGGCGCACTGGTGGGCGCGTTTGAGGTGGTCGTGCGCCGGGTGTTCCCAGGTCACGCCGATGCCGCCGTGGAGCTGGATCATCTCGCCCGCGACCGTCTCGTACGTCTCCGAGCACACCGCCCGCGCGGCCGCCGCGGCGAGGGGTTCGGCGTCCGCGTGGGCGGCGGCCAGGGCAAGGGAGCGGGCGGACTCGACGGTGGTGTACAGGTCGGCCAGGCGGTGCTTGACGGCCTGGAAGGAGCCGATGGGCCGGCCGAACTGGACGCGCTCGCCGACGTGTCGGACCGTGTCCTCCAGGGCCCGCTGGGCGCCCCCGACCTGCTCGGCGGCGAGGACGGTCGCTGCCACGTCGCGCACCCGGGCGAGGACGGCCTCCCCGTCGGCGGAGAGGAGCCGGGCGGGCGCCCGGTCGAGCCGGATCCGGGCGAGGGGGCGGGTCCGGTCGAGGGTGGAGGCGGGAGCGAACTCCCAGTTCTCGTCGAGCAGTTCGTAGAGGCCCAGGCGGCCCGTGCGGGAGTCGACGGCGAAGACCAGGCACAGGTCCGGGCGCTCGGGTGCGGCCAGGACGTACTCCTTGCGGCCGGTGAGGTACGCGCCCTCGTCACCCGTCGCCGTGAGCGCCCCCACCTCCCGGCCGCCGACGTCCACCACCGTCGTGACCGCCCCCGACCCCCAGCCGCCCTCCTCCGCCACCGTCGTGACCGCCCCCGCCTCCCAGCCGCCCCCCTCCGCCCAGGCGAGCGCGCAGGACCGGGTGCCCTCGGCTAGGCCGGGGAGGAGGCGGGCGCAGGCGTCCCAGTCGCCCGCGGCGAGGAGGGCGGTCACGGGCAGGACGGCGGAACCGAGGAACGGGACCGGGCTGAGCGCCCGCCCCAACTCCCCCGCCACCACGGCGATCTCCGGCAGCCCGCAGCCGAGCCCGCCGTACGCCTCCGGTACGGCGAGGGCCGCCACGCCGATCTGCCCGGCCAGCGGCGCCCAGGCCGCCGCGCCCTCGTGGCGGTCGAGCACGGACCGTACCGCCGCTCGCAGTTCGTCCTGCTCAGGTGTCGTCCTCATGCGTCCTCTCCTCTCGCCGCGCGCCGCAGTTCGCCCTTGAGGAGCTTGCCTCCGGCGTTGCGCGGCAGCTCCGGTACGACGACGAAACGGCGCGGGACCTTGAAGTTGGCGAGCCGCTCGCGGGCCCATGCGGTCAACTCGCCCTCGTCCAGGGCTCGGTCGGTCACGACGAACGCGACCCCGACCTCGCCGAGCCTCTCGTCCGGCGCGCCGACGACGGCGGCGTCGCGCACGGCCTCGTGGCGCAGCAGGACGTGCTCGATCTCGGCCGGGTACGCGTTGAAGCCGCCGACGACGTACATGTCCTTCAGCCGGTCGGTCACCGCGAGGTAGCCGCGCTCGTCGAGGGTGCCGATGTCCCCGGTGCGCAGCCAGCCGCCGTCGACGACCGCCTCGGCCGTGGCCGCCGGGTCGTCGAGGTAGCCGCGCATGACGTGGTGGCCGCGGACCTGGATCTCGCCCGGCTCCCCGGGGCCGAGCACCGCGCCGAGCGGGGAGGCGATCCGGATCTCGGTGCCGGGCAGCGGCAGTCCGACGGTGTGGGCGACGGTCTCGGCGTCGGCGTCCGTCGGGCAGACGGAGACCACGCCGCAGGACTCGGTGAGCCCGTACGCGGTGAAGACGTCGGGCGCGCCGAGTTCGTCCCGTATCTCCTCGACGAGCGTGGCGGGCACGGTGGCCGCGCCGGTCCCGGCGAGCCGGAGCGCGGAGAGGTCGTGCGCCGCGCGGCGCGGGTGGTGGATCAGGCCGTGGAAGACGGTCGGCGGCCCCATGAGGCAGGTGACGCGCTCGGCGGCGATCCGCTCCAGGACGCGGTCGGCGTCGTAGACGGCCTCGGGGAGCATCGTCGCGCCGGTCAGCAGGCAGGCGAGCACCCCGGCCTTGTAGCCGAAGGCGTGGAAGAAGGGGTTGACCAGCAGATACCGGTCGCCTGCGCGCAGTCCGACGAGCCGGGCCCAGTCGGCGTACACGCGCAGGGTCTGGCCGTGGGTGGTCATCACGCCCTTGGAGCGGCCGGTGGTGCCCGAGGTGTAGAGGATGTCGCAGAAGTCGTCGGGGCGTACGGCGGCGGCGCGGGCGATCCGCTCACTGTCGGGGACGGTGGCCCCGGCGGCGAGGTAGGCGTCCCAGTCGGGTCCGTGCAGGGTGAGGGTGGAGCGCAGGGCGCCGAGGTCCTCCCCGGAGCCGTGCAGGGCGGCGGCGTAGTCGGTGCCGAGGAAGTCGTGTTCGGTGAGGAGGAACCGGGCGCCGCTGCGGCGCACGATGTCGGCGGCCTCGGCTGGCTTGTAGCGGGTGTTGACCGGTACGAGGACGGCGCCGACCGCGACCGCGCCAAGTGCGGCGGTGATCCAACGGCGGCTGTTGGGGGCCCAGATCGCGACCCGTTCGCCGTGCCGTACGCCGTGGGCGAGGGCGGCGCGCGCGGCGGCGGCGATCTCGTCGCGGAGCCGCGCGAAGCCCCAGCGGACCTCGCCGTCGGCTCCGCCGGCCCCGCCTCCGACGAGCGCCTCAAGGGCCGGATCGGCATGCGCGGCCGCCGCCCAGTCGGGCAACTCGGCGATGGTGCTGGGCAGTTGACCCGATGGCTGCTGTGGCACTTGCTGGGGGCTGATCACTGACCCTCCCTACTTGACGTGCGAGCGTGGCCGGTATCCAATCACAGGTGTTTCGGTTAGGCATATACCTAGTAGAAACATTCCTCAGGAGGTCCCATGGATCCGGATCCGACCGACATGAAGGCCGCGCTGGCGGGCTTCTGCACGGGCGTCGCCGTCATCACCGCCCGCGACCCCGCCGACGGACGGCCCGTCGGCATGGCGGTGCAGTCCTTCTCGTCCGTCTCGCTCGACCCGCCCCTGGTCTGCTTCTGCCCGGCGCACACCTCGACGACCTGGCCGCGGATCCGCGCGGCGGGCCGGTTCGCGGTGAACGTGCTCGCGGCCGACCAGGAGGAGCTCTGCCGGCGCTTCGCGGTGACCGGCGGCGACAAGTTCGCGGGCACGGCCTGGCGGCCCGGCGCCGCAGGCGCCCCACTGCTCGACGGTGCGCTCGCGACGATCGAGTGCACGCTCGACGCGGTACTGGACGGCGGCGACCACGCCATCGCGCTGGGCCGGGTCGACGCGCTGACCGCGCACCGGGACACCGGCCCGCTGCTCTACTTCCGCCGCACCTACGGGCGCTTGCCCTCGGGGGAGTCGGCGGCCGCACGGGCGCGCTCCTTCTCCAACTCCTCGATGTCGGCCAGCATGGCGTCCGCCAGATCGCGCTCTGAGGCGTAGTACCGCTCGGCCCACTTGAGGGTGAGCGTGGGGTACGCCCACGCCTCCTCCACCTTCGCCCCCTCCACGTCGGCCTCCGCGCGCAGCCGCATGGTCTCGGCGAACTCCCGGTGCCGGGCGAGGACTTCACGCTGCTGCTCGGGTTCGAGGAGATGCCCGAGCCAGAGCCGGAGCATCGGCCCGTGCTTGAGCACGGGCGGATCCACGGGCGCGGTCCGCGCCCACGTGCGGACGGCGGCCATCCCCTCGTCGGTGATCCGGTAGACCCGCTTGTCACGGCTGCCCGTCTCCTGGGCGACCGTCCGCGAGGTGGCGTAACCGGCCTTCTCAAGACGCTTCAGCTCGCTGTAGATCTGGCTGAACGACGGGCTCCAGTAGAAGAAGCGCAGCGACCAGTCGGACCACTTCTTCAGGTCGTAGCCGGACAGCTCCTTCCCGAAGGAGAGCAACCCGAGCACCGCCCAGCTGGTCGCCGGGAACCCCGGGATCTCCGGAACGTCTTCCTGACCTGCTTCCTGACCTGCCCTCTTCTTGTCCGCCACGGACCGAAGTCTACGGCCCCCTTCCCCGCCCCAAGTATGACTGCTAGAAGTATTCCTATTAGAAATAGAAGAGGAGAGGAGTCCACCGTGAAGTTCTCCATGATCTTCGAGGCCCAGCTCGTCGACCCGACCCCCGAGCGGGAGCGCCAGGTCATCCACGACTGCGTCGAACAGGCCGTCCACGCCGAGAAGATGGGCTTCGACCGCGTCTGGGCGGTCGAGCACCACTCCCTCACCCAGTACGCGCACATGAGCGCGTCCGAGATCTTCCTGACCTGGGTCGCCGCCCGCACCGAACGCATCCGCATCGGCCACGGCGTCGTCACCATGCCCTTCGGCTACCAGCACCCGGTGCGGGTAGCCGAGCGCGCCGCGATGCTCGACGTCCTCAGCGGCGGCCGGGTGGACATCGGCGCCGGCCGGGGCGCGACCCGGCAGGAGATGCGGATGTACGGCGTGCGCCCCGAGGACACGTACCCGCAGATGGAGGAGGCGCTGCGGATCTTCTCGCACGCCTGGCGCGAGGAGCGGTTCGAGTGGCACGGCTCGATCGACATCGGCCCCGGCGCGATCCTCCCCCGCCCTGTGCAGGACCCGCACCCGCCGCTCTTCATGGCCTGCTCGAAGCACGACACCCTCAAGCTCGCCGCCGAACTCGGCATCGGCGCCCTGGTGATGGGCTTCGCGGGCGCCGACGACGTGCGCGCGATGCGGAAGGTGTACGACGAGGCCATCGCCGTACGCGACGGCTCCCGGCTCGTCTCCTCCGAGGTGAACGACCACTTCTCGGCGCTCTGCCCGACGATCGTCCTGGACGACGCCGAGCGCGCCCTCCGGCTCGGCACGCGCGGCCAGCGCTTCTTCGCCGAGTCGATCGCCCATTGGTACGGCAACTCCCCCGCCCCGACCGGCTACGCGGAGGACGAGGACCACACGGGCGCCCTCGAGCGGCGCCGCGAGGAGCTGGTCGCCCGCCTCCACGAGGCGAACATCCCGGCCCGCCCGGTCGACACCGGCACGTACAACACCGACCACGCCTACGGGGACGCCGACACCGCCATCGCGTACGTGGAGCAGCTCCGCGAGATCGGGGTCGACGAGGTGATGTGCCTGATCCAGATGGGGACGGTCCCCCAGGAGGTCTGTATGGAGACCATCCGGCAGTGGGGCGAGAAGGTCATCCCGCACTTCCGCGCGCTGGAGGCGGCCAAGTGAGCTCCCTGGCAGGCAAAGTCGTCCTGGTCACCGGTGCGGCACGCGGCCAGGGCGCGGCCGAGGCCCGGCTCCTGGTGGCGGAGGGCGCGCGGGTTGTCCTCACGGACGTACGGGAGGAGGAGGGCCGGGCGGTCGCGGCGGAGCTGGGCGACGCGGGGGTGTTCGTCCGCCACGACGTGACCTCCGCGGAGGACTGGCGGGAGGTCGTCGCGCGCGGCCTGGCCGCGTACGGCCGTGTGGACGCGCTGGTCAACAACGCGGCGCTGTGGCGTACGGCTCCGGTGGAGTCGGAGACGTACGAGAACTTCGAACTCCTCCTCAGGGTCAACCTGTTGGGCCCGTTCCTCGGCATCCAGGCCGTCGTGCCGGCGCTGCGCGAGGCGGGCGGCGGCTCGATCGTGAACGTGTCGTCGACGGCCGGCCTGGTCGGCATCCCGGGTCACGCGGCGTACGGATCGAGCAAGTTCGGGCTGCGCGGCCTGACCCGGTCCTCGGCCCTTGACCTCGCGCCGTACGGGATCCGCGTCAACTCGGTGCACCCGGGGGCCGTCGACACGCCGATGACGGCGGAGGTCGCGGACAGGGACTGGTCGCACGTTCCGCTCGGCCGGATGGGCCGGGCGGAGGAGGTCGGGGGCCTGATCGCCTTCCTGGTCTCGGACGCCTCCTCGTACATGACGGGCGCGGAGTTCACGGTGGACGGGGGGCTGACGACCGGATGACGGATCCACTGACCCCGGCGGCCCGGGCCCTGTGCGAGGCGATGTCGGCGGGCTTCCCCGGCCCGGGCTCCCCGGAGGAGCTGCGGGCGGCGGCCCGGGCGGGGGTACGGGAGATCCCGCCGCCCCGGGAGGAGACGGCGAACGGCGTACGGGTACGCCTCTACGGCCCGGGACCCGTCCAGGGCTCGCCCGCCCCCGTCATCGTCTTCGCACACGGCGGCGGCTGGGTCCTCTGCGACCTGGACACGCACGACGGCCTCTGCCGCGAACTGGCGTCCCGTACCGGCGCGTCCGTGGTCTCCGTGGACTACCGGCGCGCCCCCGAGCACCGCTTCCCGGCCGCCGAGGACGACGTGTACGCGGTCGTGGAGTGGGCGGCCGAGCGGTACGGCGGCCCGCTGTTCCTGGCGGGCGACTCCAGCGGCGGCAACCTCGCGGCGGGTGCGGCCCTGCGCGCCCGGGACGCGGGCGGCCCGCCGGTCGCGGGCCAGCTCCTCTTCTACCCGGCCCTGGACCACCGCCTGGACACGCCCTCCGCCGAGGCGTACGCCGAGGGCTTCTTCCACACGACGGCCCACATGCGCTGGTACTGGGAGCAGTACGTGGGCCCGGCCGGCGACCCGGTCGCCGCCTCGCCGGGCCTGGCCCCCGACCTCACCGGCTTCCCCCCGACCCTCGTGGTCCTCGCGGACTGCGACGTCCTGCGGGACGAGGGCCTGGCCTACGCCCGCCGCCTCTCCTCGGCCGGGGTCCAGGCCCAGGTGCAGCTGCACACCGGGGTCTTCCACGGCTTCCTGGGGGCGCGGGGCGTCCTGCCCGAAGCGGGAAAGGCGCTGGCCGGGGCGGCGGCCTGGGTGGCTAACGTGGCCGGGTGACTCCCGAAGCCCGGCCCACGACCCCGTACCGCCCTCTCGACATCACGATCCCGTTCCCCGAACTGGCCGCCCACGCCCGCACCGCGACCCTGCTGCACCCGCGCCGGGGCACGCCGACGGCGGCGGACAGCTCGGTGGGCGGCCCGCTGCTGTGGCCGGCGGACGAGGCGTGGCCGGTGTGCGGGACGGCGCACGGGCGGGTGTACGGGGTACGGCCGGAGCGGGCACGGCGGTACGAGCGGATGGTCGAGGCGGCGTACGCGCGCCCGCGGCCGGCGGACGCGGAGGGTCTGCCGTACACCGAGGCGGAGTTGGCGGAGCTGGCCGAGATGTCGGACGCGGGGTACCAACCGGACCGCCACGACGGCTCCCCGCTCCCGCTGCTCGCCGTCGCCCAGTTCTACGCCCGGGACATCCCGGACCTGGCGCCCTTCGCGCCGCCGGGGACGGACCTGCTCCAGGTCCTGTGGTGCCCGTTCACGGGCCACGACGACGCTCCCGACGGCGACTACGGCCCGTCGACGCGGCTGGTATGGCGACAGGCGGCGGAGGTGACGGAGCGTCTGCGGGACCAGCCGGAACCACCGATCGTGGAGCGGAAGCACTTCCTACCGAACCCGTGCGTACTCTCCCCGGAACGGGTCGTCGACTACCCCTTCGGTGACTACCTGCCGAAGGAACTGGACGAGCGGATCCAGGCCTGGGAGGACGCCTTCACGGAACGCGCCGGAGACGCGGCCCCGCTCTACCAGTACGACCTGTCCCTCGCACCCGGCTGGAAGATCGGCGGCTGGGACTCCTGGCACCGAACGGACCTGGTCCGGGTGTTCTGCGGGGAGTGCGCCACGGAGATGCGCCTCCTGCTGACCATCGACTCGGGCGGCGGCGCGCCGAGCTGGCTCCCGTACGACGAGGCGGCGAGGACGTGGGACGGCACGACACCCCCGTCCCTGTACGGCCCCACAGGCATCAGCGCGTCCCGCGACGAATACCGAGCCTTCACCTGCCCAACGAACCCGACCCACCCTCACCGCATGAGCAGCCAGTAACGCGGACATGCCCGATTGCCGACGGATTCGGTCAACTCATCTGGAATCATGGATGGGTTGACGGCGTATTGGCGGAGGCGGGGGCGCATGGGAACGACGGACATCGGGATGCCGATCGCCGGCCGGCCCGGTCGCCGCCGGGCGCTGCTCATCGGCGTGGACCGTACCGACTTCCTCGCCAGGGATCCTGTCCTCGCCGACCGCTATGCCCCGCTCGCCTGTGCCACCCGCGATGTCGAACTCGTGGGCTCCGCCCTCTCCGGCTCCGGGTACGAGGTGGAGTCCCTCCATCCCGGTCACGACGACGCGGACCGTCGCCACCCCACCCGGGGTGCCATCGTGCACGCCCTGGAGGAGTTCTTCCGCGCCTGCTCGCCTGGCGACACCGCGTTCGTCTACCTCTCCTGCCACGGGGTCTCGATCCGTGGCCGCGAGTACGTCGTCCCGTCCGATGCGCAGTTCCGCTCCGGAGACGGCACACTCATCGCCAAGACGCTCGTCGAGACCGCTCCACAGGACTTCCTCGACGGCGTGCCCGCGGGGGTGACCGTCGTCGTCTGCCTCGACACCTGTCGCACCGACACCCCGGCTCCCGCCGATCGTCAGGAGCGCACCGAATGGACCGGGCCCGGGTACGAGAACGTCTTGTGGCTCCGTAGCAGCGGCCGTGGCCAACCCGCCTACGCCGATCCCGACAAGGGCAGCTACTTCGGACTGGCGCTTTCCGAGGCCGTCTCGCCGCACAGCCCGCCGCAGACCTTCGGCGAGGTGCACGCCTTCGTCGCCAGTCGCATCGGACGGCTCACCGCACATCTCACCGAGCCGGCGCCTACCGTCGAGCCGGAGTACCCGAAGGGCCGTGGGGAGTCGGCTGCGGAGTTCGTCCTGTGCAAGGGCTCGCAGGAAACCCTCCGCTGGTCGGATGCCCTGACCCGCTCCGCCCTCTGGACCCACACCTCCGGAGACCCGGCAGTGCACGAGCGGGTCAAGAACCGGCTCGGCGACCTCGCGAGCGAGGTTGCCAAGAGCCGACTCGGCACGGATTCCGCTCTCGCCACCCCGTGGTACGACCCGGAGTACCCGATCCGTGTCGTCGACCGGCTCGGCCTCCTGGTCGAACACGCCGCCCTGACCGGGCACGAACGACTCTCCCCCGCCGAGACGGCCGCTCTGCTCGCCGCACCCCTGATGCACGAGGGCGCCGTCGCCGTCGCCCTCAGCGAGCTCGCGGCCCTGCGCCCGGACCGGCTCGACCGGCTGGAGGAAGGGCGCGGGCGGGGCGCCGTCACTGACCACGACCACCTGGTGTGCGACGCGGCCCGAGACGTGTGCCGGGCGCACTCCCAGGTCAGCCTCGCCGCGGAGACTCTGCGCCGGCGCCGGATGTCCGAGTCGGCCACCGCCGCCGATCACTGGCTGCGTCACCGCTTCATCGCCGACTGGGACCGGCTGTGGGACCGCACGGGCGACTACACGGCGATCGACCGCCTCCTCGACATGGTCATCGCCGCGGTCGCGGCCGGTGCCGAAGGCACCGCGCTCGCCACGCCCTCGCCCCAGACTCCCCTCCTCATCGACCGGCAGCTCCGCCAGGTCCTGCCCCACATGACAGTCGCCCCCGGCAGCAGCCCCCGCATCAATGACACCAAAGACCCGCGCTGGAGCGACTCCCGCACGGTCCGCGGCAACAAATGGCGCGGCTGGGACCTCGCCTATCTGATCTGGCTCGCGTCCCTCCTCGCGGCCGACCCGCGCCGTATGTCCAGCGTCCTCGTCGACCACCTGGGCGCCCACCGGCCGCTGGACCCGGGCCATGTCGTGCACGCCCTCGCCGACTTCGACCTGGAGCCGGTCCGCAGGGACGCGGACGCCCCCCCCGGCACGGAGTACAGCCTCGCCGTCAGCTTCCGGTGCCCGCACCCGGCGCTCCACGCTGCCATGGAGGAGCTGGCGGGAACGGCCGACGCCTCCGTACGCGCCCTCCACCAGCGCTGGAAGGAGGCCCGCACCACCCCGCCCGACCTCCTGCGCGGTGTCCCACAGCAGGTGACCACGGAGTTCCTCGAACCGCTCGACAGCCAGTACACCAAACCCCTGGAGCGCTTCCGTCTCGCCGAGGACGAGATCCGTCCGCTCCTCATGGGCACGCAGCTGTACGGCGACAGGATGCTCGCCGTACGGGAGCTCTACCAGAATGCACTGGACGCCTGCCGTCACCGGGGACTCAGGGTGGAGTACGGCGGACGGATGGGCCGGCCGGACATCGGCTGGCAGCCGGAGATCCGGTTCACGCAGGGCTTCGACGACGAGGGCCGCCCGTACATCGAGTGCGAGGACAACGGGACGGGCATGAGCGGGAAGAAGCTCACCACGATGTTCGCCCGGGCGGGGAAGCGCTACGAGCAGGACCCCGACTTCGTCCAGGAGCGCCGCAACTGGCGTCGTGCGAAAATCAACCCCGTCCCCTTCAACAGCCGTTTCGGCATCGGGGTGTTCGGCTACTTCATGCTGGCCGAGGAAGTCATGGTGTCGACGAGCGCGGTCGACCTCTTCGGCGTCCCGGCCCGCGAGGAACGCCCCCTCCAGGCGACTGTTCAGTCCGGTTCGGGACTGCTCCAGATCCGCCCCTCCGATGACGCGCCAAGCCGTGGCGGAACCCGAGTCCGGCTCTACCTGAGTGCGCACGACGAGGCACCGCCATCACTTGTGGAAACGCTGCGATCACTGCTGTGGGTCAGCGACCACGAGGTGAAGGCGGTCGAACTCGACCGCGACGGCAATGAGATCCGCTCGGCGGAGTGGACCCCGGGAGAGCTCCAGGCCCCGACCGACTGGCCCGCACCGGCTCTGAAGGCCGGCCCAGACGCCTGGATCGTCCAGGGCAGGGGGCAGTTGCTGCTCGATGGGGTCCTGGTCAAGAACGCGCCCCCGGTGCACGGCTTCGTCGTCAACCTGCGCGAGAAGCATCAGCCGGTGCCGACCGTCGACCGCAACGGGCTGCTGTCGTACGACAGGGAGGCTGTGGACGAGGAGCTCTTCGGCCACCTCCAGGACGCGGCTCCGCGGCTGGACAAGGTGTCGCTGCGGTGGCTGTGGGATCTGGCCGAGCAGGAGCCGCGGCTGGCGGTCGAGCTGCTGGACATGCTGCCCGACGGGACAACGGGTCGGCTGGAGACCACCCACGAAGAGCACAGCCTGGCATCCACGCACATACCGTTCCACAGAGCCGGCTGTCTGCCGTTCGACAAGCAGATGATCCTGCGCGACGCAAGCGACATCAGCCTCGGTCACCAGCGGGGAAGCGAAACCCGACTTCTCAGGCTGTGGCGTTGGTCGGTGCTCGGTCTGATGACCCGGCATCAGGTGTTCATGCCGAGCGGATATCCGATGCCCGAGGGGATGGACGCGCTGCTCTTCCTCGACGGCCTCCCTGATGGCGGGTGGTCGGAGCCCACGAGGGCCGCCGCCCTGGCAGAGGTGTCGCTCGGCTCAGCAGTACGTGCTCTGCGCCGATACGCGATCACGGGCATCCACGTCCCGGCGACGGATGACGTCCGGGCCCTGCACGCCGTCCGGCCGACCTCGGTCATGGCCGATCTCTCCTTCGCGTACGAGGACGCGGAGCGTGCGCGAACCGATGGACGACACACGCATCCAGCTGCCCACGCACCCCTGCTCGCCGTCTCCGCCCAGCGGAGGATCGCCCCGGCGGAAGCCCTTCCGGCCCTGCGGGAGCTGGCGCTCGTGAATCCGGTCGTGCCGGATCCCTCAGGCCTGGAGCGTGTCCCACTCGACATGAGGATCTCCGAGACGGAGACCCTGCTGTTCGTCGCAACCCGCCGCCCCAGAAGCGTCCACGGAGACTGGAACTGGCGCGGGTCCGAGGTGAATGGGCTCGAACTGCTCTGCCGCGCCCCCTCTCCGAAGGAGCGAGGCAGCCTGGTCGAGCTGCTCACCGCACTCGAGCCTCTCGGTTTCTCTCTCCGCCTTCCCGAGTCGACGGAGTTGCTGACCCATCGGGGGCTGCGCGGGGCGGAGCTACGTCTGTTGTCCCTCAGGGGCAACGGCAGACGGCCGTTGCTCCAGGATCGCCACCTCGAAGTCCATGAACTCGTGCACCGAGCCGCGTTCACCGGGCTTCCCCTGGGCCTTGCCGTCGCTCAGATCGACAAGCTGTCTCAGGTGACGGGTGTGACCACCGCAGAGATTCCCCCCGAGGCCGTGGAGTGGACCCCGCCATCGTGGCTCGTCCCCGAGTACATGGGCGACGACCCCTTCATGTCCCCCATCGGTCCCTGGCGGCTGCTCGCGCTCCTTCAGCGCGCGAACTCCGCCCTGTCCGGCGGGGACCTGGACGGCGACCTCGCCATGATGAAGGCCTGCGGAGCCTTCTCGGCGGCCTGTGCCGGTCTCGAGGACGAACTCGTCGCTCACTCCAAGGCGCTCACTCCTGCGCTCCTCGACCTGTTGAGTCTGTGCTATCCCGAGTGGTCCTTCAGCAGGGACTGCCGGTGGGACCTCGACGCCGGCGGTCCCGATCCGGCTCTGCTCATGGACCTCGCGACGCGGCGAAGTACGTCGATGGGTGAGCTGTTCGATCAGCTTCTGGAGTCTCCCTCGCCGCTCCCGCTGGAGATTCCAGCCCTCCCTGAGGAGTGCCGAGACCTGACCCCGAGCTACCGCGAAGTCAGCCTGCTTCAGGAAGAGGACTCTCTCGGGGAACGCCAGGGGTTCCTGACCTTGCTCCCCCTCAGACAACTGCTCACCTGCGTGGGCTCCGCCCAGCCCACCCTCGGAGCCGCCGTCGCCAACGTCCGGGCGTACCAGCCCCTCGGCGGCCCCGCCCTTCCGGGCCCCTTCGCCGGACAGGACGCGGAGGCCTTGAAGGACTTCGTTCCCGACGAATTCGACCTGGCCGCGTTCGGCTCCAGTCTCCTCGGAGCCGGAACCCTCGGTGCCCTCGAACTCGTCCTCGTCGCGGGCCGGTTCGGATGGAGCTTGGGATCGACGTACGAGCGCTACGCGCCCTTCCAGTGCCTCGGGCTCGATGTCACCGTGCCGGAACCCGATGGCGACGAGGCAGGTATCGTGCCGGACTGGCGCGATGTCATCATCCTCACGACCCGGTTGACCGGCCGCACCCCCGCACTCTCGGGCACCGTCGACCCGGACCACATCGTGCTCTGCGCCGAGGAGACCGATCTCGACGAAGCGGGCGTCATGGACCGGCTTCGACGCTACGCCCGCCTCTTCACCCTCGAACTTCCCCCGACCTCAGGAGGCCAGCCGGCATGAGTTCCACCGTCCCGTACGTCGGCCGGGACCTGCCGGTCACCGACGTCGCGGCCCACTTCCTCTGGGAGTACCGCCCTGACGGCGAGGGCCGATACGAGGTGACGGGCGAGTGCCCCGCGTGCCGGTGCCCGATGACGAAGGTGTGGCCGTACGGTCAGCACACCACCGCCAAGGGGCCCTTCAGCCGCAGGCAGCGGCCCGATGACGACGACGGCCCCTGGTACACCAAGTGCACCTGCGCGTCGTGGCATGTGAACAGGCCGGACGGCCTCGATCGTGGGTGCGGCGCCGGGTTCTGGATCGCCTTTCCGCCCAACGGGCTGCCACGGTGAGCGAGTTCACCCCTGAGGAGCTCAGGGATGCCGACGCGCGGGCCGAGGTCTTGGCGACCCCGCCGCAGCAGCTGAAGGCGGCGCTCCACCAGGCGGAGGGGTACCGCAACTTTCTCACCACACTCACCGGTCTGCTCACGGCGATCTTCGTGCTGAAGGGGCAGGAGAACCTGAGCAAGCTGACTCCCGGTCCGAAGTGGGCCGTGATCGGTCTGCTCGCCGGGGCGTTCCTGCTGCTGCTCGTCGCTTCGTGGATGATGGTCTCCGCGGTTCACGAACGCCCCGGCAGGACACGTCCCCTCGGCGCGGTCCAGATCCTCCGTTACGAGAGGGACCGCGCGATCACGGTCCGGCGCATGACGGACTGGGCCCGCTGGATGGGCCTGCTGGGCGTGCTGGCGGTGGCCGCCGCCGCGCTCGTGACCTGGATCGCCCCGAGCAGCACGTGACCCCCGCCCCGTGAGGCAGACGCACCGCGGCGCCCGCCCAGTCGTCCGGACCCGTTCCTCCCCGCCGATCTCGCACCGCTCGGCCCCGTGAGTCAGACGCACCGCGGCGCCCGCCCAGTCGTCCGGTCGGGGACATTCGGGGGGCGCCGCGCTCAGTTCCGTACGTCGTTGTACGGGACGTCTTGGGACGGGACGGTCAGACCGTCAGGGAACGGTCCGTCGGGCGGATCGGGGCCGGGAGGTCGCTCGCGCCCGTCAGGAAGCGGTCGACGCCTCGGGCCGCCGAGCGGCCCTCGGCGATCGCCCAGACGATCAGCGACTGGCCGCGACCCGCGTCACCGGCCACGAACACACCACCGACGTTGGTGGCGAAGTCCGCGTCGCGAGCGATGTTACCTCGCTCGTCGAGGTCTAGACCAAACTGCGCGACCAGACCGTTCTCCACGTCCGTGCCCGTGAAGCCCATCGCGAGCGTCACCAGCTGCGCCGGGATCTTCCGCTCGGTGCCGGGCTTCTGCGTCAGCTTGCCCTCGACGAACTCGACCTCGACCAGGTGCAGGAACTGGACGTTGCCGTCCTCGTCGCCCTCGAAGTGGGTCGTGGAGACGGAGTAGACCCGCTCGCCGCCCTCCTCGTGCGCGGAGGTGACCTTGTACAGCATCGGGAACGTCGGCCAGGGCTGGCCGGCCGGCCGGTCCTCGCCCGGACGCGGCATGATCTCCAGCTGCGTGACCGAGGCCGCGCCCTGGCGGTGGGCGGTGCCCACGCAGTCCGCGCCCGTGTCACCGCCGCCGATGACCACCACGTGCTTGCCCTCGGCGGTGATCGGCGGGGCCACGAAGTCGCCCTCGACGACCTTGTTGGCGAGCGGCAGGTACTCCATCGCCTGGTGGATGCCGGACAGCTCCCGGCCGGGGACCGGCAGGTCACGCGCGGTCGTGGCGCCCGCGGCGATGACCACGGCGTCGTACCGCTTGCGCAGGTCCCGCGCGGTGATGTCGCGGCCGATCTCGACACCCGTACGGAACTTGGTGCCCTCCGCGCGCATCTGCTCGATGCGGCGGTTGATGTGCCGCTTCTCCATCTTGAACTCGGGGATGCCGTAGCGGAGCAGGCCGCCGATGCGGTCCGCGCGCTCGAAGACGGCGACCGTGTGACCCGCCCGCGTCAGCTGCTGCGCCGCGGCGAGACCCGCCGGGCCCGAGCCGATGACGGCGACGGTCTTGCCGGACAGCCGCTCGGGCGCCTGCGGCTTGACGTCGTTGGCGTCCCAGGCCTTGTCGATGATGGAGACTTCGACGTTCTTGATGGTGACGGCCGGCTGGTTGATACCGAGCACGCACGCCGCCTCGCACGGAGCCGGGCACAGGCGGCCGGTGAACTCCGGGAAGTTGTTCGTGGCGTGGAGGCGCTCGGAGGCCTGCGACCAGTCCTCGCGGTAGGCGTAGTCGTTCCACTCGGGGATCAGGTTCCCGAGCGGGCAGCCGTTGTGGCAGAACGGGATGCCGCAGTCCATGCAGCGGCCGGCCTGCTTGCTGATGATCGGCAGCAGGGAGCCGGGAACGTAGACCTCGTTGAAGTCCTTGACTCGCTCGCCCACCGGACGGGTCTTGGCGACCTCGCGACCGGTGGTCAGGAAGCCCTTGGGGTCAGCCATTGGTCGCCGCCTCCATCATCTTCTCGGTGGTCTCGGCCTCGGAGAGACCGGCGAGCTCAGCGGCGTCCTTGGCGGCGAGCACTGCCTTGTACGTGGACGGGATGATCTTGCTGAAGCGGTCCGCGTTCGCGTCCCAGTCGGCAAGGAGCTTCTCCGCGACCGTCGATCCGGTCTCCTCCTGGTGGCGGCGCACGACGTCGTGCAGCCACTGCTTGTCGGAGTCACCGAGCGCCTCTACGGCGGACAGGTTCCCGGAGTTGACGTTGTCCCGGTCGAGGTCGACGACGTACGCGACGCCGCCCGACATGCCGGCCGCGAAGTTGCGGCCCGTCTCGCCGAGGACGACGGCCGTGCCACCGGTCATGTACTCGCAGCCGTGGTCGCCCACGCCCTCCGAGACGACCAGCGCGCCGGAGTTGCGGACGCAGAAGCGCTCGCCGGTGCGGCCGCGCAGGAACAGCTCGCCGCCGGTCGCGCCGTACGCGATGGTGTTGCCGGCGATCGTCGAGTACTCGGCCAGGTGGTCGGCGCCGCGGTCCGGGCGGACGACGACCCGGCCACCGGAGAGGCCCTTGCCGACGTAGTCGTTGGCGTCGCCCTCCAGACGGAGCGTGACACCGGCCGGAAGGAAGGCGCCGAACGACTGGCCGGCGGAGCCGGTGAAGGTGATGTCGATGGTGTCGGCCGGCAGACCCTCGCCGCCGAACCTCTTCGTCACCTCGTGGCCGAGCATGGTGCCGACCGTCCGGTTGATGTTGCGGATCGCGACCTGTGCCCGGACCGGCTGGGCCTCCTCGGCCGTCGCCGCGCCCAGCGCCTCGGCGGCGAGCTCGATGAGCTCGTTGTCGAGGGCCTTCTCCAGGCCGTGGTCCTGCTCGATCAGGGCGTGGCGGACCGCGCCCTCGGGCAGCTCGGGGACGTAGAAGAGCGGGGCCAGGTCCAGGCCCTGCGCCTTCCAGTGCGTGACGGCGCGGCTGGTGTCGAGCAGCTCGGCGTGGCCGACGGCCTCTTCGAGCGTACGGAAGCCCAGCTCGGCGAGGATCTCGCGGACCTCCTCGGCGATGAACTCGAAGAAGTTGACGACGAACTCGGGCTTGCCGGAGAAGCGGTCGCGCAGGACCGGGTTCTGGGTGGCGATGCCGACCGGGCAGGTGTCCAGGTGGCAGACGCGCATCATGACGCAGCCGGAGACGACGAGCGGCGCGGTCGCGAAACCGAACTCCTCGGCGCCGAGCAGCGCGGCGATGACGACGTCACGGCCGGTCTTGAGCTGGCCGTCGGTCTGCACGACGATCCGGTCGCGCAGGCCGTTGAGCAGCAGCGTCTGCTGGGTCTCGGCGAGACCGAGCTCCCAGGGACCGCCCGCGTGCTTCAGCGAGGTGAGCGGGGAGGCGCCCGTACCGCCGTCGTGCCCGGAGATGAGCACCACGTCGGCGTGTGCCTTGGAGACACCGGCCGCGACGGTCCCGACCCCGACCTCCGACACCAGCTTCACGTGGATGCGCGCGGCCGGGTTGGCGTTCTTGAGGTCGTGGATCAGCTGAGCCAGGTCCTCGATGGAGTAGATGTCGTGGTGCGGCGGCGGAGAGATCAGACCGACACCGGGCGTGCTGTGCCGGGTCTTGGCGACCCACGGGTAGACCTTGTGGCCGGGCAGCTGGCCGCCCTCGCCGGGCTTGGCGCCCTGGGCCATCTTGATCTGGATGTCGTCCGCGTTGACCAGGTACTCGCTCGTCACGCCGAAGCGGCCGGAGGCGACCTGCTTGATGGAGGAGCGGCGCGCCGGGTCGTAGAGGCGGTCCGGGTCCTCGCCGCCCTCACCGGTGTTGGACTTGCCGCCCAGCTGGTTCATGGCGATGGCGAGGGTCTCGTGCGCCTCGCGGGAGATGGAGCCGTACGACATGGCGCCGGTCGAGAACCGCTTGACGATGTCGGCGACCGTCTCGACCTCGTCGATGGAGATCGAGGGGCGGTCCGAGGTGAAGCCGAAGAGGCCGCGGAGCGTCATCAGGCGCTCGGACTGCTCGTTCACCCGGTCCGTGTACTTCTTGAAGATGTCGTACCGCTTGTTGCGCGTGGCGTGCTGCAGGCGGAAGACGGTCTCCGGGTCGAACAGGTGCGGCTCGCCCTCGCGGCGCCACTGGTACTCGCCGCCGATGTCGAGCGCGCGGTGCGCGGAGGGAACGCCGGAGGCGGGGTACGCCTTGGAGTGCCGGGTGGCGACCTCCTTGGCGACCACGTCGAGACCGGCGCCGCCGATCTTGGTGGCGGTGCCGTTGAAGTACTTCTCGACGAAGGCGGTGTCGAGGCCGACGGCCTCGAAGACCTGGGCGCCGCGGTAGGAGGCGACGGTCGAGATGCCCATCTTGGACATGACCTTGAGGACGCCCTTGCCGAGCGCGTAGATCAGGTTGCGGATGGCCTGCTCGGGCTCCAGGCCGTCTATGAAGGTGCCGGCGCGGACCAGGTCCTCGACGGACTCCATCGCCAGGTACGGGTTGACGGCGGCGGCGCCGTAGCCGATGAGGAGGGCCACGTGGTGGACCTCGCGGACGTCGCCGGCCTCGACGAGCAGACCCACCTGGGTGCGCTGCTTCGTACGGATGAGGTGGTGGTGGACGGCCGCGGTGAGCAGCAGCGACGGGATCGGCGCGTGCTCGGCGTCGGAGTGCCGGTCGGAGAGGACGAGCAGGTGCGCGCCGCCCTCGATCGCCGCGTCGACCTCGGCGCAGATCTCCTCGATGCGGGCGGCGAGCGCGTCGCCGCCGCCGGAGACCCGGTACAGGCCGGAGAGGGTCGCGGCCTTCATGCCGGGCATGTCGCCGTCGGCGTTGATGTGGATGAGCTTGGCCAGCTCGTCGTTGTCGATCACCGGGAACGGCAGGGTGACGCTGCGACACGAGGCGGCGGTCGGCTCGAGCAGGTTGCCCGACGGGCCGAGGGAGGAGCGCAGGCTGGTCACCAGCTCCTCGCGGATCGCGTCCAGCGGCGGGTTGGTGACCTGCGCGAAGAGCTGGGTGAAGTAGTCGAAGAGCAGCCGGGGGCGCTCGGACAGGGCCGCGATCGGCGAGTCCGTGCCCATGGATCCGAGCGGCTCGCCGCCGGTGCGGGCCATCGGGGCGAGGATGACGCGGAGCTCTTCCTCGGTGTAGCCGAAGGTCTGCTGGCGGCGGGTGACCGAGGCGTGGGTGTGCACGATGTGCTCGCGCTCGGGGAGGTCGGAGAGCTCGATCTCCCCGGTCTCGAGCCACTCGGCGTACGGCTTCTCGGCGGCGAGGCCGGCCTTGATCTCGTCGTCCTCGATGATCCGGTGCTCGGCGGTGTCGACGAGGAACATCTTGCCGGGCTGGAGGCGGCCCTTGCGGACGACCTTGGCGGGGTCGATGTCGAGGACGCCGACCTCGGAGGAGAGGACGACGAGGCCCTCGTCGGTGACCCAGTAGCGGCCGGGGCGCAGCCCGTTGCGGTCGAGGACCGCGCCGACCTGGACGCCGTCGGTGAAGGTGACGCAGGCCGGGCCGTCCCAGGGCTCCATCATCGTGGAGTGGTACTGGTAGAAGGCGTGCCGGGCCGGGTCCATGGAGTCGTGGTTCTCCCACGCCTCGGGGACCATCATCAGGACGCTGTGCGGGAGGGAACGCCCACCGAGGTGGAGCAGCTCCAGGACCTCGTCGAAGGAGGCGGAGTCGGAGGCGTCCGGCGTGCAGATCGGGAAGATCCGCTCCAGGCTGCCCTCACCGAAGAGCTCGGAGACGAGCTGGGACTCGCGGGCCACCATCCAGTTGCGGTTGCCCTTGACCGTGTTGATCTCGCCGTTGTGCGCGACGAAGCGGTACGGGTGGGCCAGCGGCCAGCTCGGGAAGGTGTTGGTGGAGAACCGGGAGTGGACCAGGGCCACGGCGGTGGCGCAGCGGCGGTCCGACAGGTCCGGGAAGAAGGGCTCCAGCTGGCCGGTGGTCAGCATGCCCTTGTAGACGATGGTGCGGGCGGAGAGCGACGGGAAGTACGTCCCGGCCTCGCGCTCGGCACGCTTGCGCAGCACGAAGGCCTTGCGGTCGAGCGCGATGCCCTCGCTGCTGCCGTCGGCGACGAAGAGCTGGCGGAAGACGGGCATGGTGGCGCGGGCGGAGGCGCCGAGCAGCTCGGGGGCGACGGGGACGTCGCGCCAGCCGAGGACGTTCAGACCCTCCTCGGACGCGATCGTCTCGATCTGCGAGACGGCCTGTGCGGAGCCGTCGGCAGGGAGGAAGGCGATACCGACGGCGTAGGCGCCGGCGGCGGGGAGGTCGAAGTCGGTGACCTCGCGCAGGAAGGCGTCGGGGACCTGGAACAGGATGCCGGCGCCGTCTCCCGAGTCGGGCTCGGAGCCGGTGGCGCCGCGGTGCTCGAGATTGCGCAGTACGGTCAGCGCCTGCTCGACCAGTGCGTGGCTGGCAACACCGGTCAGGGTGGCCACGAACCCGACACCACAGGCGTCGTGTTCGTTACGGGGGTCGTACATCCCCTGCGGAGCGGGGCGACCGTCCATGGGCGACCAGGCGTCGGAACGCATCGGCTCTCCCGTCGTCGTCGTGGCATATGCAGCTGCCGAGGGACGACGTTGGCCCTCCGCGAAATTTCGTGCAGGTTACATGATGGCTGGCTTCTCGCGAAGCGGATAGCTCATTCCAACATGCGGACACCGCTGACACGGAGCGGTGATGGTGGTTCACGCGTGAACTGGTGGATCTCAGGGTGGTTCTGGGGGTGAATCCGGGTGAATCTCTATGGATCTCAGGGGGGGGTCGGAGGACCCATCGCAGAGCGAGCCTCATTGCCCGCGGCGCTTACGCCTCATGCCCGGTGGTTAAGCCTTCGAAACCGCCGGGTTACGGCTACATATGTCGCGCTGTGCATAGTGTCTCACTGGCCGGCCGATCCGCCCAGGGGATATACATCACAGCCAGCATGCACGCGGAAGGCGCTCGGCGCAGGGCGGGAGCGGCCCCCCTGGCGGGGCGAGGGCCCTCGGGAGCGGGTACGGAGACCGGCTCAGAGGCCCCGTGGCGGGGCGAGGGCGTCTCGGAGCGGGTACGGGCCCGGCTCAGAGCCCCTGCGCAGGGTGAAGGTGGGCGAACCGGGCACGGACCGGCTCAGAGGCCCCCGCCGCATGGCGAGGGCCTTCAAGAGCAGGCCGGGGGCCCGCGCAGGTCAGAGCGCGGCGCCGAAGAGCATCCCGAGCCCGTACGTGACGGCCGCGGCGGCGCCACCGAGGACGAGCTGGCGCAGCCCGCTGAACCACCAGCTGCGGGCGGTCACCCGGGCCACCAGCGCGCCGCAGGCGAAGAGCCCGAGGAGGGCGAGCAGCACGGCCGGCCACAGGGCGCTCGCACCGAGCAGGTACGGCAGCAGGGGAAGCAGCGCGCCGAGCGCGAAGGACGCGAACGACGACACGGCGGCGACCGTCGGCGACGGCAGGTCGTCGGGGTCGATGCCCAGCTCCTCGCGCGCGTGGATCTCCAGAGCCTGCTCCGGGTCGCGGGAGAGCTGCATCGCGACCTCGCGGGCGAGCGCGGGCTCGACGCCGCGCGACACGTACAGCGCGGCGAGCTCCTCCATCTCGTCGACCGGGTGCTTGCGCAACTGACGACGTTCGACGTCCAGTTCCGCCTGGACGAGCTCGCGCTGCGAGGCGACGGAGGTGTACTCGCCGGCCGCCATCGAGAAGGCGCCGGCGGCGAGTCCGGCGAGGCCGGTGATGACGATGGTCTGCTGCGAGACCGCGCCGCCCGCGACACCGGTCATCAGGGCGAGGTTGGAGACGAGTCCGTCCATCGCGCCGAAGACCGCGGGGCGCAGCCAGCCACCGTTCACATCGCGGTGCGTGTGGTTGTCGCGGTGGGCTTCGTGCAGTGGCGCCTGAGCTTCGATGATGGACATGGTTCTCCCCTGTTCCGTCCGGCGGGCCGGGTCGCACCCGCCGCCCCCAACACCCTCGAAAATACGCGCGATGTAAGGGGCTCGCCAGCAAGGCAGGCCGTACTTACTAAGGCTGACCTTGCTGTGTGCAACCACTTCTGGCGGGGTGTCAGCCGGGTGACAGAGACGTTTCTTCGACGTCATCGCCTCCCCCACGTGGCACAGATCCAGGAACCGCGAAAGGGGTGCGAGATGGTGAGCGAGACGGGAACGACTGCATGCGATACGCGCGAGCGCGCGAGGGGCGCGCTCCTCGGCCTCGCGGTCGGTGACGCGCTCGGGGCGCCCGCCGAGAACATGCGCCCGTCGGAGATCCGGCGCCGATGGGGCCGGATCGAGGGCTTCGTGACGGACAGTCCGGCGGGCACGGACGACACGGAGTACGCGATCTTCTCGGGGCTGCTGCTCGCCCGGCACGGCTCGGCGCTGACGGTCCAGCACGTGGAACGGGCCTGGCACCACTGGATCGCGGACCTGGACGAGGGCCCGTTCCGGGGCGCGGGCTTCAGCGAGCGGGGCACGCTGGAGAACCTCCGCAGGGGGCTCGCGGCGCCGATCTCGGCCCAGCACCGGCACGCGTGGTCGGACGGCCTGGCGATGCGGGCGGCGCCGTTCGGGGTCTTCGCGGCGGGCCGCCCTGCGGAGGCCGCCCGCCTGGTGGCGATCGACGGCACGGTCAGCCACGACGGCGAGGGCATCTACGGCGGCCAGGCGGTCGCGGCGGGCGTGGCGGCGGCGATGGGCGGCGCGTCGGTGACGTCGGTCATCGCGGCGGCCCTCTCGGTGGTCCCGATGGACTCGTGGACGGCGCGCTCGATGCGCCGGGCGGTGGTGGCCGCGCAACGGGTGGAGCCGGACCCACTGCTCCGCGAACGCACGGTCCGCTCGGCGGTCGTCATCGGCGGTTACCCCTGGACGGACCTGGCCCCGGAGGCGGTGGGCCTCGCCTTCGGCGCCTTCGCGGCGGCCCGAGGCGACTTCCGTACGGCGGTCCTGACCGCGGTCAACATGGGCCGCGACGCCGACACGACGGCCGCGGTGGCGGGCGCCCTGGCGGGCGCGGCCTCGGGCGTCTCGGCGATCCCGGAGGAGTGGGCCACGGCCATCGCCCCGGTCACGGGCAGCTGCCTCCCGTCGATGCGCGGCTACCACGTCCTGGACATCGCGGACCTGCTGACAACGGACGAGGAGACGGACGCATGACCGCAACAGACCCGGCCCCGAGCATGTCCACCTCCACCACGGCGGACACCGTCACCACCGCCACCACCGCCGCCGCCGCCACCACCACCACCACGGGCAACGACCGCCCCACTCCCGCCGCCTCCGCTGTGGGCTCCCGCCCCACGCCTGCCTCCGCTACCGCTGTGGGCGATCGTCCCGCAGGGCAGGACGGGTGGGCACAGCCCACGAGACCGGGCGCCCGGGACAACGAGCCCGCGCACAGGGCGGCCCTCGGGGCCGCCCCCGAAACCGCCGCCCGCCCCGAGGGCCCCGCCCCGGACAGGACCGGCGCCCACGTGGGCCTCATGGCCGCGCACGGGGCCGGCGCCGTACCCGGAATCCAAGGCCCCGCCCCAAGGCCCGCGCCGCGGGAGGCCGTCGAGGGCCTGCTGCTCGGCCTCGCCGCAGGCGACGCCGCAGGCTGGCCCGCCGCCAGACACCGCGCCGCCCGCATGCCCGAATGGACCCGCCGCCTCACCCGCGAACTCGACACCTTCGCCGAGCAGAACGCCACCACCACCCTCCCCGTCCCCATCGCCCTCAACCAGCCCCCCGAGCCCCTCCGCCTCGGCCCCTCCGACGACGCCGAATGGGCGGTCTTCACCGCCGAGGCCGTCCTCGCCGCCGCCGGCCCCCTCTTCGGCACCCTCCCGCCGGAGCGCCGCCTCCGTGCCGCCGTCGACCTCGCCTGGAACTCCCTCGCGAGCCAGGTCGCCGCCGCCGCCGACCGCGCCCCCGAGGTCGAGTCCGCCGTACTCCCCCTCCGCGCACGGATCTCCGTACGCGCCGGCCTCGGCAACCTCGCCACCGGCCTCCGCCCGCCCGCCACCGGCCACGACAACCCGCACTACTTCGACGACGCCGCCTGCGTCCGAGCCGCCGTCCTCGCCCTCGTCCACCCCGGTGACCCGGCCGCCGCCGCCGAACTCGCCGAGTTCGACGCCCGGTACACCCAGGACGGCGACGGCGTCCACGGCGCCCGCGCGATGGCCGCCGCCGTCGCCGTCGCCCTGGGCGGCGCGGACGTGGACGAGGCCGTGGAGGCGGCCCTCGCCCAACTCCCGCCCGCCACCGAGATCGGCCGCAACGCCCAACAGGCCGTCAAGATGGCCCAGGACGCGACGAGCGCCTTCGAACTCGTCCCCCTCCTTGAGCACCAGATCGTCGACCACGTCTACAGCTACGGCATCGCCGCCGCCGAGACCGTACCGGTGGCCCTCGCGCTCGCCCTCGCCGCGCGCGGCGAAGCGTCCGGAGCGGTGCCCGCCGCGGCGTGCCTGTCGCGTGTCGCGGACTCCGCCCCCGCGCTCGTGGGCGCGCTCACCGGCGCCCTCGGCGGCGCCGACTCCCTCCCCGCGACCTGGCGCGACGCCTGCCGCACGCTCGCCGGCTGCGCGCTCCCCCGCCTCGCGGGCACGGATCTGGTCGAACTCGCCGGGCTCCTCGCAGCCACGGAACTGACCACCAGGGGTAGACAATTCCGACATGACCCCCACACCACCACTCGATGACCGCATCACCGGAAGCCTCGTCGGGGCCGCCGTGGGCGACGCCCTGGGCGGCCCGGTCGAGGGCTACACCCCCGACCAGATCGTCGAACGCCACGGCGGCCGCGTCACGGGCATCGTCGGCCCCTGGAACGGCGACGACTGGCGTACGGCACGCCCCATCGCGCCGTACCACAAGGGCGACGGGCACGTCACCGACGACACCTTGATGACCCACGCGCTGATCAGGGTGTACGAGAAGGTCCGCGATCACCTCGACGCGTACGCGGTGGCGGACCACCTGGTCCCCGAGCTGATCTCGACCCCGGTCTGGATCCCCGAACTGGAGGCGGAGGCCCTCCCCCTCCAACGGATCTTCCTGGCGGAGAAATGGCTGGTGGCCCGCATCCACTACGGCCACGTGGACCCGCGCGAGGCGGGCAGCGGAAACATCGTCAACTGCGGTGCGGCGATGTACATGGCGCCGGTGGGCCTGGTCAACGCGGCGAACCCGGGGGGCGCGTACGCGGAGGCCCTGGACGTAGCGGCGCCCCACCAGTCGTCGTACGGCCGTGAGGCGGCGGGTGTGTTCGCGGCGGCGGTATCGGCGGCGTGCGAGCCAGGCGCGACGCCGGACTCGGTGGTGCAGACGGCTCTCTCCCTCGCAAAGGACGGCACACGCGAGGCGATCGAAGCGGTGGCGGAAGTGGCCTCCGGACACACGGACTTCGAGTCGGCGCTGATCCCCCTGCGCAAGGCGGTGACCCCGTTCGACACGGTGGGCGCGGAGTACCGCGCGCCGGGCCTGGGCGCGCGCCGCCCGTCACGCCTGCACGCGATCGAGGAACTCCCCGTCGCCCTCGGGATGCTGCTGGTCGGCTCGGGCGACTACCGGCACACGGTCCTGGGCGCGGTCAACTACGGCCGTGACTGCGACTCGATCGCGACAATGGCGGGCGCGCTCGTGGGCGCGCTGGCGGGCGAGTCGGCGATCCCCTCCACCTGGGCGAAGCAGGTGGCGGAGGCGAGCCGCCTGGACCTGCACGCTCCGGCGCGGGCACTGACGGCGGTCGCGCACGAGGTCTTCGCCCACGACACGGCCCGCCGCCGGGCCCACGAGTCGGCGTTCACGACCCTGACGAACGTCCGATGAACGTACGCCTCACCTGGGTCCAGCCGGAGGACCTCGTCGGCCACGAACTCCGCCAGGCGGCGGAGGACGGCCGCGACGCCACCACGATCGCCGCCCGCTGGCAAGCAGCAGGCGGCCCCCCACCCCCTTCCACAGCAGGCGCCTCCCCCATCCCCCGCCCAGACCTCCGCCCCCTGGCGGAATCCCTCCTGACAGAACTGGCAGCCCTCCCCCCAGGCAAGTCCGCCGACCAGCCACCGATCTCCCCCGACGAGACGCACACCTCCACCCCGCCCCACCCCCTGGCGTCCGGAGCCACCCCACCGGCCACGACGTCGCGCACTGCCCCCACGCACGAAGCCCCGCGGCCCGCCGAACCCCGGCCCGCCCCCACCCCCGCGCGCGAAGCGCCGCGCCCCCAGGGGTACGGGGGCGGAGCCCCCGGTCTCGTCAGGGTTTCGGGGAGGGGCGGGGTGGGGGAAAACCACGCCCTCCGCGACCGGCTGCACGCCGCCTGGCTCGGCCGCGCCGCCGGCTGCCTGCTCGGCAAGCCCGTCGAGAAGCTCCCCCTCCCCGCCATCCGAGAACTCGCCCGCGCCGCAGGCAACTGGCCCCTCACCACCTGGTTCACCGAGCGCGGCGTCCCCCCGCACCTCCTCGCCGCCCACCCCTGGAACCGTCGCTCCGCCACCACCTCCCTCGACGAGAACATCGACGGCATGCCCGAGGACGACGACCTCAACTACCCCCTCCTCAACCTGCTCCTCCTCCAGCGCCACGGCCGCGACTTCACCACAGCCGACGTCGCCCGCCTCTGGCTCGACGAACTCCCCGCCGGCCGCACCTTCACCGCCGAGCGCATCGCCTACCGCAACCTCCTCGACGGCATCGAACCCCCGCTGACCGCCTCCCACCGCAACCCCTTCCGGGAGTGGATCGGCGCCCAGATCCGCGCCGACGTGCACGGCTGGACGCACCCCGGCGACCCCGCGGCCGCCGCCGAGCAGGCGTACCGGGACGCCGCGCTCACCCACACCGCCAACGGCCTCTACGGCGCCCAGTTCGTCGCCGCGACCATCGCCGGCGCCGCCACCGGCACCGCCGACGTCCACCAGGCCCTCGCCGCCGGGCTCTCCGTCGTCCCGCCCCGCTCCCGGCTCGCCGTCGCCGTCCGCCTCGGCATCGAAACCGCCCGCACCACCCCCGACTTCGACGCCGTCGTGGACCGGCTCCACACCACCCTCGGCGGGTATCACTGGGTCCATGCCGTCCCCAACGCCGCCCTCCTCGCCGCCGCCCTCACCCACGGCGACGGCGACTTCTCCCGCACCATCTGCGCGGCGGTCTCCGGCGGCTGGGACACCGACTCCAACGGCGCCACCGCCGGTTCCGTCGCCGGTCTCCTAGCCGGACACCCCGACCGGCTCCCCGAGCGCTGGACCTCCCCCCTCAAGAACCGGCTCACCACCTCGATCCCGTCCTTCGACGGCATCGGCTTCGACACCCTCGCCGAACTGACGTATCTGGAGGCAGTACGCCCATGACCAGCATCGTGGTGCTCGGCAGCACCAACATGGACCTCGTCGCCTTCGTGTCCCGGGCCCCCGCGCGCGGAGAGACCGTCACCGGCCGGGAGTTCCGTACGATCCCCGGCGGCAAGGGCGCCAACCAGGCCGTCGCGGCCGCCCGGGCCGGCGCCGAGGTGGCGATGATCGGCGCGGTCGGCGCCGACGGCTTCGGCGAACGGCTCCGCGCCGCCCTCGACGCGTCCTCGGTCGACACCGACCTCCTGCGCACCGTCGAAGGCCCCTCCGGCACCGCGCACATCGTGGTCGACGACGAGGGCGGCAACGCGATCGTCGTCGTCCCCGGCGCCAACGGCACCGTCACCTCCCTCGACCACGGCGACGAGGCCCTGATCGCCACCGCCGACGCCCTGCTACTCCAGCTCGAACTCCCCCTCTCCGCCGTCACCGAGGCCGCCGTCACCGCCCGTCGCCTCGGCGTCCGTACCGTCCTCACCCCCGCCCCGGCCCAGCAGCTTCCTCCCGAACTCCTCGCCGCCACCGACCTCCTGGTCCCCAACGAGCACGAGGCCGCCGCCCTCACCGGCCTCACCGACCCGCGCGCCGCCGCGACCGCGCTCCTCGCCCACGTCCCCGAGGTGGTCGTCACCCTGGGCGCCTCCGGCAGCCTGTACGCGGCCCGCGGCAGCGAACCGTTCGCGGTCCCCGCCCCCCGGGTCCCCGCCGTGGACACCACCGCCGCGGGCGACACGTTCGTCGGCACGCTCGCCGTCGCCCTGGGCGAGGGCCGCCCGGTCCGCGAGGCGCTGGCCTGGGCCTCCACCGCCGCCGCGCTCTCCGTCCAGCACGCGGGCGCCTCGTCCTCGATGCCGTACCGCACCGAGATCGACGAGGCCCACACCGCCCTCACCGGCCGGGAGGTCGACGCCGTATGACACCGACACCGGCATCGACACCCAGCGAGGAACGCACGGACCCGAAGGAACCCACACAGCCGAACCGAGCCGCGCCCCTCCCTCCCCTCCACGGGCTGCGCGTCCTCGATCTCGCGACCCTCTTCGCCGGGCCGCTCGCCGCGATGATGCTCGGCGACTTCGGCGCCGACGTGATCAAGATCGAGCACCCCCGCAAGCCCGACCCCTCTCGCGGCCACGGCCCGGCCAAGGACGGCGTCGGTCTGTGGTGGAAGGTCCTCGGCCGCAACAAGCGGACCGTCACCCTCGATCTCTCCACCCCCGGCGGCCGGGACACCCTCCTGCGGATGGCCGCCGAGGCCGACGTGATCGTGGAGAACTTCCGCCCCGGCACCCTGGAACGCTGGGGGCTGGGCTGGGAGGAGCTCTCCACCGTCAACCCCCGCCTGGTCCTGGCCCGGGTCACCGGCTTCGGCCAGTTCGGCCCGTACTCCCACCGGCCCGGCTTCGGCACCCTGGCCGAGGCGATGAGCGGCTTCGCCGCCATCACCGGCGAACCCGACGGTCCGCCCACCCTTCCCCCCTTCGGCCTGGCCGACTCGATCGCCGCCCTGGCCACCGCGTACGCGGTGATGACCGCGCTCACCGCCAGGACGACCACCGGCCACGGCCAGGTCGTCGACATGGCCATCATCGAACCGATGCTCTCCGTCATCGGCCCCCACCCTCTCTGGTACGACCAGCTCGGTTACGTCCAGCCCCGCACCGGAAACCGCTCGCGCAACAACGCCCCCCGCAACACGTACCGCACGGCCGACGACGCCTGGGTCGCCGTCTCCACCTCGGCCCAGTCGATCGCCGAACGCGTCCTGCGCCTGGTCGGCCGCCCCGAGCTGATCGACGAGCCCTGGTTCGCCGACGGCGCCGGCCGGGCCGCCCACGCGGACGTCCTCGACGAGGCGGTCGGCTCCTGGATCGCCCGCCACACCCGGGACGAGGCGCTGGCCGCCTTCGAGAAGGCCGAGGCCGCCATCGCGCCCGTCTACGACGTCCGGGACGTGATGGCCGACCCGCAGTTCCGCGCCCTGAACACGGTCACCGAGGTCCCGGACCCCGAACTGGGGCCGATCCGGATGCAGAACGTCCTCTTCCGGCTCTCCGAGACCCCCGGCGCGATCCGCTGGGCCGGCCGCCCGCACGGCGCGGACACCGCCGAGGTCCTCGCCGAACTCGGCCTCACCCCCGCCGAGATCGGCGCCCTGCGCGGCGAAGGAGCCGTATGAGGACCACGCCCCTCCCCCTCACCTGGCTGTACGCCCCCGGCGACCGCCCCGCCGTCGTCCAGAAGGCCCTGGCCTCCGGCGCCGACGTGGTCATCGTCGATCTGGAGGACGCGGTCGCCCCGGACCGCAAGGCGTACGCGCTCGACGCCACGGCCGATCTGCTCTCCGACCCCCACTCCGTACCGATCCATGTCCGCATCCACACCCCACGCGACATCCCCACACTGGCCCCCCTCCCCGGCCTCCGCGGTCTCCGTGTTCCCAAGGTGACACACGCCACTGACATCCACCGGATCGCCGACGCCGTCACCGACGTCACCAGCGGAATCCCCCTCTACCCCCTCCTGGAGACCGCCCTCGCCGTCGAGCGCGCGTACTCCATCGCCACCGCCCACCCCGCCGTCCACGGCATCGCCCTCGGCGAGGCGGACCTCCGCGCCGACCTCGGGGTACGGGGCGACAGCGGCCTCGACTGGTCGCGCGGCCGTCTGGTGGTCGCGGCCCGCGCGGCGGCCCTGCCCCCACCGGCCCAGTCGGTGCACCCCGACATCCGCGACCTGGACGCCCTGGCGGCGAGCTGTGCCCGCGGCCGCGCCCTGGGTTTCTTCGGCCGGGCCGCGATCCACCCCCGCCAGCTCCCCGTGATCGAGCAGGCCTACCTCCCCACCCCCGACGAGCTGGCGGCGGCCGAGGAGGTCGTGAAGGCCGCCGAGGCGGAGGAGGGCGCCCTGGCCCTCCCGGACGGCCGCTTCGTCGACGCGGCCGTCGTCGAGGGCGCCCGCCGCGTCCTCACCCTGGCGGCCCGATTCTGCTGACCGCGAGGAAACGACAGGGCCGCCGGGACCAGAAGGTCCCGGCGGCCCTGAGAAAGCCCGATGGATGCCCGTCAGCCCTTGGCGGGCGACTCCGCACCGTCCGCAGGTGCGTCGGCCGCATCGTCGCCGAGGACCTCGAACAGAGCGGTTCCGCCCTCGCCCTCAGCGGCCCCGTCCTCCGGGTCGGCCCCGTTCGCGGCCTTGCCGCCGACCGGCTTGTCGCGCTCCGGCTCCACGATCTCCTCGCGCCCCGGGCGGAGCCGCGACGAGATCACGATGTAGGCGACGGCCAGGACGAAGACGACGATCGCCGTCCAGACGTTCAGCCGCAGGCCGAGCACGTGGTGCGCCTCGTCGACCCGCATGTACTCGATCCACGCGCGGCCCGCGCAGTACGCGGCGACGTACAGGGCGAAGGCCCGGCCGTGTCCGAGCTTGAAGCGGCGGTCGGCCCAGACGACCAGGAGCGCGACGCCGATGCACCAGAGCGACTCGTAGAGGAAGGTCGGGTGGTAGATCCCGGCCTCGCGGTTCGCGCCCGCGCTGATCTCCAGGCCCCAGGGCAGGTCGGTCGGCTTGCCGTACAGCTCCTGGTTGAACCAGTTGCCCCAGCGGCCGATGGCCTGGGCGAGGGCGATGCTGGGCGCGATGGCGTCGGCGTACGCGGGGAGCGGGATGCCGCGGCGGCGGCAGCCGATCCAGGCGCCGACCGCGCCGAAGGCGATGGCGCCCCAGATGCCGAGGCCGCCCTCCCAGATCTTGAAGGCGTCTACCCAGTTCTCACCCTCGCTGAAGTACAGCTGGTAGTCGGTGATGACGTGGTAGAGCCGGCCGCCGACGAGACCGAAGGGCACCGCCCAGACGGAGATGTCGGCCACGGTGCCGGCTTTGCCGCCCCGGGCGATCCAGCGCTTGTTGCCGTACCAGACGGCGACGAAGACACCGAGGATGATGCAGAAGGCGTAGGCGCGCAGCGGAACCGGTCCGAGGTGGAGGACACCGGTCGACGGGCTGGGAATGAAGGCAAGGTCCATGGCAGGACCGACGCTACCTTGCCGGGCGGGCGTCACGGCAGCCCACCCGGCAACGTCTGAGTAACTAAGAGGATCGACCAAGGGGATCTCGCCGGGCGAATCCGGCCCCCGTGGACGGTCAGCCCGCCGACGGCGAGGCCGTGCCCGCCTTCTTGCCCTTGTTGGCCTCGGCGACCCACTTCTTCAGGTTCTCCGGGGAGATCTGCTCGCTCCCCTTCTGCGGGAAGATCGATTCTCCGTTCAGGAGCACCGAGGGCGTGCCCTGGAAGTTGCCCTTCTCGAAGGCCTCGTTCGACTTCCCGACCCAGCTGTCGTGCGTGCCGTCCTCGACGCAGCTGCGGAAGTCCGGCGTGTCGAGGCCGGGCACCTTCGCCGCGAGCTCGATCAGCTCGGCGTTGTCCCCGAAGGTGTCGTCCGTCTCCGGCGGCTGGTTGATGTACAGCGTGTCGTGGTACGCCGTGAACTTCCCGGCGTCCTGGGCGCACGCGGCCGCGTTCGCGGCGCGCAGCGAGCCCTTGCCGCCCATGTTCCGGTCGATGAGGGTGGCGAGGTGGTACTCGGCCTTGAGCGCGCCGGAGGCCTCCAGTTCATGGATGGTGTCCCGGAACGCGTTCTCGAAGGAGGCGCATGCCGGGCAGCGGAAGTCCTCCCAGATCGCGAGCGTCGACGGGGCGTCCGACTTCCCCGTGGGGATCGCGGGCTTGTCCCCTTCGACCGCGCCGGTCGGGGCGACGACCGGGCCCGCCTTGTCCGAGCCGCCGTCCTTGCCGCCGGTGTTGGCGGCGATCACGCCGACGACCGCGGCCAGGCCGAGGACGCCGACGACCGCGGCCGACACGATCAGGACGCGCCGCTGCTTGTCGCGGGCCCTGGCGCGCTCGCGCTGCTGCTGGAGCAGCTCCCGCGCACTCCGATTACCGTTACCGTCACTGTTCTTCTTGCTCACGTCCGGAGCAACGAACCGGGGAGGCGCGGACGCGCCTCCCCGGTCACAAATCCACCCGAACGGGCTACGAAACTCTGCGGACACCCTCGGCGAGTTCGCCCGCCAGTTCCCTTACGGCGGCGAGTCCGGCGGCCTCGTCGTCGGCGTCGAGCATCCGCTTGACGAACGCGGAGCCGACGATGACGCCGTCGGCGAAGGCCGCGACCTCCTTGGCCTGTCCGGCGTTGGAGACGCCGAGGCCGACGCAGACGGGGAGATCGGACGTGGCGCGGGTGCGGCGGACGAGGTCGGCCGCCTCGGCGCCGACGGACTCGCGGGTGCCGGTGACGCCCATGAGCGAGGCGGCGTAGACGAAGCCGGAGCCGGCGGCCGTGATGGTGGCGAGCCGCTCGTCCTTGCTACTGGGGGCGACGACGAAGACGGTCGCGAGACCGTGCTTCTCGGCGTGCTCACGCCACTGGCCGGACTCCTGGACGGGCAGGTCCGGCAGGATGCAGCCGGCGCCGCCGGCCGCGGCCAGCTCCTCGGTGAACCGCTCGACGCCGTAGCGGTCGATGGGGTTCCAGTACGTCATGACCAGGACGGGCTTCCCGGTGGCCTCGAAGGCCTCCCGTACCGTCCGCATGACGTCGGCGATCCGCACGCCGCCGCGCAGAGCGATGTCGTCGGCGGTCTGGATGACGGGGCCGTCGAGGACCGGGTCGCTGTGCGGGAGACCGACCTCGACGATGTCGGCGCCGCCCTCGAAGACGGCCTTGACCGCCTCGATGCCGCCGTCGACGGTCGGGAAGCCGGCCGGGAGGTAGGCGATGAGCGCGGCGCGGTTCTCGGCCTTGGCCTTCGCCAGGGTGTCACTGAGCAGCTGGATGTTCCCGGTCGTCACTTCGTGTCCCCCTCGGTTCCGTCGTACAGCCCGAAGTAGCGGGCCGCCGTGTCCATGTCCTTGTCGCCGCGCCCGGAGAGGTTGACCAGGAGCAGACCCTCGGGGCCCAGCTCCTTGCCGATCTCCAGGGCCCCGGCGAGCGCGTGCGCGGACTCGATGGCCGGGATGATGCCCTCGGTGCGGGAGAGCAGCCGCAGGGCCCCCATGGCCGCGTCGTCGGTGACGGCGCGGTACTCGCCGCGTCCGGTGTCCTTGAGGTACGCGTGCTCCGGGCCGATGCCCGGGTAGTCCAGACCGGCCGAGATCGAGTACGGCTCGGTGATCTGGCCCTCGTCGTCCTGGAGGACGTACGACCGCGAACCGTGCAGGATGCCGGGCTCGCCCGCGGTGAGGGTGGCGGCGTGTTCGCCGGTCTCGACGCCGTGGCCGGCCGGCTCGCAGCCGATGAGGCGCACGTCGGCGTCCGGGATGAAGGCGTGGAAGAGCCCGATGGCGTTGGATCCGCCGCCGACGCAGGCGACGGCCGCGTCGGGGAGCCGTCCCGCGCGCTCCAGGATCTGCCGGCGGGCCTCGACGCCGATGACGCGGTGGAAGTCGCGGACCATGGCGGGGAACGGGTGCGGCCCGGCGACGGTCCCGAAGAGGTAGTGCGTACGGTCGACGTTGGCGACCCAGTCGCGGAACGCCTCGTTGATGGCGTCCTTGAGGGTGCGGCTGCCGGACTTCACCGGGATGACCTCGGCGCCGAGGATGCGCATCCGGGCGACGTTCAGCGCCTGGCGCTGGGTGTCGATCTCGCCCATGTAGATGGTGCATTCGAGCCCGAAGAGCGCGCACGCGGTGGCGGTGGCGACCCCGTGCTGGCCGGCGCCGGTCTCGGCGATGACCCGGGTCTTGCCCATGCGCTTGGTGAGCAGGGCCTGCCCGAGCACATTGTTGATCTTGTGCGAGCCGGTGTGGTTGAGGTCCTCGCGCTTGAGGAAGACCCGGGCACCGCCCGCGTGTTCGGCGAACCGGGGGACCTCGGTGAGGGCGCTCGGGCGGCCGGTGTAGTTGACCATCAGGTCGTTGAGCTCGCGCGCGAACTCGGGGTCGGCCTTGGCCTTGTCGTACTCGACGGCGACCTCGTCCACGGCGGAGACGAGGGCCTCCGGGATGAACTTGCCACCGTAGGCGCCGAAGTAGCCCTCGGCGCTCGGAACCTGACCGTCGAGGTCGGGAAGGAAGAACTCGCTGGACATGCGACTGCTCCTCGCGGGGCGGATGCCCCGATGACGTGCTGGGTGATGGTCACGTTATGCGCGCGACGAGCTCACGTACGGCAACGCGTGGCGTCCCGGCCCCCACTGTTGTGCCCAGGCTCCCGGTCCCTGCGGTGCACGGGTGCGGCGCCCTCGTGGTGGCGGGGGCACAGGGAGCGGACGCGCCCGCGAAGGGCGCCGTCCCGTGTGCCCACCCGTCCCTCCCCCAAGGACTTCGTCCAGGGGGGACCCCCAAGCGGGACGATTGCCCACACGGGGGTGGGGCGGGGGCCTTGCCTCGGCCAGGCGGCGTTGCTCTACGTGAAGACGCGCGCGAGGCGCGCGCGCCATCGCATCCCGTTGACCTGGCCCGGCTCGCTGCCGATCACGTACCGCACACGGCGCCCGTGGACCCGCCGCGCGGGCGCGCGGCAGCCGCGCGGGCGGCAGCCTCGGGCGAGCGGGGCGTGGGCGGGCGCGGCAGCCGTACGGAGCCGGGTGCGCATCGCGCGCGTCGTCACCGCGGCCGCGCCGAACCCACCCGGGTGGGTGAGCGGCGACGTGACGCGGTACGAGGTCATGGCGGGGTCAGCCCCGCCCGTGGCGCAGGGCCGGGTGGGTGCCGGCGGCGACGAGGTCGGCGACGGCGGCCTTGGGGTCGCGGCCGGTCACGAGGGACTCGCCGACCAGGACCGCGTCGGCGCCGGCGTTGGCGTACGCGATGAGGTCGTGCGGCCCGCGGACGCCGGACTCGGCGACCTTGACGATGCCGGCCGGGATCTCCGGGGCGACCCGCTCGAAGGTGGAGCGGTCGACCTTGAGGGTCTTGAGGTTCCGCGCGTTGACGCCGATGATCCGGGCGCCCGCGTCGACGGCGCGCTCGGCCTCGTCCTCGTCGTGGACCTCGACCAGCGGCGTGAGGCCGATGGACTCGGCGCGCTCGATGAGGGAGACGAGGGCCTCCTGCTCGAGGGCGGCGACGATCAGGAGCGCGAGGTCGGCGCCGTAGGCCCGGGCCTCCCACAGCTGGTACGCCGTGACGATGAAGTCCTTGCGCAGCACCGGGATGTCGACCCGGGCCCGGACGGCCTCCAGGTCGGCGAGCGAACCGCCGAAGCGGCGCTCCTCGGTGAGCACGGAGATGACGGCGGCGCCGCCCGCCTCGTAGTCGGCGGCGAGGCCGGCCGGGTCGGCGATCGCGGCGAGTGCGCCCTTGGACGGGCTGGAGCGCTTGACCTCGCAGATCACGGTGACGCCCTCGCCGCGCAGTGCGGCGACGCCGTCCTTGGCCTGCGGCGCCTTGGCGGCGCGCTCCTTGAGCTCGTCGAGGGAGACCCGCGCCTGCCGCTCTGCGAGGTCGGCGCGTACGCCTTCGATGATCTCGTCGAGCACACTCACGCGAGAGGCCCCCTTCCGGGACGGTGATGGTGACGGTCGTGCGGATGAACCAGGTTCAGCCACGTCGATGGTATCCGCCCGAGGGCCCGGGACCCGCATCCGGCCGACGTGCGTCCCACTTGCTGGGACTTCGCGGGAGGGGTCATGGGGCGAGCGCGGAGCCGAAGGGGAGGTTCCGTACGACGGTGAAGAGGGCGAGAACGGCGCCGATCCCCCACCACCAGGCGGGGCTGATCGCGACCCTCATGGGCACGGCGCGTACGGCGCGAATCAGCCACACGGCCATGACGACGGCGAAGAGGCCGTAGCCGACGACGGCGAGGGCGTTGGCGCCGAAGGCGGCGGGGAGGTCGCCGTGGACGAAGGCGTGGGCGCTGCGGAGGCCGCCGCAGCCGGGGCAGTACAGGCCGGTGAAGCGGAGGAGCGGGCAGACGGGATAGTGCCCGGGTTCGTTGGGGTCGACTGCCCCGACGTACGCGAACGCGGCGACGACACCGGCGAGCGTCCCGAGCGGCGCGAGCAGCCGCACTCCGAGCGCCCTAGGCGCCCGTCGGGGCGCCACCGGCCCGAAAGGACCCGCAGGAGCGCCTACGGCGCCTACGGGCCCGTACGGGCTGTCCACGCCCCCGGAAGCCCCAGACGGCACCTGAGCCCCACCCGGCTCGTCCGTGGCAGAGGCATCGTGGTTCGCGGGGGGCGTCGGCTTCGGGTTCACGCGGTGATTCTCGCGCCTGACGCGCGAAGGCGCAGCCCGGCCTCGCCGGACTGCGCCTTCGCGCGTGTCGTGTGTGCCGCTGCCGTCAGGCGCGCGCCTTCAGCGTCGCCGCCTCGCGGGCCGCGGCGACCGCCGCCGATTCCTTCGGCATGCCCATGCCGGCCACCCTCATCGCCAGGCCGACGACACCGCCGAGGACGATGACGGCCATGCCGGCCCAGAAGCCGGCCGTGTTGGCGGCCACCATGAAGACTCCGGCGATGCAGAAGCCGATGAAGGAGATGATGACACCGGTCCAGGCGGCCGGGGTGTGTCCGTGGGCGCTGCCCGCCATGAGTTGCTCCTCGTTGCTGTTGCTCGGTGGTGGCTCGAAGGTGAGGTCTCGCGTGCGCGGACACTCGTGGTTCATTGTCCCGCACACAGGGGCGCGAGGATGAATCGGGGTGGCCCGACGATCACGCGTCGTGTCCGCCGCGGGCAGCCGAAGCTCGCGCGACCCCGCGGTCAGTCCTCGCGAGTCGGGTCCTCGCCGCGGTCCAGGGCCTTCCACAGGTCCTCGGGCCGGTCCGGCGCCGCCGCCGCGCGGGGCGTGGGGCGCCCGGCGCGCGGGGCGCCGGCGCGCTCGTAGCGGCCGCCCATCGCCGGCCAGCTCGTGCCGAAGCGCAGCGCGAGCAGCCCCGCGAAGAGGATCAGGAGCGCGCCGCCGGCGGTGACGTACGGCCAGGCGGTGTGGCTGAGGTGCGCGACCGCCGCCGAGGTGTCGCCGGAGATCCGGGCGGCCTCGGCGTCAAGCGCGTCGCTGTCGGACGCGCCGAGGAACGCGGCCACCGCCGCGCCCGCTCCGCTGAGCGCGAGCAGGCCGGAGACCAGGGTGCGTCCGGTGCGGCGGACGGCGAAGACGGCGACGAGCGCGGCGAGGCCGACGATCGCGAGCGCCGTCGGTACGCCCGTGACGGCGCCGCCGTCGGCCTCGACGGGCACCGTGCCGCCGCCGACCGACGCCGTGCCCTGGGCCCAGATCTGGCCCGAGGACAGCAGTACGACGGTGGCACCGAGGGCGCCGAGCAGGAGAGCCGCGCCGAGGCTGCGGCGGCCGCCGGGCGCGGCGGCAGCGCCGCTCGCGCGAGCGGCTCGGGGCTGGGGTACGGGAACAGCACTCACGTACCCCACTATCCCTTACGCCGTCATGACGCGTTCATCCGGTTGGCGGTGTGTACGGCGCGGAGGACGGCGGCGGCCTTGTTCCGGCACTCGTTGTCCTCGGCGACCGGGTCGGAGTCGGCGACGACACCCGCTCCGGCCTGCACGTACGCGGTGCCGTCGCGCAGCAGGGCGGTACGGATGGCGATGGCGGTGTCGGAGTCGCCGGCGAAGTCGAGGTAGCCGACGCACCCGCCGTACAGTCCGCGCCGGGACGGCTCCAGCTCCTCGATGATCTGCATCGCGCGTGGCTTCGGGGCGCCCGAGAGCGTGCCGGCGGGGAAGCAGGCGGTGAGGACGTCGAAGGCCGTGCGGCCCTCGGCGACCTGTCCGGTGACGGTCGAGACGATGTGCATGACGTGCGAGTACCGCTCGATCGACATGAAGTCGACGACCTCCACCGAGCCGGGCTCGCAGACCCGGCCGAGGTCGTTGCGGCCGAGGTCGACGAGCATCAGGTGCTCGGCGCGCTCCTTGGGGTCGGCGAGCAGCTCCTCGGCGAGGTCGTGGTCCTCCTGCGGGGTGGCTCCGCGGTGCCGGGTGCCGGCGATGGGGTGGACCATCGCCTGCCCGTCCTCGACCTTCACGAGGGCCTCGGGGCTGGATCCGACGACGTCGAAGCCGTTCTCGAAGCGGAAGAGGTACATGTACGGGGACGGGTTGGTGGCCCGCAGCACCCGGTAGACGTCGAGCGCGGAGGCGTGGCAGGGGGTCTCGAACCGCTGCGAGGGCACCACCTGGAAGGCCTCGCCCGCCCGGATCCGCTCCTTGATGTCCTCGACGGCGTCCTGGTAGGCCGGGCCGCCCCAGAGCGCGGAGAACTCCGGCAGTTCGGAGGGCGGGAGGGCGACGGGGACGGAGGCGACGGGGCGGGCCAGGTCGGCCTGCATGGCGTCGAGCCGGGTGACCGCGTCGGCGTACGCCTCGTCGACGCCGGTCTCCAGGTCGTTGTGGTTGATCGCGTTGGCGATCAGCAGGACCGAGCCGTCCCAGTGGTCCAGGACCGCGAGGTCGCTGGTCAGGAGCATGGTCAGCTCGGGCAGCTCAAGGTCGTCGCGGGTGGAGTCCCCGATGCGCTCAAGGCGGCGGACGATGTCGTAGCCGAGGTAGCCGACCATGCCGCCGGTGAAGGGCGGCATGCCGGAGGCGAGGTCGCGCGGGGTGTGGAGGGTCTCGACGGTGGCGCGGAGCGCGGCCAGCGGGTCGCCGTCGGTGGGGACGCCGACGGGCGGGGTGCCGAGCCAGTGGGCCTGCCCGTCGCGGACGGTGAGCGTGGCGTCGCTGCGGACGCCGATGAAGGAGTAGCGCGACCAGGAGCGGCCGTTCTCGGCGGATTCGAGGAGGAAGGTGCCGGGGCGCTCGGCGGCGAGCTTGCGGTAGAGCGCGACCGGGGTGTCGCCGTCCGCGAGGAGCCGGCGGCTGACGGGAATCACACGGCGGTCGGCCGCCAGCTTGCGGAAGGTCTCGAGATCCATGGCGCCAGACCCTACTTGCCCAGGGGCAGGACGTCGGCGTCGAAGCAGGTCCGCGCGCCGGTGTGGCAGGCGGCCCCCACCTGGTCGACCTTGACGAGCACGGTGTCGGCGTCGCAGTCGAGGGCGACGGACTTGACGTGCTGGACGTGGCCGGAGGTGTCGCCCTTGACCCAGTACTCCTGGCGGCTGCGGGACCAGTAGGTGCAGCGGCCGGTGGTGAGGGTGCGGTGGAGGGCCTCGTCGTCCATCCAGCCGAGCATCAGCACCTCGCCGGTGTCGTACTGCTGGGCGATGGCCGGGACGAGTCCGTCCGGGCTGCGCTTGAGGCGGGCGGCGATGGCCGGGTCGAGATTGCTGCTCATGGGGCCATTGTGCCGTGGTCCGGGGGTATGCCCAGGTGGGCGTCCACTGGGCGGACCGCGGTCCGCGGTCGTACGCTGGCGGGCATGTCGACCCATGCCAAGCGTGAACGCCTTCTGCTCGCCGACCTGTTGGAGGCGGCCGGGCCCGATGCTCCGACGCTCTGCGAGGGCTGGCGGACCCGGGACCTCGCGGCCCATGTGGTGGTGCGCGAGCGCCGCCCGGACGCGGCCGCCGGAACGCTCGTACCGGCGCTGAAGACGAGGCTCGACCGGGTGCAGGCGGAGTTCGCGGAGAAGCCGTACGAGGAGCTGATCCAGCTCATCCGTACGGGGCCGCCGCGGATGTCGCCGTTCACCATCAAGCAGGTGGACGAGGGGGCGAACGTCGTCGAGTTCTACGTCCACACGGAGGACGTACGGCGGGCCCAGCCCGACTGGTCGCCGCGCGACCTTGACCCGGTCTTCTCGGACGCGCTCTGGTCGCGTCTGGAGAAGGGCGCCCGCCTCCTCGGCCGCAGGGCCCCGGTGGGCCTGGTGCTCCGCCGCCCGAACGGTCAGACGGCGGTCGCCCACAAGGGCACCCCGGTGGTGACGGTCTCCGGCGAACCGGGCGAGCTGACCATGTTCGTCTTCGGCCGCCAGGACGTGGCGAAGGTGGAGCTGGACGGCGACCAGGACGCGATCGAGCGCCTGCACGACACGAAGCAGCTCGGGATCTAGGAGGTACCCGGGCGCTTGCCGCCCGGGAGCTCCGCCCGGCGCAGAGCGGTGACGGACAGGCCGTACACCCCGCCCAGCGCGCACATCGCCGCGCTGGCCACGAACACCGGGCCGAGGCCCCACAGGCCGACCGCCGCGCCCGTGAGGGGGAAGCTCAGCGGGGCGAGGCCCAGGCTGACGAAGCTGGTCACCGCTGTCACCCGACCGAGGTACGCGGGGTCGCACTCGGTCTGGGTGAGCGCGCCGCACAGGGCGCCGCTGAGCCCCGCGAGCAGGCCGACGGAGAGCGCGAGGGCCACGGCGACCGGCAGCTCGGGTACGTACGCGAGGGCGCCCAGGGAGGCCGAGCCGAGGGCGATCGTCCAGCCCAGGACCGCCCCGGCGCGGGGTATTCGGCCCCGCACGGTCAGCAGCAGGGACGCGGCGCCCGCTCCCGTACCGAATCCGGCGAGGACCCAGCCGATGCCGGAGGCGCCCCAGCCGCGCGCGTCGGCGAGGAGGGCGAGGCCGACGTTGAGGGGGCCGACGAAGCCGAGGTCGCTGAGCGCGACGACGATCATCAGCGGGCCGAGGACGCGGTGCCGGCGGAGGTAGCGCAGGCCGTCCGTGAGGTCGCGCAGGGCCGTGCCGTCCCGGGCAGGCCCGCCGCCCGGCAGCGGGGCGATCCGCAGCGCGAGGAGCAGCGGCAGGGAGGCCGCGAAGAGGAGTCCGGCGACCCCGAAGGCGGCGGCCGGTCCGCCGAGGGCGACGGCGAGGCCGCCGAGCGGGGCGCCGAGGACGAGCGCGGTCCGCTGGGCGAGGCCGCGCATGCCCTGGACCCGGGCGAGCTGGTCGCGGGCGGCGATCCGGGGCGGAAGGGCTCCGACGGCCGGCAGGAAGAGGGCGTCGACGGTGCCGAAGACGAGGGCGACGGCGGCGAGCACCCAGAGGGTCGGGCTGCTGAGCAGGAGCAGTCCCGCCACGCCAAGGACGACGAGGCAGCGGACGGTGTCGGAGACGATGACGACGCGGCGCGGTCCGAAGCGGTCGGCGATCACTCCCCCACCAAGCATGAGCAGGGCGCGCGGGACGGCGCTGACGGCCATGACGAGCCCGGCCTCGGCGGGGGTGCCGCCGCGGACGGCGGTCCAGGAGAGGGCGATGTAGTAGACGCTGTCGCCGAGCGCGGAGGCGGAGTACCCGCCGAGCCAGCGCAGGACGTTGCCGTCACGGTGGGCGGGGACGGCGGCGGGGAGGGTCGCGGTCGCCGTCATGAGCGGTGCCGTCATGACCGGTAGGGGAAGCCGTGGAGGTGGACGGCGACGTTCTCGCGGCCCTCGGTGTCGCCGGCGGCCTCGGCGGCCCGGGCGAGCTGGTCGTACTTCCTGAGGACCGCCTCCAGCTCCTGGCCGAGGTCGTTGAGTTCGGTGGCGGTGAGGCGGGGCAGCCACTCGGCGCTGAGGGACGCCGAGCGCCACTCGTCCGACCAGGTGAGCCGCTCGTCGAGGAAGCGCTCCAGGAGCGAGGCGCGCTGGTCGTTGATGGCGCGCCCGAGGGCGTCGCTCGCGGCGATCAGCTCGGGGGCGCCGCGCATGTCCTCGTCGTGGATGCTCAGCCCGTACGAGCTGGGCCGCCACCAGCGCTCGCGGCCGTCCGCCGACTGGGTCTCCGCCTCTTCGATGAGCCCGTGGTCGGCCAGCTTGCGCAGGTGGTAGCTGACCAGCGAGACAGCCTCGTCGACCTGGTCGGCGAGCTGGGAGGCGGTGGCCGTACGGGCCACGAACAGGGCCCGGTAGAGCCTCATGCGCAGCGGGTGCGAGAGGGCCTTGAGGGTGCCGAGGTCGGTGATCCGGCGGCTGTCGGGCGAGGTCATGGAACCAGCGTAGATCCGAAAGAAAACTTGCGCAAGAGAAATTGCGCAACCAATCTTGCGCAATCGATCCTGCGCATCCGGCATCCTGCACATCCGGCCAAGAGAAAAGCCCCCGCCGGACGAACCGGCGGGGGCTCTACGATCGGTGCGGACTCAGCGGACCGGGTGGCCCGCCTCCCGCAGCGCGCCCTTGACCTCGGAGATCCGCAGGTCGCCGAAGTGGAAGACCGACGCGGCGAGCACCGCGTCCGCGCCCGCCTCGATGGCCGGCGGGAAGTCGGCCAGCCTGCCCGCACCGCCCGACGCGATCACCGGCACGGTCACGTGCTTGCGCACGGCCGCGATCATCTCCGTGTCGTAGCCGTCCTTCGTGCCGTCCGCGTCCATCGAGTTGAGCAGGATCTCGCCCGCGCCCAGCTCGGCGGCCCGGTGGGCCCACTCGACTGCGTCGATGCCGGTGCCCTGGCGGCCGCCGTGCGTCGTCACCTCGAAGGAGCCCGAGGCCGTGCGCCGGGCGTCCACCGACAGCACGAGCACCTGGCGGCCGAAGCGCTCCGCGATCTCGCGGATCAGCTCGGGCCGCGCGATCGCGGCCGTGTTCACGCCGACCTTGTCGGCACCGGCGCGCAGCAGCTTGTCGACGTCCTCCGCCGAGCGCACCCCGCCGCCCACGGTCAACGGGATGAAGACCTGCTCGGCGGTGCGGCGCACCACGTCGTAGGTCGTCTCCCGGTTGCCGGAGGAGGCGGTGATGTCGAGGAAGGTCAGCTCGTCGGCGCCCTCGGCGTCGTACAGCTTCGCCATCTCGACGGGGTCGCCCGCGTCCCGCAGGTTCTGGAAGTTGACGCCCTTGACGACCCGGCCGTTGTCCACGTCCAGGCAGGGGATCACTCGTACGGCGAGAGTCATGCCGCGTCACCTCCGTCGGACGCCTCACTCCGGTCAGTCCGGTCAGTCCGGTCGGTCCGGTACGCCTCGACCTCGACCTCGACGACCAGGCTCGGGTCGACGAAGCCGGACACGATGATCATCGAGGCCGCCGGGCGTACGGCGTCGAACAGCTCCTTGTGGGCGCGGCCGACCTCGTCCACGTCCCGTGCGTGGGTGATGTACATCCGGGTCCGTACGACGTCCCGCGCGCCCAGGCCGAGCTTCTTCAGCGCGCCGAAGGCCACGTTGAAGGAGTTGATCGCCTGCTCGTACGGGCCTCCGCCGGCGATCTGGCCGCCGATCACCGACGTACAGCCGGCGACGAGGACCAGGCCGTTCGGCAGCTCCACCGCGCGCGAGTAGCCGAACTGCTCCTCCCACGGCGCGCCGGTCACCACCTTGCGTACGGAGTCGGTCATACGGCGGCCACCGCCTCCAGCGCCTCCTCCAGGGTGAACGCCTTGGCGTACAGCGCCTTGCCGACGATCGCGCCCTCGACGCCCAGCGGTACGAGGCCGGACAGGGCGCGCAGGTCGTCCAGGGACGAGACGCCGCCGGAGGCGACGACGGGCTTGTCGGTGGCCGCGCAGACGTTCTTCAGGAGCTCCAGGTTGGGGCCCTGCAGGGTGCCGTCCTTGGCGATGTCGGTGACGACGTAGCGGGAGCAGCCCTCGGAGTCGAGACGGGCGAGCGTCTCGTAGAGGTCGCCGCCGTCGCGGGTCCAGCCGCGGCCGCGGAGCGTGGTGCCGCGCACGTCGAGGCCGACGGCGATCTGGTCGCCGTGCTCGGCGATGACCTTGGCGACCCACTCGGGGGTCTCCAGGGCGGCGGTGCCCAGGTTGACGCGGGTGCAGCCGGTGGCGAGGGCGGCGGCGAGCGAGGCGTCGTCGCGGATGCCGCCGGAGAGCTCGACCTTGATGTCCATGGCCCGGGCGACCTCGGCGATCAGCTCACGGTTGTCGCCGGTGCCGAAGGCGGCGTCCAGGTCGACCAGGTGCAGCCACTCGGCGCCGGAGCTCTGCCACGCGAGGGCGGCCTCGAGCGGGGAGCCGTAGGAGGTCTCCGTACCGGACTCGCCGTGCACGAGGCGGACGGCCTGGCCGTCACGGACGTCGACGGCGGGGAGGAGTTCGAGCTTGCTCACAGCGTTCCGATCCAGTTCTTCAGCAGCTGGGCTCCGGCGTCGCCGGACTTCTCGGGGTGGAACTGGGTCGCCCACAGGGCGCCGTTCTCGACGGCCGCGACGAAGGGCTCGCCGTGGGTGGCCCAGGTGACCTTGGGGGCGCGCATGTTCGGGTTGCCGACCTCCAGGGTCCACTCCCGCACTCCGTAGGAGTGCACGAAGTAGAACCGGGCGCCGGCGTCGAGGCCCGCGAACAGCTCGCTGTCCTCGGGCGCGTCGACGGTGTTCCAGCCCATGTGGGGCACGATCGGGGCCTTCAGCGGCTCGACCGTACCGGGCCACTCGTCCAGGCCCTCGGTCTCCACGCCGTGCTCGATGCCGCGGGCGAAGAGGATCTGCATGCCGACGCAGATGCCCATGACGGGGCGTCCGCCGGAGAGCCGGCGGTCGACGATCCACTCGCCGCGGGCCTCCTTGAGGCCCTTCATGCAGGCGGAGAAGGCGCCGACGCCGGGGACGAGGAGTCCGTCGGCGTTCATCGCCCGGTCGTAGTCGCGGGTGATCTCGACGTCGGCGCCGACGTGGGCGAGGGCGCGCTCGGCGGAGCGGACGTTTCCGAAGCCGTAGTCGAAGACGACGACCTTCTTGGACGGGCTCACAGTGCTCACGCTGCTCATTCCCAGATTCCCTGGATCCGCAGGACGCCCGCGACCAGGCACATCACGGAGGCGACGGCGAGGAGGACGATCACGCCCTTGGGCAGCTGCTGCTTGGAGAAGGAGTACACACCGCCGGCGAGGAAGAGCCCGACGACGATGAGGATGGTGGAGAGGCCGGTCATGGAGTTAGAGCGCGCCCTTCGTGGAAGGCAGGATGCCTGCCGCGCGCGGGTCGCGCTCGGAGGCGTAGCGCAGGGCCCGGGCCAGCGCCTTGAACTGGCACTCCACGATGTGGTGGGCGTTGCGCCCGTACGGCACGTGGATGTGGAGCGCGATCTGCGCCTGGGCGACGAAGGACTCGAAGATGTGCCGGGTCATCGTCGTGTCGTAGGAGCCGATCATCGGCGCCATGTTCTCGGGCTCGGTGTGCACCAGGTAGGGGCGGCCGGAGAGGTCGACGGTGACCTGGGCGAGCGACTCGTCCAGGGGGACGGTGCAGTTGCCGAAGCGGTAGATGCCGACCTTGTCGCCGAGCGCCTGCTTGAAGGCGGCGCCGAGGGCGAGGGCGGTGTCCTCGATGGTGTGGTGCGAGTCGATGTGCAGGTCGCCGTCGGTCTTGACGGTGAGGTCGAAGAGCCCGTGGCGGCCGAGCTGGTCGAGCATGTGGTCGTAGAAGCCCACACCGGTGGCGACGTCGACCTTGCCGGTGCCGTCGAGGTCGATCTCGACGACGACGGAGGTCTCCTTGGTGGTGCGCTCGACTCTTCCTACGCGGCTCATGAGCTCTGCTCCTTCGGGGGCATGGGGGTGTCCCCCACAAAACACTGCAACTGACGGACCGCGTCGAGGAACGCGTCGTTCTCTTCAGGGGTGCCGGCGGTGACCCGCAGCCAGCCCGGTACGCCGTTGTCCCGGACCAGGACGCCCCGGTCGAGGATCTTCTGCCAGACCTCGTGGGAGCCCGCGGCTCCGTCGAAGCGGCCGAACTGGACAAAGTTGGCGTCGGAATCGGTGACCTCGTAGCCGATCGCGCGCAGCTCGGTGACCAGGCGGTCCCGCTCGGTCTTGAGCTGTTCGACGTACCCGAGGAGCGTATCGGTGTGCTCCAGGGCGGCGAGCGCGGTGGCCTGCGTGACGGCGGACAGGTGGTACGGCAGGCGTACGAGCTGTACGGCGTCGACCACGGCCGGGTGGGCGGCCAGATAGCCGAGGCGGAGCCCGGCGGCGCCGAAGGCCTTGGACATGGTGCGGGAGACGACGAGGTTCGGGCGGCCCTCGATCAGCGGCAGGAGGGAGTCCCGGTGGCTGAACTCGACGTACGCCTCGTCGACGACCACCAGCGAGGGCTTGGCGGCCTGGGCGGCCTCGTAGAGCGCGAGGACCGTCTCGGCCGCGACCGCCGTGCCGGTGGGGTTGTTGGGCGAGGTGATGAAGACGACGTCGGGACGGTTCTCGGCGATCGCCTTCTCGGCCGCCTCGACGTCGATGGTGAAGTCCTCGTTGCGCGGTCCCGAGATCCAGCCGGTGCCGGTGCCGCGCGCGATGAGCGCGTGCATCGAGTACGAGGGCTCGAAGCCGATGGCCGTACGGCCGGGGCCGCCGAAGGTCTGCAGCAGCTGCTGGAGGACCTCGTTGGAGCCGTTGGCCGCCCAGACGTTCTCGACGGCGACGGGGTGCTTCGCCGTACGGGTGAGGTAGCGGGCGAGCTCGGTGCGCAGCTCGATCGCGTCCCGGTCGGGGTAGCGGTTGAGGCCGCGGGCGGCCTCGGCGACCCGCTCCGCGATCCGGGCCACCAGGGGCTCGGGCAGCGGGTAGGGGTTCTCGTTGGTGTTCAGCTGGACGGGGACGTCGAGCTGGGGCGCGCCGTACGGGGACTTGCCGCGCAGCTCGTCCCGGATGGGCAGGTCGTCGATGCCGACGGTGTCGTACGTGTTCACTTGCTCTCGGGCACCTTCCATCCGAACCGGGCCTTGAGCGCGGCGCCGTGCGCGGGCAGGTCCTCGGCCTCGGCGAGCGTGACCACGTGGTGGGTGACGTCGGCGAGGGCGTCGCGGGTGTAGTCCACGATGTGGACTCCGCGCAGGAAGGACTGGACGGACAGGCCGGAGGAGTGGCAGGCACAACCGCCGGTGGGCAGCACGTGGTTGGAGCCGGCGCAGTAGTCGCCGAGGGAGACCGGCGCCCAAGGGCCGACGAAGATCGCGCCCGCGTTACGGACGCGCTCGGCGCGGGCGGCGGCGTCGGTGGTCTGGATCTCCAGGTGCTCGGCGCCGTACGCGTCGACGACCTTGAGGCCGTCCTCCAGGTCGTTGACCAGGACGATCGCGGACTGCCTTCCGGCCAGGGCCGGGACGATCCGGTCGTCGATGTGCTTGGTGGCGGCGACCTGGGTCTTCAGCTCGGCCTCGGTGGCGGTGGCCAGTTCCTCGGAGTCGGTGACGAGGACGGCGGCGGCCATCGGGTCGTGCTCGGCCTGGCTGATGAGGTCGGCGGCGACGTGCACGGGGTCGGCGGTGGAGTCCGCGAGGATCGCGATCTCGGTCGGGCCTGCCTCGGCGTCGATGCCGATGCGGCCGGTGAAGTACCGCTTGGCGGCGGCGACCCAGATGTTGCCGGGTCCCGTGACCATGTTGGCGGGGGCGCAGGACTCGGTGCCGTACGCGAACATCGCGACGGCCTGGGCGCCTCCGACGGCGTACACCTCGTCGACGCCGAGCAGCGCGCACGCGGCGAGGATCGTCGGGTGCGGCAGCCCCCCGAACTCCTTCTGGGGCGGGGACGCGAGCGCGACGGACTCGACGCCCGCCTCCTGCGCCGGGACGGCGTTCATGATCACGGAGGAGGGGTAGACGGAGCGGCCGCCGGGCGCGTAGAGACCGACGCGCTGGACGGGGATCCACTTCTCGGTGACGGTGCCGCCGGGCACGACCTGGGTGGTGTGCGTCGAGCGGCGCTGGGCGCGGTGGACGATCCGGGTGCGCCGGATGGACTCCTCCAGGGCCTCCCGGACGGCCGGATCGAGCTGCTCCAGGGCCTCGGCGAGCGCCTCGGCGGGCACGCGCACGTGCTCCAGGGTCACACCGTCGAACTTCTCCGCGTACTCGACCAGCGCCGCGTCGCCCCGATGATGGACGTCCTCGCAGATGGGCCGCACCTTCTCCAGGGCGGCTTCCACGTCGAACTCGGCACGGGGCAGCAGGTCGCGCAGTGCGCCACCCTCGGGGAGGGCGTCGCCGCGCAGGTCGATACGAGAGATCACGGGTCAATTCTCGCAGACGCCCCACAAGCGCCGAACGCCCGTATCACTGGCTGATACGAGCCACTCTGGCGTCTTGTCGCCACAGCTGACCGTTAGCGTTCACTCCGTCACTCAGCGGGAAGAACGGCTGTACGAATCCAGGGAAGCGGGTTCGTGGAAAGCGAGGGGGCGGCAGTGACCGAGCCGCACGAGGACGGAATGCCGGACGGGCTGACCGGCCCGGAGCGCGTCATGTGGCGGGCCTTCCGGATCGGCAGGACCTGTGATCTGAGTGAGGGGGAGGCGACACGGGACGACCCCTTCGGGGCGCACGTCTGGGGCGAGGAGCGCAGTGTGCGCGCCGAGGTGGTGGCGCTGCTGCTGCTCGACGGCCCGCAGGCGCGCTCCGGGCGGGTCGCGGCGCTCAAGCTGCGCGGCGTGCGGATCACCGGCGTGCTCAATCTGGCCGGCGGGACGGTCGATCCGTACGTGGAGTGGAACCGCTGCCGGTTCGACCAGGAGATCGTGCTGCCGGAGGCCCGCTTCGGCACGGTGCGGATGGTGGAGTGCGCGATCCCCCGGATCGAGGCGGCGCGGCTGCACACCCAGGGCGATCTGCATCTGCCGAGGTGCCGGATCCAGCGCGGCATCCGGCTGACGGACGCGCAGATAGGGACGGACCTGCTGATCAACCAGATCCGGGTGTGGCCGGACCGGCGCGGCCGGGCGATCACGGCGGACGGCCTCGTGGTCGCGCAGGACCTCCAGGCGGAGCTGATCGAGACGTACGGCGAGCTGAGCCTGCGCGGGGCGAAGGTCGGGGTGTCGCTGAGCCTGCGGGGCAGCGTGCTCCGTGGGGCGCAGCAGCGCCGCGCGCTGAACGCGCCGCAGCTGACGGTGGAGCGCTCGCTCTATCTGAACGCGGCGTGGGTGTACGAGGGCTCGGGGAACGCCACGGCCACTCCCCCGTACGGCATCGGCTACACCCCGGTGCGCGGGGCGATGCGCAAGCCGGTGGAGTGCCACGGCGGGGTGCGGCTGGACGACGGGCGGTTCGGGGACGCGGTGGACCTGCACTACGCGCGCTTCATGCTCGACGGTTCGAAGCGGGAGGAAGTCTCGCTGCGCCGGATAGTGACACCGGAACTGCGCTTCAACGGGGAGCAGCCGGAGGAGGGCCGGGTGGTGCTCAACGGCGCCCGCGTGGTCACCCTGATCGACCTCTCCACGAGCTGGCCGGGCCCCGGCGGCCTGTCGATGAACGGCTTCGTCTACGAGAACCTCGTGCCGTACGGCCACTTCCCGCTGACGCGGCGCCTGGAGTGGGTGGCGGCGGCGACCCCGGAGTACGCCCCTGAGCCGTACGAACGCCTGGCGACGGTGCTGCGCAACAGCGGGGAGGACGCGGACGCCCGGGAGGTGCTGCTCGCCAAGCAGCGCAGACGCCGGGAGACGCTGCCGGTGGCCGGGAAGCTCTGGGGCTACCTCCAGGACTGGACGGTGGCGTACGGCTACCGCCCGGGCCGGGCGGCGCTGTGGATGGCGGTGCTCTGGGCGGCGGGCGCGCTGGCGTTCTCGCGCTACGACCCGGTGCCGCTGAAGGCGGAGGAGTCGCCGAACTGGAGCGCCACGCTGTACGCGCTGGATCTGCTGCTGCCGGTGATCAATCTCGGCCAGGACGGCTACTGGCGCCTGGAGGGCGCCTGGCAGTGGGGCGCGGCGGTGCTCATCCTGCTGGGCTGGGTGCTGGCGACGACGGTGGCGGCGGGGGCGTCGAGACTGCTGCGACGAGGGTGAGGCGGTCGAGACGAGAACATGGAGGTGGGCTGAGGCAAGTGGGGATGGTGTGACGCAGGGGACGGATTGCGCCAACCCTCACCGCTTTCTTTACGGTGTCTTGACCATCTGGAGGACAACTTTCCCGCCGCTACCAAAGCTTCACAGTCCCCCACTGGCGCCGCTCCCACCTGCGGTTTTCAATGGTCCGCACCATGTCTTTGCTCCGCGCCCTGATCGGCACCGCCCGTCTGGTCCGGCACGCACCGCGGCTCACCGCCGCACTGCCGCCGGACGACGACGTGCTGCTCGACGCGCCGGACGAGCGGCTCGCCCCCGCGCTGATCGCGGCCGCGCTCGCCGACCCCGAGCCCGCCGCCAAGCTGCTCGCGACGACCAGGGACGGCGCCGAGTGGGAGGCCAGGGACCGGTACGTGGCCCGGCTGGCCACGTTCGCGTACAGCCGCGACGAGTGGCTGACCCAGTGGCTGGAGGCCGCCCCGCGCGACCCTGACGCGCTGCTCGTGAAGGCCGAGCTCGCGGTGCGCCGGGCGTGGGAGTCGCCGGCCCGCGCGGAGCGGCTGCGCGAACTGGGCCCGCTGATCGACGCGGCCGCCGAGGCCTCACCCCGCGACCCGGTGCCCTGGCGCCTCGCCCTGGACCACGCGCGCGGCACGCACGCCGGGCACGCGGCCTTCGAGTCGCTGTGGGAGCAGGCCGTGCGCCGCTCCCCGCACCACTACGGCTGCCACATCGCCGCGCTGCGCTACCTCTCGGCCCAGTGGTACGGCTCGCACCGCGAGTGCTTCGACTTCGCGGAGCAGGCCGCCGAGGACGCCCCGCCCGGCTCGCTCGCCCGGGTGCTCCCGGTCAACGCGGCCTTCGCCCAGTACCTCACGGGCACCGGCCCGATGCCGGACGACCGGATCGACGCGGCGGCGGACCGGGGCCTCGCGCTGTCGGCGGCGTACCCGGAGGGCGATCCGTGGCCGGCCGAGGTCCGCAACCTGCTGGTGTACGTACTGGTCAGGCGGGGCCGCTGGCAGGAGGCGTTCGAGGAGTTCCGGAGGATCGGCCCGTACGCGACGTCGTTCCCGTGGGCGCTGGTCGGGGACGATCCGCTGAACGGCTTCCTGGAGACGAGGGACGCGGTACGGGCGGAAGTGGCGCGGAGGACGCCGCTGAGGGAGGCGGGGCGCGGGCGGAACGGAGCAGCGGGGCACGAATCCGGCCGTGGAGCGGAGCTCGACACGGGCCGCAGAACGCCCCTCGACACGCACCTCCACACGGACCTCGACACGGGTCGCGGAACGGGGTGGAGGACCGGTCATGGACAGGCCGACCGCGGCGGCCCCGGCGGCCATTACGCTTGACCGCTGTGACCACCGCCAGCCTGCCTCTCTTCCCGCTCAACGCGGTGCTGTTCCCGGGCCTCGTGCTGCCCCTGAACGTGTTCGAGGAGCGGTATCGCGCCATGATGCGCGAACTGCTCAAGACCGATGAGTCGGAGCCCCGCCGCTTCGCGGTCGTCGCGATCCGCGACGGCCGAGAGGTCGCGCCGACGGCGCCGGGGATGCCGGACCCGACGGCGATGCCGGAGAAGGGGCCCGCGGCGGGCTTCGGCCCGGACCCGATCCAGGCGTTCCACCGGGTCGGCTGCATCGCCGACGCGGCGACGATCCGGGAGCGGGCGAACGGCAGCTTCGAGGTGATGGCCACCGGGACGACCCGGGTGAAGCTGCTGTCGGTGGACGCGAGCGGTCCGTTCCTGGTGGCGGAGGTCGAGGAGATCCCGGAGGAGCAGGGCGACGAGGCGGGCACGCTCGCGGAGGGCGTGCTGCGGGCGTTCCGGAGCTACCAGAAGCGGCTGGCGGGGGCGCGGGAGCGGTCGCTGACGACGAGCGACCTGCCGGACGACCCGTCGGTGGTGTCGTACTTGGTGGCGGCGGCGGCCGTCCTGGACACCCCGGCGAAGCAGCGGCTGCTGCAGGCGCCGGACACGGCGACGCGGCTGCGCGAGGAGCTGACGCTGCTGCGGTCGGAGACGGCAGTGCTGCGGCACCTGCCGTCGCTGCCGGCGGTGGAGCTGACCCGGGCGCCGACGAGCCCGAACTGACGGAGGAGCGCGGAGTGGCGAAGAAGCAGAAGAAGCAGGCGGGCGGCACTCCGGCGACGGTGGCCCTGACGACGGCCGGTGTGCCGTACACGCTCCACTCCTACGACCACGACCCGGCGTCGCCCTCGTACGGCGAGGAGGCGGCGGAGGCGCTGGGGGTCTCCCCCGACCGGGTCTTCAAGACGCTGGTCGCGGACGTCGACGGCGAACTGACGGTCGCGGTCGTCCCGGTCGCAGGCCAGCTGGACCTGAAGGCCCTGGCCTCGGCGGTCGGCGGCAAGCGGGCGACGATGGCCGACCCGACCCTGGCGGAACGCACGACGGGCTACGTCCGAGGCGGCATCTCCCCCCTGGGCCAACGCAAACGCCTCCGCACGGTCCTGGACGCCTCGGCGTCCACCCACGAGACGATCTGCATCTCGGCGGGCCGGAGAGGCCTGGAGGTCGAACTCACCCCCACGGCCCTGACCACCTTGACCGCAGCAGTCCTGGCCCACATCGGCCGAGGCTAGCGGATCCGGCTTACGCGGCAACCACCGCGGCGCACAGCTGCCGCACCCGGCCCGGGGCCAAAGCCCCACCCCTCACAACGCACACCCGCCCCTCCGAAGGCCGGGGCGGAACCCCCACCCCTCGCGGCGCGCAGCCGCCGCTCCGGGGGTACGGGGGCGGAGCCCCCGGTCTCGTCAGAGTTTGGGGGAGGGGTGGTCTGGGGGGGAGCCTTCCGGCCTTCCGGGCCCGCCCCCGGGGCCTCAGGTCGACGGGGCGGTCGGCCGGGGGTCCTCGGGCCACGTCGGGTCCGGGTCCCTCGGGCCGAAGAGGGCCGTCAGGATCAGGTGGACGATCATGGCCGCCAAGGGCCAGGCCAGCAGCGCGCCCGCCCACATCTCCAGCTTCAGGGGCGCGTCGAAGACGATGTTCGGGCCGACCTCCCTCGCGTGGGCGACCACGTCGTGGGTCGGGCCGAGGAACGTGCCCACGCCCCACCCGAGCGCCGAGCCCAGGACACCGCCCACCGCCAGCGCGAGCACCAGCGCGACGCCACCGTGCCGGTGGATCAGGAAGACGAGCGCCGCCGCGAGCGCACCGAAGCCCAGCGCGAGCAGCACGAACGTGCCGTCCGCCCCGACCGCCGACTCCCCCTCGCTGTCCCGCAGGAACACCGCCTTGCCGTCCGAGATCAGCGGAACCCTCGGCGCGAGCCACAGCCACAGCAGCCCCAGGGCCACACCGGCCACCGTAGAGACCGCGGCCACCACGGCGGCCTGCCGCAGCTCCGTGGCCACGCTCGGGGCCCCGTCGTCCGTCGGCAGAGCGTGCGGATACGGCGCCGGCCATCCCACCGCGTCGCGCGGCGGCTCTTCAGGCTCATGAGGCTGGTGAGGCGGTGTCAGGGGTGCGGTCACCCCGCCATCGTGCCAGGTCCGGAACCCGCCCGCCTCAGCGGACCGCCGCCCGGCGATACGCCCACGTCGCCACCGCGAGCGACAGCACCCCGACCACCCCGCACACCGCGAGGTCAAGGCCGACCGCCGCCCAGTCCGGACGCGCGTCGAAGGTCCGGGCCAGCGCCTCCACCCCGTACGTCGACGGCAGCAGGTCCCGCGCCCAGCCGATCGGCCCCGGCAGCCGCTCCGCCGGCAGCACGCCGAGGAGCAGCGCGGCCGACATGCCCAGCTGCCCGAGCAGTGTCGCGAACTCCTGGCGCGGCGCGAGCAGCCCGAGCGCCGCGCCCAGACCGGCGAGCGCGGCCCCCGCAAGCGGCACGACCGCCGCGAGGATCCAGAGATGGCCGAGCGGCAGCCCGAAGAGCAGCGACCCGATCACCGCGGTCACCACCGTCCCCGGCACGGTGAAGGACGCGTACGCCCCCGCCGCCCCGAGCACCACGGCCGCCGGCGGCACCGGCAGGGTGGCGTAGTGGTCGAGGCCGCCGGTGGCCCGCAGCTGTCCGAAGTACTGGGCGAGCAGGTTCAGCGCGACGAACGCGACGACGAGCACCGAGGAGCCCGCCACCACGGCCCGCGCCTCCGCACCGCCGTCGACGACGCCCCGCATCAGGACCATGATCCCGACGGACTGGAACGTCGCCACGAAGAGCAGGGGGATACGGGCGACCCGGGCCCGCGAGAGCTGCGCGCGGTACACGGCGGCGAGCGCGGGCAGCAGCCGGGCGCGCGGCGCCAGCGGCGCGACCGGGCTCACGACCGACGGCGCGTCGGAGGCCCGAGCCGCGAGGGCCCCGGCCGAAGGCGACGCCGACGGCGACGCCGACTGCGACTCGGCCCCCGACCCCGACGCTGCCCGGGCGGGCACGATACTCACTCCGTACAGCTCCTCACGCCTTGACCAACCCCTGCGTCTCCCCGCCCAGCGCGAGATACACATCCTCCAGGCTCGGCGTCGCCAGCGTGAAGTCGTCCAGGGCCGCGAACGCCGCCCCGCCCGTCACCGCCGCGACCGTCGCCCGCGCCTCGTCCGGGGCGAGCCGGAGGGTCCAGCGCCGCCCCGACTCCTGCGCGAGCCCGCGCAGCGCGGCGACCTCGGGCACCTCCAGCGGGGCGCGCTCGCGCCACACCAGGTCGAGCCGGACCTCGCCCGCGACCCGCTCCTTGAGCCCGGTCGGGGTGTCGCAGGCGATGACCTTGCCCCGCTCCAGAACGGCGACCCGGTCCAGTACGGTCTCGGCCTCGATGACGTTGTGGGTGACGAGCAGCACGGTGGTGCCGTACTCGGCGCGCCGCCGGTCGACGGCGGACCAGACGGCCCGCCTGGCGACGGGGTCCATCCCGGTGGTGGGCTCGTCGAGGACCAGGACCGGCCGCTCGCCGACGAGCGCGGTCGCGACGCAGGCGAGCCGCCGCTGTCCGCCCGAGAGCTTCCTGAGCGGCCGCCCCGCGAGCTCGGTCAACCCGAGCTCGGCGAGGACCGCGTCCTTCTCTGCCCGGGCGTCCCGCGCGGAGAGTCCGCGCAGCCGCGCGGTGGTCTCGGCGGCGAGCGAGACCGTCAGCTCGTCGAGTGCGGTGGACTCCTGGCCGAGGAAGGCGAGCAGGCGCGCGGCGCGCTCCGGGTGGCGTACGAGATCGTGGCCGAGCACCTCGACGGTGCCGGAGTCGGGGCGCATCAGGCCGGTCAGCTGGCGGACCAGCGTGGACTTGCCGGCGCCGTTGGGCCCGAGCAGGCCGAAGATCTCGCCGCCCCTGACATCGAGGCTGATGCCGTCGGTGGCGCGGATCTCGGGCGTCGCGGGCGTCCCCCGCCGAGCGCGCGCGGCGGGGTACGTCTTGACCAGATCCCGCACCACGCACACCGTACTCACGGGGGGAGAGCCTACGGGGTCCCCCGGCCTACTCCCCAGCGGGGGCGCGTTCCGCGGCTGCCCGCACGTCGATCTCGCGCCAGAACCCGGCCCGGATCGCGTACCGGTCGTGCTCGTCGATCTGGTCGTCCTTGTGGGCGAGCAGGCCGAACCTGGCGGCGTAACGGAGCAGTTCGCCGTCGATGCGGTGCGGGATCCGCGGGTACATGAGGGAGAGCTTCTGGACGTGGCTCTGCTCGGGGAGCCGTTCCATCCAGCGGCGGGCGAACACCTGCCCGACCTCGAAGGGGTCGCCGCCGACGGTGGTGATGTCCTCCTCGCGGTCCGCCCAGCGCTGCTCGGCGCTGGTGAGCTGCGCGAGGGTGGGCAGGGAGGCCGTCTCGGGCGGCTCGCCGAGGGCCGCGGTGGGGCGGTCGATCCAGCCCTTGTCGGAGGACCAGCGGAGGGTGGCGGCGGGCTGGGGCGCGCCGGGCACGCCCGGACCGCCGGGGCCGCCGCCAGGTCCGCCGCCGGGCCCGCGGAGCCCGGCCAGGTCCTTGGGCGTGGGGACGCCCTTCCCGGTGGACGGCGCGGGCACCCCGCCGGCCGCCGGCCCGTCCTCGTCGGACGCGGGCGCCGCGGTCTCGGCCGCGGCGACCCCGTTGTGTACGGAAGCGGCTGCCGCGGCCGCCGCCTCCGCGGCCCGCTCGGCGGAGGCGGCGAGCGCCGACTCGGGCAGCGGGGCGGAGAGGATCGCGGCGATCTCGGGGCGCGGGGCGGGCGGCGGCGCGCAGAGGCCGGTGAGGTCCTTGGCGCGGACGGCCCGGGTGATCCAGGCCCGGTCGAGGACGCGGCGCTCGTCGGCCTCGGCGACGAGGTCCTCGGACTGGTTGTAGTCGCCGTCGGCGGCCTGGACGGCCCAGAGGTGGACGGCGACGCCGTGCTCCTTGGCGGACATCAGGCCGGGCAGCAGGTCGCCGTCGCCGGTCACGAGGACCACGTCGGAGCAGGCCCGGTTCCTGGCCAGCTCGGTCAGCTCGGCGTGCATGGCCGCGTCGACGCCCTTCTGGGCCCAGCGGCCGTCGCTGCGGGTCAGCGCGCCGAGCCGGACGGTCACCCGGGGCATGACGCGGAGCCTGCGGTGCTCGGGCTGGGGCACCCGGTCGGGTGCGCCGTCGAACCAGTAGATCCGCAGCAGGGGCTGCTCGGTGTCCGCCTCGGCCCGTTCTCGGAGGTTCTGGATGAGCGCGGCGTGGTCGACGGTGATCCTGGAGCGGGCCGGTTCCCCGGCGAGAAGGCTCGCGGCGGCACCCAGCAGATAGCCGGCGTCCACCAGAACGACGCAGCGGTCCACGTGTTCCACCCTCTTTCGGGAACCTCGGGATCGGAAGTTGCTTCGGATTTCCTTCGAGTCTGCCCGAACGTCGGGAGGTTGACGGCCGGAACTGGATCATCGGCGTGGCGAATGTCACTTCGTGGACGCTCGGTGGCCGACCGGCGCACCGATCACTGTCGGTAATGATCCAAAATGCGACGGTTCGCCCCATGTGTGAGTCTGACAGCGGCCCTGGCCCCGAGATCCCTTTGAGGAGGCATCACCATGGCCAAGAATCGCAAGCAGAACCGCAGTCAGCAGCAGTCCTCGCCGGCCGAGCGCGGCGCCCAGCAGGCGCAGCAGTCGTCGATGGAGTCGCAGGCCGAGCAGCGTGCCTCGCAGGTGACTCCCGGCGACATGGCTCGCAAGGGCCGTCAGAAGCGCTTCGGTCACAACTGACCGCGCGTAACCCCGGAAGGGGCGCACCCGTGACGACGGGCGCGCCCCTTCCGCGCGGGTGGTCCTCGATGGACCCGTAGGGAACTACCCCGCCAGGCAGGACGGCCCGAGCAGCACCTTCAGGTCGCCGAAGAGCGCCGGATCGGGCTGGACCCGGTGCCGGTCGAGCCGCAGGACGGTCGTGGTGCGGGGGCCCTGGAGCTTGATCCGGACCTCGGTGTTGCCCTTGTGGTGGCCCAGGATCTCGCCCAGTCGGCTGATCATGGGCGGGGTGACCTTGACCGTCGGGATGGTGAGGATGACGGGCGCGTTGGTCCCGGCGTTCGACACGTCGGGGACCATCAGCTCCATGGCGACCAGCCGGGGCACGTCCTCGCGCTTGTCGAGGCGGCCCTTGACGAAGACGACCGTGTCCTCGACGAGCTGGGTGGAGACCAGCTGGTACGTGGCGGGGAAGAACATGCACTCGATGGAGCCGGCCAGGTCCTCGACGGTGGCGATGGCCCAGGCGTTGCCCTGCTTGGTCATCTTGCGCTGGAGGCCCGAGATGATGCCGCCGATGGTGACGACCGCGCCGTCGCTGTGCTCGCCTCCGGTCAGCTGGGCGATCGCCGCGTCCGACTTGTCGGACAGGATGTGCTCGATGCCGAAGAGCGGGTGGTCGGAGACGTAGAGGCCGAGCATCTCGCGCTCCTGGGCGAGCAGGTAGGACTTCTCCCACTCGACGTCGGAGAACTCCACGTCCAGGCCGAAGCCGGGCTCGTCGCTCGTCTCCTCGCCCATGCCGCCGAAGAGGTCGAACTGCCCCTCGGCCTCCTTGCGCTTCACCGCGACCACGTTGTCGATCATCGGCTCGTGGTGGGCGACGAGGCTCTTGCGGGTGTGGCCCATCTCGTCGAAGGCGCCGGCCTTGATCAGCGACTCGATGGTCCGCTTGTTGCAGACGACGGCCTCGACCTTGTCGAGGAAGTCGGGGAAGGTCGCGTACTTGCCCTTGGCCTTGCGCGATCTGATGATCGACTCGACGACGTTGGTACCGACGTTACGGACGGCGGAGAGGCCGAAGAGGATCACGTCGTCGCCCTGGGCGGCGAAGTTCGACTCCGACTCGTTGACGTTCGGCGGCAGGACCTTGATGCCCATGCGGCGGCACTCGTTCAGATAGACCGCGGACTTGTCCTTGTCGTCCTTGACCGAGGTCAGCAGTCCGGCCATGTACTCGGCGGGGTAGTTCGCCTTGAGGTACGCGGTCCAGTAGGAGACCAGGCCGTACGCGGCCGAGTGCGCCTTGTTGAAGGCGTAGCCGGCGAAGGGGACCAGGACGTCCCAGAGGGCCTGGATGGCCTCGTCGCTGTACTCCCTCTTCCGGGCGCCCTCCTGGAAGATGGTGAAGTTCTTCGCCAGCTCGTCGGGCTTCTTCTTGCCCATCACGCGACGGAGGATGTCGGCCTCGCCGAGCGAGTACCCGGCGATGATCTGGGCGGCCTTCTGCACCTGCTCCTGGTAGACGATCAGGCCGTAGGTGACCGCGAGCACCTCTTCGAGCGGCTTCTCCAGCTCGGGGTGGATCGGGGTGATCTCCTGCTGCTTGTTCTTGCGCAGGGCGTAGTTCGTGTGCGAGTTCATGCCCATCGGGCCCGGCCGGTAGAGGGCCGACACGGCGGAGATGTCTTCGAAGTTGTCGGGCTTCATCAGCCGCAGCAGCGAACGCATCGGGCCGCCGTCGAACTGGAAGACACCGAGCGTGTCGCCCCGCTGGAGCAGTTCGAAGGTCTTCGGGTCGTCCAGCGGCAGGGCCAGCAGGTCGAGGTCGAGGCCCTTGTTGGCCTTCACCATCTTGACCGCGTCGTCCATGATCGTGAGGTTCCGGAGACCCAGGAAGTCCATCTTGATCAGGCCGAGCGACTCGCACTGCGGGTAGTCCCACTGCGTGATCGTGACGCCGTCGGTGTGCCGCACCCAGATCGGGGCGTGGTCGACGATCGGCTCGCTGGACATGATCACGCCGGCCGCGTGCACACCCATCTGCCGGACCAGGCCCTCGACGCCCTTGGCGGTGTCGATGACCTTCTTCACGTCCGGCTCGTTCTCGTACATCCCGCGGATCTCGCCGGCCTCGCTGTAGCGCGGGTGCGAGGGGTCGGTGATGCCGTTGAGGTCGATGCCCTTGCCGAGGACGTCGGCGGGCATGGCCTTCGTGAGCCGGTCGCCCATGGCGTACGGGTAGCCCAGGACCCGGGCGGAGTCCTTGATGGCGTTCTTCGCCTTGATCTTGCCGTACGTGCCGATCATGGCGACCTTGTCGGCGCCGTACTTCTCGGTGACGTACCGGATCACCTCGACGCGCCGACGCTCGTCGAAGTCGATGTCGACATCGGGCATGGAGACGCGCTCGGGGTTGAGGAACCGCTCGAAGATCAGTCCGTGCGGGATGGGGTCGAGGTCGGTGATGCCCATGGCGTACGCGACGATGGAACCGGCCGCGGAGCCTCGGCCGGGGCCGACGGCGATGCCCTGCTTCTTCGCCCACATGATGAAGTCGGCGACGACGAGGAAGTAGCCCGGGAACCCCATCTGGATGATGACGTCCATCTCGTACTCGGCCTGCTTCTGCCGGTCCTCGGGGACGCCTCCGGGGAAGCGGCGGTTCATGCCGCGCCGCACTTCCTCCTTGAACCAGGTCGTGTTGGTGTAGCCCTCTTCCGGGATGTCGAACCTCGGCATGAGGTCACGCGGCTCGAACATGCCGGCGGTGTCGATCTGCTCGGCGACCAGGAGGGTGTTCCGGCAGCCTTCCTGCCAGGCGTCCGAGGAGTCGATGGCGTACATCTCGTCCGTGGACTTCAGGTAGTAGCCGGTGCCGTCGAAGCGGAAGCGGTCCGGGTCGGAGAGGTTCTTGCCGGTCTGGATGCAGAGCAGGGCGTCGTGCGCGGTCGACTCGTGCGCGTACGTGTAGTGCGAGTCGTTGGTGACCAGCGGCGGGATGCCGAGCTTCTTGCCGATCTCCAGGAGTCCGTCGCGGACCCGGCGCTCGATCTCGATGCCGTGGTCCATCAGCTCCAGGAAGTACCGGTCCTTGCCGAAGATGTCCTGGTACTCGGAGGCGGCCTTCAGGGCCTCGTCGAACTGGCCGAGGCGCAGCCGGGTCTGGAGCTCTCCGGAGGGGCAGCCGGTGGAGGCGATCAGGCCCTCGGACCACTGGGAGATGGTCTCCTTGTCCATCCGGGGCCACTTCTGGAGCCAGCCCTCGGCGTAGGCGTCGGAGGAGAGCCGGAAGAGGTTGTGCAGTCCGGTGGCGTTCGCCGCCCAGATCGTCTTGTGGGTGTAACCACCGGAGCCGGAGACGTCGTCCCGCTTCTGGTGCGGCTGGCCCCACTGGATCTTCCGCTTGTTGCGCCGGGACTCGGGGGCGACGTACGCCTCGATGCCGATGATCGGCGTGACGCCGGCCTTCTTGGCCGTGTGGAAGAAGTCGTACGCCCCGTGCAGGTTGCCGTGGTCGGACATGGCGATATGGGTCATGCCCATCTCGTTGCACGCGTTGAACATGTCCTTGAGCCGCGCGGCACCGTCCAGCAGCGAGTACTGGGTGTGTACGTGAAGGTGCGTGAAGGGCGGCTTGGTCACGGCGAGGAGCCTCCGGAGAACGGGGGATGGCAGGCTGCGAACAGTCTGGGGGACAGCGTGGAAGTCTACGTCGGCGGACTGACAGCCGGTGGGCACTCGGCGGTACGGTCGCGCGTTGAGAGACAGAGAACGCGTGTACCAATTGTCATGAACGGTCTTGTCACAGGAGGCACCTCGATGTCGGTCCCCCAGCCCACCGCCACGGAGCGCGGTGAGCAGATCCTCACCGTCTTCGACGCCGCCTTCGGCGAGCTCCTCGCGGCCGACCCGGCCGCCTTCCGCGTGAAGTTCCGGAAGATGGCCGGCTCCGCCTTCGCCTTCTACCGGGGCACGGCGTCCCTCTTCTACGCGGACCTCGACCAGGAACAGCACGGCGGCCCGTATCTGGACGAGCGGACCGGCCGGGTCTGGATCCACGGCGATCTGCACGCGGAGAACTTCGGCACGTACATGGACGCCAACGGCCGTCTGGTCTTCAACGTCAACGACTTCGACGAGGCGTACGTCGGCCCCTTCACCTGGGACCTGAAGCGGCTCGCCGCCTCGCTCGCGCTGATCGGCTACGCGAAGGCGCTCAGTGACGAGCAGATCACGGAGCTGGTACGGATCTACGCCGCCGCCTACCGGGAGCGCATCCACGCCCTCGCGACCGGCGCCAAGGACGACGAGCTGCCGCCCTTCACCCTGGACACGGCCGAGGGCCCGCTCCTGGACGCCCTGCGCGTGGCCCGCTCGCTGACCCGCTTCGGGCTGCTCGACTCGATGACGGAGATCCGCGAGTTCGAGCGCCGCTTCTCCTCCGGCGGCGGCTCCATCGAGCTGGACGCGGCGACGCGCTACAAGGTGCTCGCGGCCTTCGACGGCTATCTGGAGACCTTGCCGGAGTCCTCGCTCGCGCGCCCCGACTCGTACCGGGTCAAGGACGTCGTCGGGCGGCGCGGGATCGGCATCGGCTCGGCCGGCCTCCCGTCGTACAACATCCTCCTGGAGGGCAACAGCGACGCCCTGGAGAACGACGTCGTGATCTACATGAAGCAGGCCCAGACGCCGGCCGTCTCGCGCCACGTCACGGACGCGGCGGTACGGGACTACTTCCAGCACGAGGGTCACCGCACGGTCATCTCGCAGCGGGCGCTCCAGGCGCACGCGGACCCGTGGCTCGGCTGGACGGAGCTGGACGGCTCCGGTCAGCTGGTCGCGGAGGTCTCGCCGTACGCGGTGGACCTGGACTGGTCGGACATCGACGACCCGGAGGAGATCGCGGCGACCGTGGCCGACCTCGGGCGGGCGACGGCGACGATGCACGCGGCGGCCGACGACTCCAGCGGCCACTCCCTGGTGCCGTTCTCCACGGAGCGGGCCATCGACGCGGCGATCGCGGCCGACGAGGAGGGCTTCGCGGACCTGCTGGTCGACTTCGCCCACAGCTACGGGGCACGCGCGCGTGCGGACCACCAGATCTTCGTGGACCTGTTCCGCAACGGCCGGATCCCGGGCCTGTAGGCCGTTCGATCCCGGGCCCGCAGGCCGTTCACAGCCTGCCCTTAAGGGCCTCTTACAGGAAGGCATGGCACACTCTCCAGCGACTATGGACATATCAGGGAAGCGGCTCAGGGGGCTGCGGGCGGCGCTCTTCACGGCACTGGTCGTGACGCTGTCCGCCGGTTCCCATGTCCTGCTGTCCCAGGTGCCCCTGCCCCTGCTGACCGTGGGGCTGCTCTCGGCCGGTGTCTTCGCCGTCGCGTACGCGCTGGCCGGCCGGGAGCGCGGCTTCGGCTCGATCGCCGGGCTGCTCGTCCCGCTGGAGCTGGCCGCCGACACGATCTTCACCACCGGCCAGGCGGTCTGTTACGGCCCCGCCGGCGGCCCGGTCGCCGGTTCGCTGCGCGCGGTCGGCGTGGACGTGCTGTGCGGCGGCGCCGTCGGCACCCCGCTGCCGGGCGTCGCCGCGCCGGAGAGCGGGACCGCCGCCGCCCTGCTCAGCTCCCCCGCGCCGGCCCTGCCGTGGCTGCTGCTCGCCGCCCATGTGTCGGTCGGGCTGTTCGCGGCGGCCTGGCTGCGGCACGGCGAGCGGGCGCTGGCCCGGCTGATCGGCGCCGTCGCGGCCTTGGCGTTCCGGCCCCTGCTGGTCGTCGCCGCGCTCTTCGGCACGCCGCGCCCGGTCACCGGCCGGGCGGGCCGTCCGGTGGACCGGCCCCGCCCGTCCCGTACGCGCCTTCTCGTGCACTCCGTCGGACGGCGTGGACCGCCGCGCTCGGGCTTCGCCCTCGCCTGAGCACCGCAGTCCCCCCTTCCTGCCCATCGCCCTTTCTTCCTTCCGGGCTCTCGGGGCTTTCGACTTTCACGGAGATCACGATCATGAGCGCACGCAACAGCCAGACCAACAAGGCCGCCGCCCGCGAGCGGCTGCGCGTCGAGCGCGAACGCCAGGCCAAGAAGGAGAAGGTGCGCCGCCAGGTGACCGTCGCCGTGTCGGCGGTCGCGGTCCTGGCGGTCGCCGGCGGCGTCGGCTACGCCGTCGTCCAGTCCAACAAGCCCTCGCACTGGGAGGCGGCGGGCAAGGAGACCAAGGTCACCGCGCCCAAGAACACCGAGGGCACGGACGGCACGACGGTGGTCGTCGGCAAGCCGACCGCCAAGAAGACCCTGGAGATCTACGAGGACTCGCGCTGCCCGGTGTGCGCGCAGTTCGAGCAGCAGGTGGGCGCGACCGTCGACAAGGACGTGACGGACGGCAAGTACAAGCTCAAGTACGTCGGCGCCACCTTCATCGACAACTCCGACCAGGGCGAGGGCTCGAAGAACGCCCTCTCGGCCCTGGGCGCGGCCCTGGACGTGAGCCCCGAGGCGTTCCTGAAGTACAAGGCGGCGCTCTACTCCGCGGAGTTCCACCCGGAGGAGAGCAAGGACGAGTTCGCCAAGGACTCGTACCTGCTGAAGGTCGCGGACTCGGTCCCGGCGCTGAAGGGGAACGCCGAGTTCAAGAAGAACGTGGAGGGCGGCACCTTCGACGCCTGGGCGATGAAGATGTCGGCGGCTTTCGAGAAGAGCGGTGTGACGGGGACGCCGACGCTGAAGATGGACGGCAAGGCGCTGACCGCCCAGGGCAGCAAGAACCCGCCGCTGACGCTCGAGGAGTTCACCGCGGCGCTCACGCCCGCGCTGAAGGGCTAGGGCCTGTCCGGCCTGTCCGGCCTGTCCGACCCTGATCCGCCGGACAGGCCCTAGGGCCTCTTCGTTCGGATCGTGCCGGGCTCGGGTCCGTGGGAGCACTCCCACGGACCCGCCCCGCTCCGGGGCGAGGGCCCGACCCGTCCCCTATGCCCGGGTCATCCCGACCACCGGGCGACGAGTGCGCGAACTTTCCGGTATTCGTCTGCCTGTTCGTCATACTCGTCAGTAATCTGACTGGCCGTGACCAGTCGACACATATCCCCCGCCCCCACCCGCAGAACCGTCGTGAAGGCCGCCGCAATCACGGCCGTCGTCACCCCTGCCCTGGTGGGCGCCGCCTCCCCCGCGCTCGCGGGCTCCGAGGCCCCCGCGTTCCTGCACGGTGTCGCCTCCGGCGACCCGCTGCCCGACGGCGTCCTGCTCTGGACGCGCGTCACCCCCACCCCCGACGCCACGCCGGGTTCCGGCAAGGGCCCCGCCGTCACGGTCCGTTGGGAGATCGCCGAGGACCGCGCCTTCACCCGGACCGCGGCCGAGGGCACCGCCAACGCGACCGCCGCGAGCGACCACACGGTGAAGGTGGACGTCCGGGGCCTGCGCCCGGAGACCCCGTACTGGTTCCGCTTCACCGCCGGCGACGCCGTCTCGCCGGTCGGCCGCACCAGGACCACCCCGACCGCCGACGCCACCACGCCGGGAGTCCGCTTCGGCGTGGTCTCCTGCTCCAACTGGGAGGCCGGCCACTTCTCCGCGTACCGCCACCTGGCGGCCCGCACGGACCTGGACGCGATCCTCCATCTCGGCGACTACATCTACGAGTACGCGAGCGGCTCCTACCCCAAGGCCCCGTACACGGTGCGGCAGCACGAGCCGAAGCACGAGATCGTCTCGCTGGCCGACTACCGGCTCCGGCACGCCACGTACAAGACGGACGCCGACCTCCAGGCGCTGCACGCGACACACCCGATGGTCGCGATCTGGGACGACCACGAGGTCGCCAACGACACCTGGTCGGGCGGCGCGGAGAACCACACTCCGGGCACCGAGGGCGACTGGGCGGCCCGGGTGGCGGCCGCCAAGCAGGCGTACTTCGAGTGGATGCCGGTCCGCGCCTCGACCGAGGGCACGGTCTACCGGCGGCTGCGCTTCGGCAAGCTGGCCGATCTGCACCTGCTCGACCTGCGCTCCTTCCGCTCCCAGCAGTCCTCGGTCGGCAAGGGCGAGGTCGACGACCCGGAGCGTACGATCACCGGCCGCGCCCAGCTGGACTGGCTGAAGTCGGGGCTCGCCGGCTCGGACGCGACCTGGAAGCTGGTCGGCACCTCGGTGATGATCTCGCCGGTCGCCTTCGGCGCGCTGCCGGCCCACCTCCTCGCCCCGCTCGCCGAACTGCTCGGCCTGCCGAAGGAGGGGCTCGCGGTCAACGTCGACCAGTGGGACGGCTACACGGACGACCGCAAGGAGCTCCTCGCGCACCTGACCCAGCGGTCCATCCGGAACACCGTGTTCCTGACCGGTGACATCCACATGGCGTGGGCCAACGACGTACCGGTGAAGGCGGCGACGTACCCGCTGTCGCAGTCGGCCGCGACCGAGTTCGTGGTGACCTCGGTGACCTCGGACACCCTCGCCGACCTGCTGCACGTGCCGCCGGGCACGGTCTCGCTCGTGGCGTCCGGCGCCATCAAGGCCGCCAACCGCCATGTGAAGTGGGTGGACATGGACCACCACGGCTACGGCGTGCTCGACGTGACGACCGAGCGGACGCAGATGGACTACTACACGGTCTCCGACCGCACGAAGCCGGACGCCACGACCGCGTGGCAGCGCTCGTACCGGACGAAGAACGGGACGCAGAAGATCGAGCGCGTGTACCAGCCGGTGCGATGAGCTGACCGCATGGCCTATTTTCGGCCATGATCCCTTCTGTTAACGGGAGATCACATCGCCACGACGGGTGGTGAGTTCGGTTGGCCGAACCCGGACACACCACCCGTCGATGCCGCGCGGATTGTTTCGTATCCCCGTTCAGACTCCGGAGCGGACCGGAGACTTTCTTCCCGATGCCCCGATATGCACGACGAATGATTGGGCTTGATCAATGCTCATCAAGATCTGACATGGACGCGTAATCTCCCCGCCGTGGCGAGGAATCACCTCTCCGCACACCCCCCGCGAGGAGTCACCATGCGTGCTCTTGTCCGTATATCACCACGTCTGACACGTCGTATGCTCGGCACCGCCATCATGGCCGGAACCCTGGCCCTGGCCCCGCTCTCGGCCCCCTCGGTCGCCCAGACGCCCACCACCACGACCGCCGCGGCCGGCGCCGAGGAGTGCGACCCGCACGAGGGCGAGGCCCTCTCCGGCGCCCGCAAGGCCCGTGGCGCCGACAAGCACGGCGCCGAGCCCAACGAGGTCACCCCGGCCCAGGCCAAGGCCATGGACGCCGACCTCGACAAGAGACTGGCCGCGGCCCGTTCGAACGGGCGCGCCTCCGCCACCGCTGCCGCCGCCGTGGTGACCGTCCCGGTCCACTTCCACGTCATCCACAGCGGTACGACGGGCAAGCTGACAGCCACCGACATCAACAAGCAGCTGGCGGTCCTCAACGCGGCCTACGGCGGCCAGGGTTCCGGCAACGTGAACACGAACTACCAGTTCACCCTCGCCTCGACCGACTACACGAACAACGCGTCCTGGTACAACCTGGCCTCCGGCTCCAGCGCCGAGCGCCAGATGAAGCAGACCCTGCGCAAGGGCGGCGCCGGCGCGCTGAACTTCTACACCGCCAAGCTCAGCGGCGGCCTGCTCGGCTGGGCGACCTTCCCGTCCTCGTACGCCTCCAACCCGTCCATGGACGGCGTGGTGGTCCTCGACTCCTCGCTGCCGGGCGGCACCGCGGCCAACTACAACGAGGGCGACACCGCGACGCACGAGGTCGGCCACTGGATGGGGCTGTACCACACGTTCCAGGGCGGCTGCAACGGAGCCGGTGACTCGGTGAGCGACACCCCGGCCGAGGCCAGCCCGGCGTACGAGTGCCCGACGGGCCGCGACAGCTGCGCCTCCAAGGCCGGCCTGGACCCGATCAAGAACTTCATGGACTACACGTACGACTCCTGCATGACCCAGTTCACCCCGGGCCAGGTCACGCGGATGACCAACGCCTGGACGGCGTACCGCTCCTGATCCATCGCCCGACGTCCGAGGGCGCGGCGGGAGAGCCCCCGCCGCGCCCTCGCGCGTGTCCGCCCAGCCTCGCGGTCAGTCCTCCTGAAGGCTCTCCAGGAACGCGAGCGCGATCGTCCAGGTCTGCTCGGCGGCGGCCTCGTCCCAGTCCGGCAGGTCCGGGTCGGTGAACAGGTGCCCGGCGCCCGGGTAGCGGTACACCTCGACGTCGGCGCCCGCCCTGCCCATCTGCAGGTACCAGGACGTCAGCCAGTCGTGCGACTCGAAGGGGTCCGGGTCGGCGAGGTGCAGCTGTACGGGAAGGTCGTCGGCGGAGGCGTTCTCCGCGATGTCCGAGGTGCCGTGCAGCATGAGCAGCCCGCGCGCCTTGTCGTCGCCGAGGGCGAGCGTCTGCGCGACCGAGGCGCCGAAGGAGAAGCCCGCGTAGACCAGGGCGCGTTCCGAGTAGGGAGCGGCGGCCAGGATCGCCCGCTTCAGGAGCTCCTCCTTGCCGATCTCCTTCTGGAGCGCCATGCCCTCCTCGACGGTGTCGGCGGTCCGGCCCCCGAAGAGGTCGGGCACGTGCACCTGGTGGCCGGCGGCCCGCAGCCGTTCGGCCGCGGCCTCCACCGCCGGGCGGAGACCGTAGGTCGAGTGGAAGAGCATGATGTCCATGCGGTCCATCCTGCCAGGCGGCCCTGACAACCGGCGCTCACCGCATGCTGCGCACATCCAGCTGGCGCAGCACCCGGTCCACCACCTCGGGGTTGGCACCCGGCTCGCTGCGCGCCGCGAGCACCTCGTGCCGGGCGGCGGACATCATCTCGCGCTGGATGCGCTGGACGGCCTTGAGGCGCCCGGCCCGCTCGGCGAAGGCCGCCCGCCGCTCCTCGTCCACCAGGTCCGGGCTGATCCGGGCCCCGATGTCGAACGCGCCGCGCTGGAGCCGCTCCTGGACCTCCTCCGGCAGCTCCTCGGTCTCCTCGACCTCCTTGAGCCGCCGCTTGGCCGCCTTGAACGCGCGCATCGCGAGCTCCCGCTCCAGGGCGCGCTCGGCGTCCGTGTCGGCGCGTACGCCGAGCCGCCTGACCAGCCAGGGCAGGGTGAGTCCCTGGAGGACGAGTGTGGTCATGATCACGCAGAAGGCGATGAAGATGATCTCCTCCCGGCCGGGGAAGGGCTGTCCGTCGTCCGTACGCAGGGGGATGGCGAGCGCGAGCGCCACGGAGGCCACCCCGCGCATCCCGGACCACCACATGACGACGGTCTCCCGCCAGCTGACGGGGATCTCCTCGTCGTAGTCGCGCAGGGTGTGCAGCCGCTTGGCCAGCCAGGTGGCCGGCAGCAGCCAGAGCAGCCGTACGACGATCACGACACCGGTCACGGCGGCGCCCCAGCCGATCATCTCGCTGAGCCGGCCGTCGGCGGTGCCGAAGACGTTGTGGAGCTCGAGGCCGATGAGTCCGAAGGCGATGCCGGTCACGAGGGTGTCGACGATCTGCCAGAAGGTCTGCCCGGCGAGCCGGCCCATCACGTCGTCGGCGTCGAGGGCGTTCTCGGCCAGGTAGAGGGCGACGACCAGGACGGCCAGGACGCCGGAGCCCCGCAGCTCCTCGGCGAGGACGTAGGCGACGAAGGGGACGAGGAGGGTGAGCCCGGTCTGCAGGGTGGCCTCGCCGAGGATGCCCATGAGCTTGTTGCTGAGCCAGCCGAGGACGAGGCCGACGGCCACGGCGACGACGGCGGAGAGGACGAGTTCGAGGCCCGCGCCCTCCCAGCTGAAGCTGCCGCCGACGGCCGCGCCGATCGCCACGTGGTAGAGGACGATCGCGGTGACGTCGTTGAAGAGCCCCTCGCCCTCCAGGATCGAGACGAGCCGGCGCGGGAGGCCGAGCGAGCCGGCGACGGCGGTCGCGGCGACGGGGTCGGGCGGCGCGACCAGCGCGCCGAGGGCGACGGCGGCGGCGAGCGGGAGCGCCGGGAGGAGCGCGTCGGCGGTGGCGGCGACGGCGGCCGTGGTGACGAAGACCAGGGCGACGGCGAGCAGGAAGATGGGCCGCCGGTTGGCCGCGAACTGCCGCCAGGACGTGCGCTGCACGGAGGCGTAGAGCAGCGGCGGGAGGACGAGCGGAAGGATGTACTCGGGCGGGATGTCGACGTTCGGCACGAAGGGCAGGAACGCCATGACGGCCCCGATGACGGTCATCAGCACCGGGGCCGGAAGACCGAGCCGGTCCCCGAGCGGCACGGTGAGCACCGCGCCCAGCAACAGCAGGAACAACAGGGCCAATTGATCCACGGGGCGCCCTTCCGGCCGCCGGACGGCGGGCACGGTCGATGATCGGGCCTCAACCCTGCCACGCCAGGGGGCGAATCCCCCCAAACCGCCGTGCGGAGCCGCTCACAAGCCCACTGGCCGGTGCGGCAGGCGGCTAGAGCGCCCGTCGCATCGCGCGGTGCGGAATGCCCGCGTCCGGGAACTCGGGGCCGTACACCTCGTAGCCGAGCCGCTCGTAGAAGCCGAGCGCGTGGGTCTGGGCGTGCAGGTCGACCGCCGCCAGGCCGCGCTCGCGGGCCGCGTCCTCGATGGCGCGGACGAGCGCCGCGCCGACCCCGAGGCCGCGCGCGGCCTTGGAGACCGCGAGGCGGCCGAGCGAGCCGACGGAGGCGTCGCCCCCGGTCTTGCCGACCGCGTCGGCGCCGTGCAGCAGCCGGCCCGTGCCGAGCGGAAGCCCGTCCTCGCGCACGGCGAGGACGTGCACGGCCGTCGCGTCGTACGCGTCGTACTCGATCTCCTGCGGCACGTTCTGCTCGACGACGAAGACCTCGCGGCGGACGACGAAGCAGGCCTCCCTGTCCTCGTCCCCGATCGCCTCGCGTACAACGTAGCCGGTGCTCACGCGCTCTCTGCCTCGATCCGGTCAAGCGCGTTCTGCAGGTCCGCCGGGTACGTGGACGAGAACTCGACCCAGCGCCCGTCGGAGGGGTGCTCGAAGCCGAGGCGCACGGCGTGCAGCCACTGGCGCGTCAGGCCGAGCCGCTTGGCCATCGTCGGGTCCGCCCCGTAGGTGAGGTCACCGACGCAGGGGTGGCGGTGGGCCGACATGTGCACCCGGATCTGGTGCGTACGGCCGGTCTCCAGCTTGATGTCGAGCAGCGAGGCGGCGCGGTAGGCCTCGATCAGGTCGTAGTGCGTCACCGAGGCCTTGCCGTCGGCGGTCACGGCCCACTTGTAGTCGTGGTTCGGGTGGCGCCCGATCGGCGCGTCGATCGTGCCGCTCATCGGGTCCGGGTGGCCCTGGACGAGGGCGTGGTAGCGCTTGTCGACGACCCGCTCCTTGAACTGGGCCTTGAGCAGCGTGTACGCCCGCTCCGACTTGGCGACGACCATGAGCCCCGAGGTGCCGACGTCGAGCCGGTGCACGATGCCCTGGCGCTCGGCGGCGCCGGACGTGGAGATGCGGTACCCGGCGGCGGCGAGGCCGCCGATGACCGTCGTCCCGGTCCAGCCGGGGCTCGGGTGGGCGGCGACCCCGACCGGCTTCATGATCACGACGATGTCGTCGTCGTCGTGGACGATCTCCATGCCCTCGACCGGCTCGGCGACGATCTGCACCGGCGCCGGGGCGCCAGGCATCTCTACCTCCAGCCACGCGCCACCGCTGACCCGTTCGGACTTGCCGACGACCGCGCCGTCGACCTGGACCTTCCCGGCGGCGGCCAGCTCGGCCGCCTTCGTACGGGAGAACCCGAACATACGGGCGATGGCGGCGTCGACGCGCTCGCCCTCCAGGCCATCGGGAACGGGCAGGGTGCGGATCTCGGGACTTGTACTCACCCGTCGAGTATGCCTTGTGCCGGGAGTGCTCAGTCCTTGTGGACGGTGCCGTCCGGGTCCAGGCCCCGGAAGGACAGGATCACGATCAGGAAGCCGCCGCAGACGATCGCGGAGTCCGCGAGGTTGAAGACGGCGAAGTGCGCGGGGGCGATGAAGTCGACGACCGCGCCCTCGAAGACGCCCGGGGAACGGAAGATCCGGTCGGTCAGGTTGCCCAGCGCACCGCCGAGGAGCAGACCGAGCGCGACCGCCCACCACGTGCTGTAGAGCTTGCGCGCGAGCCGGATGATCACGACGATCACCACGGCCGCGATGCAGGTGAAGATGATCGTGAAGGCCTCGCCCATGCCGAAGGCGGCGCCCGGGTTCCGGATCGCCTCGAACCTCAGCAGGTCGCCGATGACCTGGATCGGCTCGTGGCCCTCCAGCCTGGCGACCACGAGCATCTTGCTGCCGAGGTCGAGCAGGTACGCGATGAGCGCGACCACGAGCAGCGCGACGATCTTGCGCTTGCCCTTCGGCCGCTGAGCCTGGGCCTCGGCCTCACCCGAGGTCTCCTCGCCCGAGACCGCTCCGCCCGTGGTCTCCCCACCCGGGCCGACCACGCCGTCAGCGTCGTCCGAATCCGGCGTACCGATGATGCGCTCCGCCTCTGCCACGTGAGTCCCTCAACCTAGGTGCCTGACTGTGCACGAGGGTACGGCACACCCCTTCGGCCCCGTCAGCCGCGGCGCTCCTGCTTCTGCTTGTCCTCGACGCAGAGCGTGGCCCTCGGGAAGGCCTGCATGCGCGCCTTGCCGATCGGCTTGCCGCAGACCTCGCAGAGGCCGTAGGTGCCCGCGTCGAGGCGCTCCAGGGCGTGCTCGGACTGCTCCAGCATCTCGCGGGCGTTCGCCGCCAGGGCGAGCTCGTGCTCGCGCGTGATGTTCTTCGTACCGGTGTCGGCCTGGTCGTCGCCCGCGCCGTCCCCGGAGTCCCGCATGAGGCCGGTCAGCTCCTCCTTGGAGTGCAGCAGCTCGGCCCGCAGCCGGAGGACCTCGCTCTCCAGCTCGGCCCGGGCCTCGGCGACCTCCTCGGGCGTCCAGGGGTCCTCACCGGGGCGTACGGCCAGCTCGCCGGTACGTGCCTGGGGAACCGCGGCATCGCTCTCGGCCGTCCTGACGCCACCCGCGGTCTTCTTCGCTGCCACTGTCGCGGCTCCTGTCTGCTGCGCCTGCGCCGCGGAAGCGGCCTTCTTCTTGACTGCGCTCTTCTTCGCGGCGGCCTTCTTGGCCGCCGGGGCCTTCTTGGCGGCCGCCTTCTTCGCCGGCGCCTTGGCGGCCTTCTTGGCCACCGTCTTCTTGGCCACGGCCTTCTTGGCCACCGCCTCGTTGTCGACCGTCTCCTCGACCACCGTCTTCTTGGCGGCCGACTTCTTGGCCGCCGTCTTGTCGGCCGCCTTCGTCGCCGCCTTCTTCGCGACCGTCGACTTCTTCCCGGTGACGTCTTTGGCCGCCCCGCCGGTTCCGCCCGTGGAACCGGTGGAACCGGCGGTCGAGGTCTTCTTCGCGGCGGTCTTCTTCGCCACCATGTCGCGGCCCCTTCACATTTTGTGATCTTGCTCGCGAATCGTGCTGGGACGATAAATCGGCCCAAGGCCCGCGGCAACGGGGCACGCCGCCGTTCGCACCCGCCCCATGCCTCCGGCAAGGCGAGTCTGCATCCGTTGTGCCCAGCTCCCCGCCCCGTAATCCGCCCCGCGACGACCGGCGAACTCCGGCCACGCCCGTATGCCCATTCGGGTCACGCGAGGCCGCCTCACGTACCCCCGAAAAGCGGTCTGCCGAGCGTCTTCCCGCCCCGTACACTGGGCTGAGCGAAAGGCTTGGATGGGGACGAGTAGCGTCGTACGCAGCCATGAGCGACCCGGGGACGGTGAGAGCCCGGGGGCGAGCCCGATGTGAACGATCACCCCGGAGCCGCCGGAAGAAAGCCGTCAGGCGACTAGAACCGGCATCGCGACCCCAATGAGGGGGCCGCGGGCGACGCACGCCCGGGGCCAAGGAGGGTGGTACCGCGGGAGCCGCGCAGCACGGCGCTCTCGTCCCTCCGGACGGAAACGAAGCAGTCCGCCGGAGGAAGCTCGCCGATGAAACCGCCGCAGTACCGCCAGGTACCCGCCCAGGTCGACCTGCCCGCCCTCGAGCACGCCGTGCTCGATTTCTGGCGCGACAGCAAGGTCTTCGCCAAGACCCTGGAGCAGTCCGAGGGCCGCCCCGAGTGGGTCTTCTACGAGGGCCCGCCGACCGCCAACGGCATGCCCGGCGCCCACCACATCGAGGCCCGCGTCTTCAAGGACGTCTTCCCCCGCTTCCGGACCATGCGCGGCTACCACGTGGCCCGCAAGGCCGGCTGGGACTGCCACGGCCTGCCGGTCGAACTCGCCGTCGAGAAGGAGCTCGGCTTCGCCGGCAAGAAGGACATCGAGGAATACGGCATCGCCGCGTTCAACGACAAGTGCCGCGAGTCCGTGACCCGCCACACCGACGCCTTCGCCGAGCTGACGACCCGCATGGGCTACTGGGTCGACCTGGACGACGCGTACCGGACGATGGACCCCGCGTACATCGAGTCGGTCTGGTGGTCGCTCAAGCAGATCTTCGACAAGGACCTGCTGGTCCAGGACCACCGCGTCGCCCCCTGGTGCCCGCGCTGCGGCACCGGCCTCTCGGACCACGAGCTGGCCCAGGGGTACGAGACGGTCGTCGACCCGTCCGTCTTCGTCCGCTTCCCGCTGACCTCCGGCCCGCTGGCCGGCAAGGCCGCGCTCCTGGTCTGGACGACGACCCCGTGGACCCTGGTCTCCAACACGGCCGTCGCCGCGCACCCCGAGGTCACCTACGTCGTCGCGACCGACGGCGAGGAGAGGCTCGTCGTCGCCGCGCCGCTGGTCGACAAGGCGCTCGGCGAGGGCTGGGTGACCACGGGCGAGTCCTTCACGGGCGCCGAGATGGAGCGCTGGACGTACCAGCGCCCCTTCGAGCTCGTCGAGTTCCCCGCCGAAGCCCACTACGTCGTCAACGCGGAGTACGTGACGACCGAGGACGGTACGGGTCTGGTCCACCAGTCCCCCGCCTTCGGTGAGGACGACCTCAAGGTCTGCCGCGCCTACGGCCTGCCGGTCGTGAACCCGGTCCGCCCCGACGGCACCTTCGAGGAGGACGTGCCGCTGGTCGGCGGCGTCTTCTTCAAGAAGGCCGACGAGCAGCTGACCGCCGACCTGGACGCGCGCGGCCTGCTCTTCCGCCACGTCCCGTACGAGCACAGCTACCCGCACTGCTGGCGCTGCCACACGGCGCTGCTCTACTACGCGCAGCCGTCCTGGTACATCCGTACGACCGCCGTCAAGGACCGCCTTCTCGAGGAGAACGAGAAGACGAACTGGTTCCCGGACTCGGTCAAGCACGGCCGCTTCGGCGACTGGCTGAACAACAACATCGACTGGGCGCTCTCCCGCAGCCGCTACTGGGGCACCCCGCTGCCGCTGTGGCGCTGCGAGGACGGCCACCTGACGTGCGTGGGCTCCCGCGCCGAGCTGTCCGAGCTGACGGGCACCGACCAGTCGGAGCTCGACCCGCACCGCCCGTACATCGACGCGGTCACCTTCCCCTGCCCGAGCTGCTCGAAGACGGCGACGCGCGTGCCGGAGGTCATCGACGCCTGGTACGACTCGGGTTCGATGCCGTTCGCGCAGTGGGGCTACCCGCACAAGAACAAGGAACTCTTCGAGTCCCGGTACCCGGCGCAGTTCATCAGCGAGGCGATCGACCAGACGCGCGGCTGGTTCTACACGCTGATGGCCGTCGGCACGCTGGTCTTCGACAAGTCCTCGTACGAGAACGTGGTCTGCCTGGGCCACATCCTCGCCGAGGACGGCCGCAAGATGTCCAAGCACCTGGGCAACACCCTGGAGCCGATCGCGCTGATGGACCAGCACGGCGCGGACGCCGTCCGCTGGTTCATGGCGGCCGGCGGCTCCCCGTGGGCGGCCCGCCGGGTCGGCCACGGCACGATCCAGGAGGTCGTCCGCAAGACGCTCCTGACGTACTGGAACACGGTGGCCTTCCAGGCGCTGTACGCCCGTACGTCCGGCTGGGCACCGAGCGCGGCGGACCCGGCGCCCGCGGACCGCTCGGTCCTGGACAAGTGGCTCCTGTCCGAGCTGAACACGCTGGTGACCGAGGTCACCGGGGCGCTGGAGTCGTACGACACCCAGCGTGCGGGCAAGCTGATCTCCTCCTTCGTGGACGACCTGTCGAACTGGTACGTGCGCCGGTCGCGCCGCCGGTTCTGGCAGGGCGACAAGGCGGCGCTGCGCACCCTGCACGACGTGGTGGAGACGGTGACGCGCCTGATGGCCCCGCTCACCCCGTTCATCACCGAGCGGGTCTGGCAGGACCTGGTGGTTCCGGTGACCCCGGAGGCCCCGGAGTCGGTCCACCTCTCGACGTGGCCGGAGCCCGACACGTCGCTGGTCGACCCCACGCTCTCCACGCAGATGACGCTGGTCCGCAGGCTGGTCGAGCTGGGCCGGGCGACGCGGGCGGAGTCGGGCGTGAAGACCCGGCAGCCGCTGTCCCGCGCGCTCGTCGCGGCGACGGGCTTCACGGAGCTGTCCGAGGAGCTTCAGGCCCAGATCACGGAGGAGCTGAACGTCACCTCGGTGGCCTCACTCTCCGAGGTCGGCGGCAGCCTGGTCGACACGACCGCGAAGGCGAACTTCCGCGCGCTGGGCAAGCGCTTCGGCAAGGGCGTCCAGGACGTGGCGAAGGCGGTCGCGGCGGCGGACGCGGCGGCGCTGTCGCTGGCGCTGCGGAGCGGCGAGGCGACGCTGGAGGTCGACGGCGAGACCATCACGGTCGGCCCGGAGGAGATCATCATCACGGAGACTCCCCGGGAGGGCTGGTCGGTCGCGTCGGACGCGGGCGCGACGGTGGCCCTGGACCTGGAGATCACTCCGGAGCTCCGCAAGGCCGGCCTGGCGCGTGACGCGATCCGTCTGATCCAGGAGGCCCGCAAGAACAGCGGCCTGGACGTGGCGGACCGGATCGCCCTGCGCTGGACGTCGGAGTCCCCGGAGACGACGGAGGCCCTGACGGCCCACGCGACCCTGATCGCGGACGAGGTCCTGGCGACGGACTTCGCCGAGGCCGCCGCCGACGACACCTACGGCGCCCCGTTCACCGACGAGGGCCTGACCCTCACGTTCCGCCTCCGCAAGGCGTAACACCTCCACGAGAAGGGCCCGGCAACCCATGGGTTGCCGGGCCCTTCTCGTTGGCCCCCCCCCCCCCCCCCCCCCCAAACCTAACGCACCGGGGGGGGGGGGCCCCCCCCCCCCCCACCCCCCCGCCTCCGCGGCGCGGGGCGGAGCCATCCAACCCCGGACCCGAACGCCCCCACCCACGGCAAAGGGCCGGGCCCCGGTTTCCCGGGGCCCGGCCCTTGTAGCCTGCCGACGGCTACGCGCTCATCGCGCGCACTGCCGCCGTCAGTTGTCGTCCTCGTCGATCAGGAAGCCGCGCATCGGCGCGGGCGCCTGCTGCATCGGCTGCGGCGCCTGCGGCCGGACCGGTGCCATCGGCTGAGTCATCGCCGGGGACATCTGCTGCTGGCCACCGTAGGACGGGGCACCGCCCATGGACGGCGCGCCGCCCATCGTGCCGTTGCCGCCGTACGACGGGGCGCTCGCGCCGGCCGAAGCCATCGAGGGCGCCGGCGGCAGCGAAGCCGTGGCCGGCGTCCGCGGCGGGGCGAGGGAGTCGTCCGCCTGGGTCTCCAGCTGACGCAGCTGCGACTCCAGGTACGACTTCAGTCGCGTCCGGTACTCACGCTCGAAGCCTCGCAGGTCCTCGACCTTGCGCTCCAGCGTCGCGCGAGCGGACTCGAGCGAGCCCATCGCCACGCGGTGCTTCTCCTGCGCGTCCCGCTCCAGCGCGTCCGCCTTGGCGCGGGCGTCCCGCTCCAGGCCCTCGGCGCGCGAACGCGCCTCGCCGACGATCTTGTTGGCCTCGGAACGGGCCTCCGCGATCGCCTGGTCGGCCGTCTGCTGGGCCAGCGAGAGCACGCGCGCGGCGCTGTCGCCACCGGGACCCTGCTGGGGCTGCTGCATCGGCTGCTGCATCTGCTGCGGGTGCCCCATGGGGCCGCCCATCTGCTGGCCCATCGGACCACCCTGCATGGGGCCGCCCTGCATCGGGCCACCCTGCATCGGGCCGCCCTGCATCTGGCCGGGGCCGGGGCCCATCGGGCCACCCTGCATCGGACCGGGGCCGTGGCCACCAGGACCGGCGGGGAGCTGCGGCGCACCGGACGGCAGCTGCGGCGGACCCATCTGCGGGGGCTGCTGCTGGACCGGCGGACCGGATATGGCGGCGGGCACCGGGGCGCCGGGACCGACGGGACGATCCTGCTGCTCCGGGGGCTTGCGCATCCCCTGCTGCTGCTGGTTCTGCGCGGCGGCACGCGTCGCGGCGGCCAGCTTGGCGCGCAGGTCCTCGTTCTCGCGGAGCAGGCGGGTCAGTTCGGCTTCGACCTCGTCGAGGAAGGCATCGACCTCGTCCTCGTCATAGCCTTCTCGAAGGCGGACGGTCGTGAACTGCTTGTTCCGCACGTCCTCGGGGGTCAGCGGCATCTCTTCTTCACCTCTACGTAGTCGTCGGCAGTCGGCAAGACCGTATCGTCCACATTCACCTCGCGAAGCCGCTCACGATGGAGATCAGGATGTAGACGATGATCATCAGAACGAAGAAGGACAGGTCGAGTGCCACGCCCCCGAGACGCAGCGGCGGAATGAACCGCCGCAGAAGCTTGAGCGGTGGATCGGTGACAGTGTAGGTGGCCTCCAGAACGACCACCATCGCCTTGCCGGGTTGCCATGAACGCGCGAACTGGAACACGTAGTCCATGACCAACCGGAAGATCAGCACGATGAGGAAGCACATCAGCGCGATATAGACCACCTGCAGTGCGACGCCCATCCCGCGCTTCCCTCTCCCCTGACTCTCGTGCTCTCGCTCGCCCGGCCTTCCGGCCGGTCGTTCCGGTCTTCGTTGTCTCAGCTCTGGTTGAAGAATCCGCCCTCTGCGATCCGGGCCTTGTCCTCCGCCGTGACATCGACGTTAGCAGGCGACAACAGGAACACCTTCTGCGTCACGCGCTCAATGCTGCCATGGAGCCCGAAGACGAGTCCGGCGGCAAAGTCGACAAGTCGCTTCGCGTCGGTGTCGTCCATCTCCGTGAGGTTCATGATCACCGGAGTGCCCTCACGGAAGTGTTCCCCGATGGTACGGGCTTCGTTGTAGGTCCGGGGGTGGAGTGTGGTGATGCGGTACGGCTCCCGCTCGGACACGACCTTGGGCATGATCACCGGTGCGTTCTTCTCCAGGCTCGGACGTTCGGGTGTGATGGACGCCACGGGGGCGATTCGTGCCGGACGTCCGCTTTCAGCGGAAAGCGAAGCGGCGTGCGCGACCGGCTCGCGGGGCGAGGGCTGCTGCACCACGCGCACCGGTTCCTCCCGCTCCACCTGGCGCGGGGGCTGATGGCGCCGCTCACGCTCGGGTTCCGGTTCCAGCTCGGGTTCGAAGTCGTCGTCGGGGTCGAAACCCCGGCCGTCGTACCCATCGTCCTCCACGAGGCCGAGGTAGACCGCCATCTTGCGCATCGCGCCGGCCATTCTCTGAGTCCTCCGCTCTGTGGTGGATCGGCCTCGTCGCCAAGTGCCCGTGATCCACGCGGTCCACCCCCACCGACCGGCGGGAATGACCATATTTTCTGCTGTGGTCCGACTTGCTTCGCGACGTTACCCGAGCCTGGGGCGGACACCCAGTACCGCCGTACCGATGCGCACATGTGTCGCTCCGGCAGCCACGGCGTCCTCAAGGTCCGCACTCATTCCCGCGGACACCATGTTCGCAGCCGGGCGGGTCGTGCGCAGGAGAGTCGACAAATCCATCAGGCGGTCGAACGCCGCACGTTGGCGCCCCGCGTAGGGCCCCGCGAGCGGCGCGACGGTCATCAGCCCGTCCAGTCTGAGCCCGGGCGCCGCCGCCACGGCGGCGGCCAACTCCTCGATGCCGTCGGGTGCGACGCCACCGCGCTCGCCCCGCGCCCCCGACTCGGCGTCGAGCGCGACCTGGACGAGACAGCCCAGTTCACGACCGGTCTTCCCGGCCGAGGCCGAGAGGGCGGTGACGAGCTTCAAGCGGTCGACAGACTGCACGACATCCGCATAACTCGTCACAGAACGGACCTTGTTGGTCTGCAACTGGCCGACGAAGTGCCAGCGGAGGTCCAGATCCGCGCAGGCCGCGGCCTTGGGGGCGGCGTCCTGGTCGCGGTTCTCCGCCACGTCCCGCACCCCGAGTTCGTGCAGGATGCGCACATCGCTCGCGGGGTAGGTCTTCGTGACCACGATCAGGGTCACTTCGGATCGCTTGCGCCCGGCGGCGGCGCAGGCTGCGGAGATTCGTTCCTCCACCTGCGCCAGGTTCTCGGCGAGTTCCGTCTTACGGTCCGTCATTTCCGTTCCAACCAGACATATCCCGCGAGTCGCCCTGTGGTGCGATCGCGGCGGTACGAGAAGTGGTCGCCCGATTCGAGGGTGCAGACCTCACTGGCCCGCCGGTCCTTGATCCCGAGCCGCTCCAACTGCGCGTGGACCCCGGCGGTGACGTCGACGGCGGGGGTCCCCCAGCTCGTCTCGGCGAAGGCGGCCGGTTCGACCGCGGCCACATCGGCCCGCATGGCCTCCGGGACCTCGTAGCAGCGCCCGCAGACCGCGGGGCCGGTACGGGCGGTGATCCGGGCCGGTTCGGCGCCCAGTTCGATCATGGCCTTCACCGTGGCCGGTACGACCCCGGCGACCATCCCGGGCCGCCCCGCGTGGGCCGCGGCGACGACCCCGGCCACCGGGTCCGCGAGGAGCACCGGGGTGCAGTCGGCGGTCAGGACGGCGAGGGCGAGTCCGCGCCGGGCGGTGACGATCGCGTCGACCTCCGGAACCGGCCGGTCACCCCAGGGCCCTTCGACCACCGCGACATCGGGGCCGTGCACCTGGTTCATCCAGACGACCTGCCCGGGGTCGATCCCGAGCTCCCCGGCGGCCCGCGCCCGGTTGGTCCGGACGGCCTCGGGGTCGTCCCCCACCGCGCCGCCGAGGTTGAGCTCCTCGTACGGAACGGCGCTCACCCCGCCCCACCTGTCGGTGAAGGCGAAGTGCGCGCCGCTCACGGGTTCGAGCCGGTCTATCACTTCAAGAAGTCCGGGACATCCAGCTCTTCGGCCTGGGTGTCCGGGTACGGGCGGGCCGTCGGGACCACCGGCGGGGTGACCGGCGGCAGCGAGCTCTCGGCCGAGGCGACCGGGGCCGGCTCGGCGGGGGCGGACGGCTCGTCGCGCGGGGCGACGGTGCCGAGGCCGCCGAGCGGGCGCTCGGTGGCGCGGGGCGCCGGGGCCGGCTCCTCCCGCTTGACCGAGGCCGAGCTGAGGATGTTGTCCCGGCGGGTCGGCGGCTGGCCGCCGTCGAAGCCGGCCGCGATGACCGTGACCCGTACCTCGTCGCCCAGCGCGTCGTCGATGACGGCGCCGAAGATGATGTTGGCCTCGGGGTGGGCCGCCTCGGCCACCAGCTGCGCGGCCTCGTTGATCTCGAAGAGACCGAGGTCCGAGCCGCCGGAGATGGAGAGCAGGACGCCCCGGGCGCCGTCGATGGAGGCCTCCAGGAGCGGCGAGGAGATCGCCATCTCGGCCGCCGCCACCGCGCGGTCGTCGCCGCGGGCGGAGCCGATCCCCATGAGGGCCGAACCGGCCTCGGACATGACCGACTTGACGTCGGCGAAGTCGAGGTTGATCAGACCGGGGGTGGTGATGAGATCGGTGATGCCCTGCACACCGCTCAGCAGCACCTGGTCGGCCGACTTGAAGGCGTCGAGCACGGAGACCTGACGGTCCGAGATCGAGAGCAGCCGGTCGTTCGGGATGACGATGAGGGTGTCGACCTCTTCGCGGAGCTCGGCGATGCCGTCCTCCGCCTGGTTGGCCCGACGGCGTCCCTCGAAGGTGAACGGCCGGGTGACCACACCGATCGTCAGGGCGCCGAGCGAGCGCGCGATGTTGGCCACGACGGGTGCGCCGCCGGTGCCGGTGCCGCCACCTTCGCCGGCGGTGACGAAGACCATGTCGGCCCCCTTGAGGACCTCCTCGATCTCCTCACGGTGGTCCTCTGCCGCCTTGCGACCGACTGCCGGGTTGGCCCCGGCCCCGAGGCCGCGGGTGAGTTCACGGCCGACGTCGAGCTTGACGTCGGCGTCGCTCATCAACAGCGCTTGCGCGTCGGTGTTGATCGCGATGAACTCGACGCCCTTGAGACCGACCTCGATCATTCGGTTGATGGCATTGACACCACCGCCGCCGACACCGATGACCTTGATGACTGCGAGGTAGTTCTGCGGTGCTGCCACGTCGAAGGCCTCTCGCCTCGAGTTACATGCCGCCGCTTCGCGGTAGTCGCGCTGCGACGACGGATGCCGATTGGGACGGTCCGAAACGCCGACCCAAACCCTAACGTTGAAGTTTAGGGTTACCAGTGTCTCTGTTCGCTGGACTCTTCCGAACAGGACACTAAGTCGACAAGTGGCGCACGTTCAACGAACACGCCGAACCTCCCGTTTTTCTTTTCACCCTATGTGATCACCCATGTCGCTGGCCAACCAGGGCACTGGCCAGGCGGTATGCGCGTCAACTCCCCGACGCGGCGGGGGCCGTGGGGGCGCTTACATCGAAGTGCCCCGCTTTGGGCACCGCCTTCATCAGAGTGGTCAGGACCCGCGCCTTGACGGCACCGTCCTCGCCGCTGCCCCAGAAGACCGTGCGGCCGCCGCTGAGCTCCAGGGTGATGGAGTCGTACGAAGTGACGCCGACGACACGAGTGTCCCGGGCGATTTTCTCGGGGAGTTCGCCCGTCACGCCCACGGCCTCGCGCAGCAGCCGGTCCTCGTCGAAGCGGCGCAGGCTCGGCGCGGAGCCGGCTTTCAGGAGGAGCTTCGGCACGCCCGAGGGGACTTTGTCCACGGTGGCGAAACGCGTTCCGACAGAGTCCACTTCAATGAACTTTCCGCCCTTTTCCACCACAAGGACGGGCTGGCGTTCCGTCACTTTCAGCCCGATTCCATGCGGCCAGGACCGAAAGACCTCGACCGTGTCGATTCGGGGCAGTTTCCGCAGCAGTCGCGCCTCGATGGCGTCGGTGTCGACCGAGACGAGCGGGGACCCGATCGGTACGGCGGCGACCTCCTCCACCTCACGGGGTGTCAGAACCCGTGTGCCGGAGGTCGACACCCGCTCCACCCGCAGCCAGCTGGAGCCGAAGAGCGCCCAGATGCCGCCGGCCACGACCAGGACGAGGCCGAGCGCGATCAGCAGCAGGCGCGCGCCAGGCGCCCGGAATCCCTCATTCCGGGCGCCTGGACGGGAGGAGTCCGGTTCCGACGACCCCTTCGGCTCGCGTGTGCCACGCTTTTCCGCTGTCGTCGGTCCCGACACGTGCCCTGCCTCCTGTGCTGTGCGGGCACGGCCCGCCGCCTACGAGCGCCGCGCGGCGATCGCCTCGTACACCATGCCGACGAGCAGGTCGTCGGCGTCCCGGCGGCCGAACTCGGCGGCGGCGCGGGACATCTCGTACAAGCGGTGCGGATCGGCCAGTACGGGCAGGACGTTGCCCTGCACCCACTGCGGCGACAGCTCCGCGTCGTCGACGAGCAGTCCGCCGCCCGCCTTGACCACCGGCTGGGCGTTGAGCCGCTGTTCGCCGTTGCCGATCGGCAGCGGGACGTACGCGGCGGGCAGCCCGACGGCCGAGAGCTCGGCGACGGTCATCGCGCCCGCGCGGCAGAGCATCATGTCCGCCGCCGCATACGCGAGGTCCATCCGGTCCACGTACGGTACCGGGACGTACGGCGGCATCCCCGGCATGTTGTCGACACGCGGCACCTCGTTCTTCGGGCCGACCGCGTGCAGGATCTGGATGCCCGAGCGCTGGAGCACCGGGGCGATCTGCTGGATGACCTCGTTGAGGCGCCGGGCGCCCTGCGAGCCGCCCGAGACGAGCAGCGTCGGCAGGTTCGGGTCGAGGCCGAAGGCGGCGCGCGCCTCGGGCCGGACCCGGGCCCGGTCGAGGGTGGCGATCGTGTGCCGCAGCGGGATGCCGATGTAACGGGCGTTGCGGAGCTTGGAGTCCGGGGTGGCGACGCCGACCCCGGCCGCGTACCGCGAGCCGATCTTGTTGGCCAGGCCCGGCCGGGCGTTGGCCTCGTGGACCACGATCGGCACCCCGAGGCGCTTGGCCGCCAGGTAGCCGGGCAGCGCCACGTAGCCGCCGAAGCCGACCACGCAGTCCGCCTTGGTGCGCTCCAGGATCTGCTCGGCCGCCTTGATGGTGCCGCGCAGCCGTCCGGGGACGGTGATCAGCTCAGGGGTGGGCTTGCGCGGCAGCGGCACGGCGGGAATGAGCGCCAGCTCGTAACCCCGCTCGGGCACGAGCCGGGTCTCCAGACCCTTCTCCGTCCCGAGCGCCGTGATCCCCACGCTCGGGTCCTGCCTGCGCAGGGCGTCCGCGAGGGCGAGCGCGGGCTCGATGTGGCCGGCGGTCCCCCCACCGGCGAGTACGACATGCACCGAAATTCACCGCTCTCCGGACGGACGCTTCTTGACGCGCCGTCGCATCGACTTCCATCTCATCCCGGTCCGCTTGCCCCAACCGGGGCGCCGCATGGCCAGGGCCGCTTTCGCGGCGGGATCCTGTCGCGCGAAGGCGATGAGGAGCCCGACGGCGAACATGGTCGGCAGCAGGGCCGACCCCCCGTAGGAGAACAGCGGGAGCGGGACACCGGCGATCGGCAGCAGACCGAGCACCGCACCCATGTTGATCACGGCCTGCGCCGTGATCCAGGTGGTCACACCTCCCGCGGCGTACCTCACGAAGGGGTCCTCCGTGCGTCCGGCCACGCGGATACCCGCATAGCCTAGAGCCGCGAACAGGGCGAGTACCGACAGCGTCCCCGCCAGCCCCAGTTCCTCCCCGGTGACGGCGAAGATGAAGTCGGTGTGCGCTTCGGGTAGTTGGCCCCATTTTTCCACACTGGCGCCCAGTCCGGAACCGAACCATCCGCCCGAGGCCAGAGCATAGATGCCGTGGGCCGCCTGGAGGCAGGGCGCACCCTCTCCCCCGGGGTCGGTGGCGCCGATGCAGGCGAAGCGCTTCAGCCGGTTGTCGCTGGTCCTGATCAGCAGGAAGCCGATCGTCCCGGCGACGGCGAGCACGCCGACGAAGAGCCGGGTGGGCGCGCCCGCGGTCCACAGCAGGCCGAAGAGGATCGCGGCGAGCACGATCGCCGTTCCCATGTCGCCGCCGAGCATGATGAGGCCGAGCAGCAGGAACGTTCCGGGTACCAGCGGGACCAGCATGTGCTTCCACTGGGTGAGCAGTTTCATGTCCTGCTTGCGGGCCAGCAGGTCCGCGCCCCACAGGATGAGCGCCAGTTTGCCGAACTCGCTGGGCTGGAGCATGAACGGTCCGCCCAGCGAGATCCAGTTCTGGTTGCCGCCGACGGCCTTCCCTATCCCGGGGATCTGCACGAGCACCATCAGGAAGACCGCGCCGACCAGGATCGGGTACGCGAGCGCCCGGTGCAGCTTCACCGGCATCCGGGAGGCGACCAGGAGCAGCACGGCGCCGAGGACCGCTGCGAAGAACTGCTTGCGGAAGAAGTACGAGGGCACCAGGTCGTAGCGGAGCGCCGTGATCATCGAGGCGCTGTAGACCATCACCAGGCCGAGCGTGGTGACGAGCAGCGCGGCGCCGAGGATGACGTAGTACGCGGTGAGCGGCCGGTCCCAGGCCCGCCGCGCCTGCTCGTACATCCGCCGCACGCCGGCGGCGCGGGGTGGGCGCGGTGGAGCGGGCGCGCGGCCTCCGCCGCGGACGGCGGAGGGCCGGCGGGTCCCGGCGGTTCTGCTCGGCATGGTCGCTGTCCCCTCCAGTCGTGCCCGGCGTCGCCGGACCTCCTTGCCCGCAGGTCAGACGCGACCGGTGGCGGCGAGGGCGCGGACGGCGTCCGCGAAGGCCTCGCCCCGCTTGTTGTAGTTGGTGAACATGTCCATCGAGGCGCAGGCCGGGGCCAGCAGGACGGTGTCGCCCGGCTGCGCGAGTCGCGCCGCCTCCTGGACCGCCTCGGACATCGCCCCAGTGTCGGTCCGCTCGAGGTCCACGACCGGGACCTCGGGGGCGTGTCGCGCCAGGGCTTCGCGGATCAGCGCGCGGTCGGCGCCGATCAGGACGACCCCGCGCAGCCGCTGCGCCGACCTGGACACGATCTCGTCGAAGGTGGCGCCCTTGGCGAGGCCGCCGGCGATCCAGACGATCGGGTCGTAGGCCGCCAACGAGGCTTCCGCGGCGTGGGTGTTGGTGGCCTTGGAGTCGTCGACGTAGACGACGCCCTGGATCTCCTCGACCAGCTCGATGCGGTGCGGGTCGGGCCGGAAGGCCCGCAGTCCGTCCCGTACGGCCTTCGGTTCGACGCCGAAGGCGCGGGCGAGGGCGGCGGCGGCGAGCGCGTTGGCGATGTTGTGCGGGGCGGGCGGCTGGACGTCCGCGACGTCGGCGAGCTCCTGGGCCTGCTTCTGCCGGTTCTCGACGAAGGCCCGGTCGACGAGGATGTCCTCGACGACGCCGAGCTGGCTCGGGCCCGGGGTGCCGAGGGTGAAGCCGATCGCGCGGCAGCCCTCCTCGACGTCGGCCTCGCGGACCAGGTCCTCGGTGGCCTTGTCTCCGACGTTGTAGACGCAGGCGACGGTGTTGCCCTCGTAGATCCGGCCCTTGTCGGCGGCGTACGCCTCCATGGAGCCGTGCCAGTCGAGGTGGTCGGGCGCCAGGTTGAGCACGGCGGCCGAGTGGGCGCGCAGGCTCGGGGCCCAGTGGAGCTGGTAGCTGGAGAGTTCGACGGCGAGGACGTCGTACGTCTCCTCGCCGAGCACGGCGTCGAGGAGCGAGACGCCGATGTTCCCGACGGCGGCGGTACGCAGCCCGGCGGCCTCCAGGATCGAGGCGAGCATCCGGACGGTCGTGGTCTTGCCGTTGGTGCCGGTGACGGCGAGCCAGGGAGCGGCATCGGGGCCACGCAGGCGCCAGGCCAGTTCCACGTCGCCCCAGACCTCCACGCCCGCCTGGGCGGCGGCCGCGAAGAGCGGCTTGTCGGGCCGCCAGCCGGGGGTGGTGACGACCAGCTCGGTGCCCTCGGGCAAGGTGTCGCCGTCGCCGAGGCGGACGGTGATCCCCTCGGCCCGCAGCTCCTCGGCCTGCGCCCGGGAGCGCTCGTCGTCGCCGTCGTTGACGACGGTCACGACGGCGCCGAGGCCGTGCAGGACGCGGGCGGCCGGGATCCCGGAGACCCCGAGACCCGCGACGGTGACCCTCTTGCCGTTCCAGCTCACTTTTCGGAAGCCCATCCCGCGTAGAAGAGGCCCAGGCCCACGATCACGCACATGCCCTGGATGATCCAGAACCGGACGACGACCAGGACTTCCGACCACCCCTTGAGTTCGAAGTGGTGCTGGAGCGGGGCCATCCGGAAGACGCGCTTGCCGGTCATCTTGAACGAGCCGACCTGGATGACCACCGACATGGTGATCAGCACGAACAGGCCGCCGAGCAGGGCGAGCAGCAGCTCGGTACGGGAGCAGATCGCGAGGCCGGCGAGCGCGCCGCCGAGGGCCAGCGAGCCGGTGTCACCCATGAAGATCTTGGCCGGCGAGGTGTTCCACCACAGGAAGCCGAAGCAGGCACCCATGAGGGCGGAGGCGACGACCGCGAGGTCGAGCGGGTCGCGGACCTCGAAGCAGGCGTTGGGGTTGGTCAGGGTGACCGCGTTGGCGCAGGACTCCTGGAACTGCCACAGGCCGATGAACGTGTACGCGCCGAAGACCATCACCGACGCGCCGGTGGCCAGGCCGTCCAGACCGTCCGTCAGGTTCACGCCGTTGGACATGGCCAGGATCATGAAGAGCGCCCAGACCACGAACAGCACCGGCCCGATGGCCCACCCGAAGTCGGTGATGAAGGAGAGCTTCGTGGAGGCCGGGGTGAGCCCGCGCAGGTCCGCGAACTGCAGCGAGAGCACGGCGAAGGCGATGCCGACGATCAGCTGGCCGGCCATCTTCGCCTTGGCCCGCAGACCGAGCGAACGCTGCTTGACGATCTTGATGTAGTCGTCGAGGAAGCCGACGAGACCCATGCCGGCCATCAGGAAGAGGACGAGGACGCCCGAGTACGTCGGGTCCTCACCGGTGATGACCTTCGCGAGGGCGTACGCGATGATCGTGGCCAGGATGAAGGAGATACCGCCCATGGTGGGCGTGCCCTTCTTCCCGGCGTGGCCGCGCGGGCCGTCGTCGCGGATGAACTGCCCGTACCCCTTGCGGGCAAGGAGCTTGATGAGCAGCGGAGTGCCGATCAGGGTCAGGAAGAGCCCGATGGCGCCCGCGAAGAGGATCTGCCTCATCGGCCCGTGACCTCGCTCTCGGAGTCGAGGAGGGCCAGGGCGACCTGCTCCAGACCGACCGACCTGGACGCCTTCACAAGGACGACATCCCCCGGGCGCAACTCACTGCGCAACAGGTCGACCGCCGCCTGCGCGTCGGACACGTGCACCGACTCCTCACCCCACGAACCCTCGTTATATGCGCCCAGTTGCAACCAGGACGCTTCCCTGTCCCCGACCGCGACGAGCTTGCTGACGTTGAGCCGGACGGCCAGCCGTCCGACCGCGTCGTGCTCGGCGAGCGATGCGTCCCCGAGCTCGGCCATCTTGCCGAGCACCGCCCACGTACGGCCCCCCTGGGCCTGTGCGGCCCGGCCCATGGCCGCGAGCGCGCGCAGAGCGGCTCGCATGGACTCGGGGTTCGCGTTGTAGGCGTCGTTGACGATCGTCACGCCGTCCGGACGCTCGGTGACCTCCATGCGCCAGCGCGACAGGGTGCCCGCCTCGGAGAGCGCGGTGGCGATCTCCTCCACGGGCATGCCCAGCTCATGGGCGACGGCGGCCGCGGCGAGCGCGTTCGACACGTGGTGCTCACCGTACAGGCGCAAGGTCACGTCACTGCACCCGGTGGGTGTGTGAAGCAGGAATGAGGGCTGTCCGGCAGCTGTGAGGCGGACGTTCTCGGCACGTACGACCGCTTCGTCCGACTCTCCGAACAGCGTCACGCGCGCGTGGGTCCGTGCGGCCATGGCGCGGACGAGCGGGTCGTCGGCGTTGAGGACCGCCACGCCGCCATTGTCGGCGGGCGGCAGCGCCTCGACGAGTTCGCCCTTCGCCTGGGCGATCTGCTCGCGGCCGCCGAACTCGCCGATGTGGGCGGTGCCCACGTTGAGGACGAGTCCGATCCGCGGCGGGGTCAATCCGGTGAGGTAGCGGATGTGACCGATGCCGCGGGCGCCCATTTCCAGGACCAGGTGCTGGGTGTCGTCGCTCGCGCGCAGCGCCGTCAGCGGCAGCCCGATCTCGTTGTTGAGCGAGCCGGGCGTCCAGACGGTGGGCGCGTGGCGCTGGAGGACCTGGGCGATCAGGTCCTTGGTGGAGGTCTTGCCGGCCGAGCCGGTCAGCGCGACGACATCGGTGCCGAGGCGTTCGACGACGGCGCGGGCGAGCGCGCCGAGCGCCGCCTGGACGTCGTCCACGACGATCGCGGGCACACCGACGGGGCGGGCGGCCAGCACGGCTGCCGCGCCCGCCTCGACGGCGCGGGCCGCGTAGTCGTGGCCGTCGACCTGTTCGCCGGCGAAGGCGGCGAACAGGCTGCCGGGCTTCACCTCACGGGAGTCGATGACGACGGGACCGGTGATCCGGACGGCCGGATCCGGTATGTCGTACGACTGCCCGCCGACGATTTCGGCGATCTCGGCGAGGGAGAGGGCGATCACAACTTATCCCTGACTGTTCTTGAGGCTGCGTTCAATCGCTTCGTGCAGGACCTGGCGGTCGTCGAAGGGGCGGACCACCCCGGCGATGTCCTGGCCCTGCTCGTGGCCCTTGCCGGCGACGAGCACGGTGTCGCCCGACTGCGCGCGGGCCACGACCGCCGCGATGGCGGAGGCCCGGTCGGCGTCGACCAGGACGTCGCCGCGCTCGTGGGCGGGCACCTCTGCGGCGCCCGCGAGCATCGCGGCCAGGATCGCGAGGGGGTCCTCGGAGCGGGGGTTGTCGGAGGTCAGTACGGCGGTGTCGGCGAGGCGCGCCGCGGCGGCGCCCATCGGTCCGCGCTTGGTGGTGTCCCGGTCGCCGCCGCAGCCGAGGACGATGTGCAGCTTGCCCTCGGTGACCTTGCGAAGCGAGCGCAGGACCGATTCGACGGCGTCCGTCTTGTGGGCGTAGTCGACGACCGCGAGGTACGGCTGGCCGGCGTCGACGCGCTCCAGGCGGCCCGGGACGCCGGGCACGGCGGCGATGCCGTCGGCGGCGGTCTGCGGGTCGATCCCGGCGACGGCCAGGGTGACGATCGCGGCCAGGGTGTTGGCGACGTTGAACGGGCCGGGCAGCGGGGCGGCGGCGGAGAGCCGCTCGCCCTCGGGGCCGACGACGGTGAACGTGGAGCCGTGGGAGCCGATCTCGACGGACTCGGCGCGCCAGTCGGCGTCCGGGTGGCCCTCGGCGGAGAAGGTGACGACGGGGACGCCGGACTCCGTGGAGAGCCTGCGGCCGTACGCGTCGTCGAGGTTCACCACGCCCCGCTTGCTGCGCTCGGGCGTGAACAGCCGCGCCTTGGCCTGGAAGTAGTCCTCCATGTCGGAGTGGAACTCCATGTGCTCCGGGCTGAGGTTGTTGAAGACGGCGACGTCGAAGACACAGCCGTCGACCCGGCCGAGCACGAGCGCGTGGCTGGAGACCTCCATGGCGACCGCCTCGACACCGCGTTCGCGCATGACGGCGAAGAGGGCCTGGAGGTCGGTGGCCTCGGGGGTCGTACGTTCGGACTTGATGCGCTCGTCGCCGATCCGCATCTCGACCGTGCCGATGAGGCCGCTCTTGCGCCCGGCCGCCTTGAGGCCGCCCTCCACCAGGTAGGCGGTGGTGGTCTTGCCGGAGGTGCCGGTGATGCCGATCTGGAGGAGGTCCTCACCCGGCCGGCCGTAGATCTCGGCGGCGAGCTCGCCCATCCGGCCGCGCGGGTTCTCCACGACCAGGACCGGCAGGCCGGTCGCGGCGGCGCGGTCGGCGCCCGCCGGGTCGGTGAGGATCGCGGCGGCGCCGAGACCGGCGGCCTGGGCGGCGAAGTCGGCGCCGTGCAACCGGGCTCCGGGGAGGGCCGCGTAGACGTCGCCCGGGCGTACCGCCCGCGAGTCGTGGGTGATGCCCGTGACGTCCGGGTCGCCGGGCGTCTCGATTCCGAGCCGTGCGGCCAGGTCGCCCAGGGGTGTCGGGCGGGCCTGCTCCGGGCGGGGCGGGGTGGTTCGGTACTGATCAGCGTGTGGCACGGCGGTGAGCGTACCGGGCCCACCCGCCGCGGGGCCAAAAGAGGCCCGGGCGTCGACGGAGTTCGATTTCCGGTTCCCGGAATCGGGGGTGATCGTGCTCACTGGTGCTCCCGGGGTGTCACTCGCTGTCCTTGAACGTGACCGGCAGTCGGGCGGGCTCGCTGCCGGTGGGGGCCACATGGAGCGTCTTGAGGGCGAACTCCATGACCTTCTTGTAGATGGGGCCGCAGATCTGGCCGCCGAAGTAGCTGCCCTTGGTGGGGTTCTGGATGGCGCAGTAGACCGTGATCTGCGGGTCGTCGGCGGGCGCGAAGCCGGCGAAGGAGGCGGTGTACCCCTTGTAGCCGCCGACCTCGGGGTCGACGCGGTTGGCGGTACCGGTCTTGCCCGCGACCCGGTAGCCGGGGATCCGGGCCTTGGTGCCGGTGCCCTCCCGGTCGTCGACCACGGACTCCAGCATCCGCGCGAGGGTCTTGGCGGTCTTCTCGCTGACCACCCGGGACTGCTCGGGGGCGGGCGCCGGGGTGAACCGGCCGTCGGGCCCCTTGGTGCCGCGGACGAGGGTGGGCTCGATCCGTACGCCTCCGTTGGCGATGGTCGAGTAGACCGAGGTGGCCTGCATGGCGCTGACCGAGAGGCCCTGGCCGAAGGGGATCGTGTACTGCTGCGAGGTCGACCAGTCCTGCGGCTTGGCGAGGATGCCCGGGGTCTCTCCGGGGTAGCCGAGCCCGGTGGGGCTGCCCATGCCGAACTTGCGCAGGTAGGAGTGGAGGACCTGGTTGGCCTCGGCCTGGGTCTTGCCGAGCTGGCCGGTGGCCAGGATCGTGCCGATGTTGCTGGACTTGGCGAGGACCCCGTTGAGGGTCAGGTACCAGGTCGGGTGGTCGATGTCGTCCTCGAAGAGCCGGTCGCCGCGGTGCAGCCGGTTGGGGACGACGACGTGCGTGTCGGGGGTGGCCGCGCCCTCCTCCAGGACGGCGGCCATGGACATGACCTTGCTGGTGGAGCCGGGCTCGTAGGCGTCCTGGAGGGCCGCGTTGCCCATCGCGGTGGCGTTGGCCGCGGAGAGGTCGTTGGGGTCGAAGCCGGGGGCGTTGGCCATGGCCAGGACCTCGCCGGTCCTCGTGTTCTGCACTATCACGTAGCCGCGGTCGGCCTTGGACTTCCGTACCTGCTCGGTGATGGCCTGCTGGGCGGCCCACTGGATGTCCCGGTCGATGGTCAGCTCGATGTCGGAGCCGGGCACGGCCGGGGTGCCCTGGGAGCCCGCGGTGGGCACCTGGCGCCCGCCGGACTGGGCGAACCTGATCTTGCCGTCCTCGCCCGCCAGCTCCTTGTCGAGCTGGGACTCCAGGCCGCCCGCGCCCCGGCCCTCGGCGTTGACGTAACCCAGTATCCCGGCGGCCAGCTCCCCGTTGGGGTACACGCGCTTGGTGCTGGGCTCGCTGAGGATCCCGCCGAGCAGGTTGATCCCGTTGCCGCCCGCGGAGGCCTTCGCCTTCTCCCCGTAGACCTTCTTGAGGTCCTTGATCTGGTTCCAGACCTGGGGGGTCTGCTTGCGGGCGAGCAGGGTGTAGCGGGACTTGGGGGTACGGAGCTTCTTGGCGAGGTCCTCGGGGTTCTTGCCCAGGAGCGGCGCGAGGAGCGCGGCGGCCTGCTCGGGGGCGTCCCTGACCTTGCTCTGCTCGGGGGTGAAGAGCTTGGGGTCGGCGGTGATGTCGTACGCGTCGACGCTGGAGGCGAGCGCGATGCCCGAGCGGTCGGTGATCTCGCCCCGCTCGGCGGAGAGCGTGTACTCCTGGAAGCGGTGCGCCTCGGCCTTGGCGGCCAGCACGGAGGCGTCGACGGCCTGCACCTGGAGCAGCCGGACGACGAAGGCCAGCATGACGAGGGTCAGGCCCAGGGAGACGAGCCGCAGCCGGGGCTTGGGGCTGCCGAGACGGATGGTGCGTACCTTCCGCGCCGGGGGACGGGGCGCGGGCCTGCGCGGGGCGCCGGAGCGGGCGGCGGCGGCCGGACGTGCGGCGGC
>NZ_JBHXPI010000013.1:0-150855 GCF_042718575.1 Streptomyces sp. NPDC058579
GCCCATTACGGAGTCCCCGAGAAGACCATCCACCGCTGGCACCAGACGCAGGTCTGCGTCGGCCCGCTGATGTTCCGCGTCGGCAAATACCTGCGAGCCCGCTGGGATGACATCGACCGCTACGACGCCGAACAGGCGGGGAGGCGGCACGCAGCATGATCAAGAACGCAACGAATCCCGAGCAGGTCGTAACTGCTCGGTCCTGGCCCGCCCTCGGGGGGGGGCCTGGACGTCCGTCGTTCCGCGTCCTTCGTCGTTCCGCATGCCGAAACGCGGTCGACGCGCCGCGGAACCCGGTGGTGGGATTCCGGTCATGACCGCACCGCACATCCGGGCCGCCTCGCCGGCCGACCTCGACGCCGTCCTCGCCTTCTGGAAGTCCGCCGCCGAGGGCACGAGCATCAGCGACGACCGCGACGGGATCGAGCGCCTCGTCGCCCGTGACCCCGAGGCCCTGATCCTGGCCGAGCGCGACGGCGAGCTCGTCGGCACGGTGATCGCCGGCTTCGACGGGTGGCGCTGCCACCTCTACCGCCTCGCCGTGCACCCGGACCACCGTCGCCGGGGCGTCGGCGGCGCGCTGCTCGCGGCGGCGGAGGAACGTTTCGTACGCCTGGGCGGGCGGCGCGCGGACGCCATGGTGCTGGACCGCAACACGCTCGGGCAGCACGCCTGGCGGGCCGCCGCGTACGGCCCCGAGGAGCAGTGGACGCGCTGGGTGAAGCCGCTGACCAGCACCCCGGCGCCGCTGCCCGCCGCCCCTCGCCCGTAACCCCGCTTTTGCACGTCCTTTACGATGGGTCATCCCATACCCAGAACGATCGAAAGGTGTGAGCGTCCGCCCATGGGCGAGCCTCCCAGTACCAAGCGAGCGATCTCTCCGTCCCTGACTGATCATGGAACGGAGGTGAACCGATGATCGAAGTGCTTCTGCTCGTGGTGGCGCTCCTGCTCTCGCTCGCCTGCGGTGCCTTCGTCGCGGCCGAGTTCTCGCTCACCACCGTCGAGCGGTCCGATCTCGAACGGGCCGTCGAGCGCGGCGAGCGCGGCGCGGCGAGCGCCCTCAAGGCGGTCAAGTCGCTCACCTTCCAGCTCTCCGGCGCCCAGCTCGGCATCACGGTGACCAACCTGATCGTCGGCATGCTCGCCGAGCCCTCGATCGCCGCGATCCTGCGCGGCCCCTTCGAGGCCCTCGGCCTGTCCGCATCGGTGGCCTCCTCCGTGGCCCTGGTCGTCGGCACCGCCCTGTCGACCGTCGTCCTGATGGTCGTCGGCGAGCTGGTGCCCAAGAACTGGGCCATCTCCTCGCCGCTGGCGGTCGCCAAGCGGGTGGCGACCCCGCAGCGAGTCTTCACCGCCGCGTTCAAGCCGCTGATCAGCCACCTGAACAACACGGCCAACCGGATCCTGCGCCGGCTCGGCATGGAGCCGACCGAGGAGCTGGCGTCCGCCCGCTCCCCTCAGGAGCTGGTCGCCCTGGCGCGTCACTCCGCCAAGGTGGGCGCCCTGGAGGCGGACACCGCCGAGCTGTTCGTACGGACCCTCAACCTGGCCGAGCTGACCGCGGAGAACGTGATGACCCCGCGCGTGCAGGTCACCGCCCTCGAGGTACAGGCCACGGCCGAGGACGTCGCCAACGCGACCCGGGCGACCGGCCTGTCCCGCTTCCCCGTCTACCACGGCAACCTCGACACCGTCGTCGGCATCGCCCACATCAAGGACGTCCTGGCGATACCGGCCGACCAGCGGCGCCTGCGCCGCATCGGCGACATGCTCCGCGAGCCGCTGCTCGTCCCGGAGACGCTGACCGTGGACCGCCTCCTGGACCGGCTGTCCGGCAAGCAGACCATGGCCGTCGTCATCGACGAGTACGGCGGCACCGCCGGCGTCGCGACGCTGGAGGACATCATCGAGGAGGTCGTCGGCGAGGTGCGCGACGAGCACGATCCGCACGAGACCCCCGACCTCGCCAGGGCGGGCGTGGACGCGGACGGGCGCGAGCTCTGGTCCGCCGACGGCGCCGCCCGCACCGACCAGCTGGAGGCGATCGGGCTGCGCATCCCGGACGGCCCGTACGAGACGCTGGCCGGTGTCATCGCCAACGAACTGGGACGGATCCCGTCGGTCGGCGACCGCGTGGAGCTCGCCGACTGGCAGCTCGACGTCGTGGACGCCTCCGGGCGCCGGGCGGCGCGGGTGCTGATGCACATGCCGCCGCACGTCGAGGAGTCCGGTACGACCCCGGAGGCCGGCCGATGATCGCGATCCAGTTGCTGATCGGCGCGCTGACGCTGGTCGTGAACGCCTTCTTCGTCGGTGCCGAGTTCGCCATGATCTCCGTGCGCCGCAGCCAGATCGAGCCCGAGGCCGAGGCCGGGAACCGGCGGGCGCGCAGCGTCATCTGGGGCCTGGAGCACGTCTCGGCGCTGCTCGCCGCGGCCCAGCTCGGCATCACGCTGTGCACCCTGGTGCTCGGCATCGTCGCCGAGCCCGCCATCGCGCATCTGCTCGAACCGGTCTTCGACGCGGTCGGCGTGCCGCACGGTCTCGTGCACCCGATCTCGTTCGTCATCGCGCTGTCCCTGGCGACCTATCTGCACATGCTCCTTGGCGAAATGGTCCCGAAGAACATCGCGCTCGCCGAGCCGACCCGCTCGGCGCTCGCCCTCGGCCCGCCGCTGGTCGCGATCGCGCGGGCGCTGCGCCCGGTGATCTTCACGATCAACGCCTTCGCCAACACGCTCCTGAGGCTGATGAAGGTGGAGGTGAAGGACGAGGTCTCGGCCACGTACTCGGACGCCGAACTGGCCCGGATGGTGACCGACGCGGGCCTCGCCGGCCTGCTCGACGACCGGGCGGCGGAGCGGCTGAAGGACGCCCTGGAGCTCGGGCGCCGACCGGTGCGGGACGTCGTCATGCCGGTCGAGAAGGTCGTGTACGCGGCGGTCGGGACGACCCCTGAGGAGCTGGAGGCGCTCTCCGCCGAGTCGGGCTTCTCGCGCTTCCCGGTCGTCGACACGGGCCGCCGGATCCTGGGCTACCTCCATGTGAAGGACGCCCTGGACGTCACGCCGAGGGACCTGCCCTTCCCGGTCTCGGCGATGCGGCCGATCGCCCGCGTCCGGGCGGCCACGCCCATGGACGACGTCCTGACGGCGATGCGCCGCGGCCGTACGCACCTGGCGGCGGTCCTGGACGACGACGGCAAGCTGGCCGGCCTCGTCACCATGGAGGACGTGCTGCGAGAGCTGGTCGGCAGGCCGGCGACGTAACGTTTCGGAAGGACAGCCGGACGGACGGTCGAACGGACTGCCGGACGGGCGAGGGCCCCGGGGCGCGGTGTGCGCCCAGGGGCCCTCGTCGTCCCGCTCGGCCTCGACGGTCCCCCGCCACCCCACCCGCATACCGCGCGGTATGATCTCTTCCGCCATGCAGATGAATGCCACCTACACCAGTCTTGTCGCCGTCGGCGACAGCTTCACCGAGGGCATGTCGGACCGACTGCCCGACGGTACGTACCGGGGGTGGGCGGACGTCCTCGCGGCCCGCCTCGCCGCCCGCACCCCCGACTTCCGGTACGCGAACCTCGCCGTGCGCGGCAAGCTCATCGGCCAGATCGTCGAAGAACAGGTGCCCACGGCCGCCGCGATGAAGGCGGACGTGGTGACCCTGGTCGGCGGCCTCAACGACACGCTGCGGCCGAAGTGCGACATGGGGCGGGTACGGGACCTGCTCACCGAGGCCGTCGAGACCCTGGCGCCCTCCTGCGGGCAGCTGGTCCTGATGCGCAGCCCGGGCCGCAACGGCCCCGTCATGGAACGCTTCCGGCCGCGCATGGAGGAGCTCTTCGACCACGTCGAGCAGCTCGCCGCCCGCCACGGCGCCCTGGTGGCCGACCTGTACGGCGCGCCCGCGCTCGGCGACCCGCGCATGTGGGACGTCGACCGGCTCCACCTGACCGACGAGGGCCACCGGCGGGTGGCCGAAGCGGTGTGGCAGACGCTGGGCCTGGACCCGGAGCACGACTGGCGGACGCCGCTGCCGCCGAGCGCACCCCCGGGCTGGCTGGAACGCCGCCTCGGGGACGCCCGGTTCGCCAAGGAGTACCTCGGCCCGTGGATCGGCCGCCGCCTGACCGGGCGCTCCTCGGGGGACGGCCGGCCGGCCAAGCGCCCTGACCTGCTCCCGTACGAGCCTTCGGGGTCCGACCGCGTGACGGACGTCTCGTAGCGGTCTCGTAGTAAGAGACGAACCCGACCCTGGCGCTGGCCTGCAGAAATCGCCAGTAGAATTCGGTCACGTGACTGCTGTGACTGCGAAGCCCCGCATCCCCAACGTCCTGGCCGGCCGCTACGCCTCCGCGGAGCTCGCCGTCCTCTGGTCCCCCGAGCAGAAGGTGAAGCTGGAGCGCCGGCTGTGGCTCGCCGTGCTGCGTGCCCAGAAGGACCTCGGGATCGAGGTTCCGGACGCCGCCCTCGCCGACTACGAGCGCGTGCTCGACCAGGTCGACCTCGGCTCCATCGCCGAGCGTGAGAAGGTCACCCGGCACGACGTGAAGGCCCGGATCGAGGAGTTCAACGCCCTCGCCGGCCACGAGCACGTCCACAAGGGCATGACCTCGCGCGACCTCACCGAGAACGTCGAGCAGCTGCAGATCCGGCTCTCGCTCGAACTGATGCGGGACCGTACGGTCGCCGTCCTGGCCCGCCTCGGCAAGCTGTCCGGCGAGTACGCCGAGCTGGTCATGGCCGGCCGCTCGCACAACGTCGCCGCCCAGGCCACCACCCTCGGCAAGCGCTTCGCGACCGCCGCCGACGAGCTGCTCGTCGCCTACGGCCGTCTTGAGGAGCTGCTCGCCCGCTACCCGCTGCGCGGCATCAAGGGCCCGGTCGGCACCGCCCAGGACATGCTCGACCTGCTCGGCGGCGACGCCGGGAAGCTGGCCGACCTCGAGAACCGGATCGCCGGTCACCTCGGCTTCGCGCACGCCTTCACCTCGGTGGGCCAGGTCTACCCGCGCTCGCTCGACTACGACGTGGTCACCGCGCTCGTGCAGCTGGCCGCCGCGCCGTCCTCGGTCGCCAAGACCATCCGGCTCATGGCCGGTCACGAGCTCGTGACCGAGGGCTTCAAGCCGGGCCAGGTCGGCTCGTCCGCGATGCCGCACAAGATGAACACCCGCTCCTGCGAGCGCGTCAACGGCCTCATGGTCATCCTGCGCGGGTACGCGTCGATGACCGGCGAGCTGGCGGGCGACCAGTGGAACGAGGGCGACGTGTCGTGCTCGGTGGTCCGCCGGGTCGCGCTGCCGGACGCGTTCTTCGCCCTGGACGGCCTCCTGGAGACCTTCCTGACCGTGCTCGACGAGTTCGGCGCGTTCCCGGCGGTCGTCGCCCGCGAGCTGGACCGGTACCTGCCGTTCCTCGCCACCACCAAGGTCCTGATGGGCGCCGTACGCGCCGGTGTGGGCCGGGAGATCGCCCACGAGGCCATCAAGGAGAACGCCGTCGCCTCCGCCCTCGCCATGCGCGAGCAGGGTGCCGAGCGCAACGAGCTGCTCGACAAGCTGGCCGCCGACGAGCGGATCCCGCTGGACCGCGCGCAGCTCGACGCGCTGATGGCGGACAAGCTGTCGTTCACCGGTGCCGCCGCCGACCAGGTCGCCGCTGTGGTCTCCCGGATCGAGGAAATCACCAAGCAGTACCCCGAGGCCGCCGGATACACCCCCGGGTCGATCCTCTGACCCGGTTCACCCCGCAGGAGCTCCAGGCCGCCCGCGACCGCGTCATTCCCGACGTGGCCTCGGGCGGCCTTTCGGTCCTCTTCTGCGGGATCAACCCCGGTCTGATGTCGGCGGCGACGGGCCACCACTTCGCCCGCCCGGGCAACCGCTTCTGGCCGGTGCTCGCGCGTTCCGGTTTCACGCCCCGGCTGCTGATCCCGGCGGAGCAGGACGAACTCCTCTCGTACGGTCTCGGCATCACGAACGTGGTCGCACGGGCGTCGGCGCGGGCCGACGAGCTGGGCGACGAGGAGTTCCGGGAGGGCGGCCGGCTGCTGACCGGCCGGGTGGAGGGGCTGCGGCCGCGCTGGCTGGCGGTGGTCGGGATCACTGCGTACCGCACGGCCTTCGGTGAGCGGCGCGCGGTCGTCGGGCCGCAGGAGCGCACGATCGGCGCGACGCGGATCTGGGCGCTGCCCAACCCCAGTGGCCTGAACGCGCATTGGACCCTGGAGACGATGGCGGAGGAGTTCGCGCGGCTGCGCGAGGCGGCGGGGGTGCCGGACCGGCGTACGGACCTCTAGCCGACGGTGTCCGGACCCGTAGCCGGCCCGTGTCCGGGCAGGCCTCGCCGCACTCCTGTCCATTGAGTAACATCCGGCACACATGTGCACGAGCTGGGAGGACACACGGTGGGGCGGCTGACCGGCGGGGATCCGTCGCTGCTGCGGCGGATCAATTCCGCGGTGGTACTCCATGCTCTGCGGGGCGCCGACGCGCTCACGCTCACGGACCTGACCCGGATCACGGGTCTCTCCCGGCCGACCGTCGAGGGCGTGGTCGAAGGGCTCATCGTCGGGGGCCTCGTCGTGGAGGTCGCGCCCGAGGAGGGCGAGGCGAGGCGGCAGGGCCGGCCGGCCCGGAGGTTCCGCTTCCGCGCGGAGGCGGGGCATCTGCTCGGCATCGAGATCGGCCCGCACCGGGTCGCCGCGCTGCTCTCGGGCCTGGACGGCCGGATCATCGGCGCGGGTTCCCGCGAGGTCTCGGAGACCGCCCCGGAGGACGAGCGCCTCGAACGGGTCCGCACGGTCGTCGCGGACGTGCTGCGCAGGGCCGGGGTCGCCCGGTCGAACCTGCGGGCGGTCGGCGTCGGCACGCCCGGCATCGTCGAGGCGGACGGCACCGTACGGCTCGGCACGGCGCTGCCCGGCTGGACGGGCCTGGCCCTCGGGGAGCGGCTGCGCCGGTCGTTCAAGTGCCCGGTGCTCGTGGAGAACGACGCCAACGCCGCGGCGGTCGCCGAGCACTGGAAGGGCGCGGCGACCGACTCCGACGACATCGTCTTCGTCCTCGCCGGGCTGAGCCCGGGCGCCGGGTCCCTGATCGGGGGGCGCCTGCACCGCGGGTACGGCGGGGCGGCGGGCGAGATCGGCGCGCTGCACCTGTTGGGGCGCGGGGTCACCCCCGAGCACCTGCTCTCGACCACGGACGAGCCGCTCCACCCGCTGGACGAGCAGGCGGTGGCGGCGGTCTTCGCGCTTGCGCGCGGGGGCGACGCGCGCGCCGAGGCCGCGGTGGAGCGCTTCACGCAGCGCCTGGTCCACGACGTGGCGGCGCTGGTGCTCGCCCTCGACCCGGAGCTGGTGGTGATCGGCGGCTGGGCGGCGGGCCTGGACGGCGTCCTCCAGCCGCTCCGCGACGAACTGGCCCGCTTCTGCCTGCGCCCGCCGCGCGTGGTCCTGTCGATGCTGGGCGAGGCAGCGGTGGGCACGGGCGCGCTGCGCCTGGCCCTCGACCACGTGGAGGAGCAACTCTTCGCGGTGGAGGGCACGGTCACGGCCCGGCGCTGAGCAGCCCCGCTGACGCGAAGAGCCCGGAGTGTGCCGCCGTGGCAGCACACTCCGGGCTCGTGCTCTTTGAAGTCTTCCGGTGGGGCGTCGGTCAGGACGCCATGACCAGGTCGCCCGAGTCGCCGAAGGTCAGGCGGCAGGTGTCGGCGCGGTACGTGGCGACGGAGACCGCGGCCGTGCGGCCCCCGGAGAGGTAGCGGGTCGTGACGACGAGGACCGGGGCGCCCGGGAGGCGGTCCAGTTCCTTGGCGTCGTCCACGCGGGCCGAGCCGAGCTCCACGGAGCGGTCCTGGCCGTCGAGGGCGAGGCGCTGGAGTTCACGCAGGACGCTACGGGCGCGGGCCGGGCCGTTCGGGGTGTCGATCGCGGTCAGCTCGGGGACCGAGCCGGACGGCACGTACAGCAGCTCGGCGGCGACGGGCTGGCCGTGCGTGACGCGCAGCCGGCGCACGACGTGCACCTGCTCGTCGGGGGCGAGGTCCAGGAGCCGGGCGACGGCCGGCGGGGTCGTGTCGAGGGTGGAGTCCACGGACTGCCAGGTCTCCTCGGCGACGCCGGGCCAGACGTGCTGGGTCGTGGAGACGTCGACGCCCACGCGCGGCGGGGCGACGGTCGTACCGACACCTCGGCGGCGCTGCAGGCGGCCTTCCAGCTCCAGCTGCTCCAGGGCCTGGCGGAGCGTGGCCCGGGCGACGCCGAAGCGCGCGGCGAGTTCCCGCTCGTTGGGCAGGATCTCGCCGACCGCGAAGTCGGAGTCGAGCGCCTCGCCGATCACGGTCTTGAGGTGCCAGTACTTCGGCTCCGGCACCGATTCCAGCTGCGTGGTCCCCACCCTGATCCTCCGCAATTCGCCGTGTCCCGCGGCGGTTTTCCGCGCCCTTGTTTATTAAAGGTTCCTGCACTAACTCTGCGACCATAGGACGGCGCACCCACTTGGTCAAGACCAATCCTGACCCCGATGCCCCCGAATGCGGGCCTCTGACGTAGATCGTTCACAGGACGTTCGCACCGTTGTGTGCCCTGCGCAGCAAAGTGCCCCGCCTCCGGGCGGAGGCGGGGCGGCGAGGGGCACGGCGCAAGCGGAACCGGGTCAGGCGGGCGCGACCGCGTGGAGCTTGTCGGGGTTGCGCACGATGTACACGCACTGGATGCGTCCGTCGCGCACCTCGATCTGGAAGACCGAGTCCGGCTTCCCGTCGGCGAGGACGACAAGCCCGGGACCGCCGTTCACCTCCGCGAAGCGGAACTCGAAGGCCGACTCGATGCCCGGCGAGACGGCGACCAGGAAGCGGCCGACCTTGTCGGCGCTGTCGATGACGCGCAGCGGCGCCTTGGACTTGCCGCCGCTGTCGCCGACGAGCCTGACGTCCGGGGCGAGCAGGGCCATGAGTCCGGCCAGGTCGCCGCCGGCCGCCGCGGCGAGGAACCGCTCGGTGAGGTCGCGGCGTTCGGCCGGGTCGACGTCGTAGCGCGGCCTGCCCTCGTCGACGTGTCGGCGCGCGCGGCCCGCGAGCTGGCGGACGGCGGCCTCGGAGCGGTCGAGCGTGGTGGCGATCTCTGCGTAGGGGAAGCCGAAGGCCTCGCGGAGCACGAAGACCGCGCGTTCCAGCGGGGAGAGGGATTCGAGGACGACGAGGACGGCGAGCGAGACGGAGTCGGCGAGCATGGCCTGCTCGGCGGTGTCGGGGACGGCCGGCCCGTAGTCGGTGAGGACGGGCTCGGGCAGCCACGGGCCGACGTAGGACTCGCGGCGCGTCTGGACCTGGCGCAGCCGGTCGAGGGCGAGCCGCGTCGTGATCCGTACGAGATAGGCGCGGGGCGCCAGGACGTCCTCGCGGTCCGCGGCGGACCAGCGCAGCCAGGCGTCCTGGACCACGTCCTCGGCGTCGGCGGCGCGGCCGAGCATGCGGTAGGCCACGCCGTGGAGCATGGGCCGGTGTTCCTGGAAGACGTCGGTCAGCGTTTCGGTCACCACTCCCCCATCCCAGCCGACCGGCCGGACCCTGTCCAGTTCCTTTCCGCCGCGCCCTTGCCGGGACACTTGAACTCGCATCTACTGAGCGGTAATTCTTGCTGACAGGGTGTCTAAGTCAAGGAGCGCGCGTATGTCCGCACAGATCTCGTTCTCATTCGAGACCCCCGGGGGTCCGCGCACGTCCTCCGTGACGTACGAGCGCAGGGGCGCGGGCGAGCCGCTCCTGCTGCTGCACGGCATCGGCCACCACTGGCAGGCCTGGGAGCCGGTCCTCGACATCCTCGCCGCCGAACGCGACGTCGTCGCCGTCGACCTGCCGGGGTTCGGGACCTCCCCCGCGCTGCCGGAGGGCTGCGCCTACGACCTGTCGACGGTCGTTCCCGTGCTCGGCGCCTTCTGCGCGGCCCTCGGCCTCGAACGCCCGCACGTGGCGGGCAACTCACTGGGCGGGCTCCTCGCCCTGGAGCTCGGCCGGGAGAAGCTGGTGCGCTCGGTCACCGCGCTCTCCCCGGCCGGCTTCTGGTCGGAGGGCGAACGGCGGTACGCCTTCGGGACCTTGCGCGCGATGCGGTCGATCGCCCTGTCGATGCCGGTGCCGATGATCGAGCGGCTGTCCCGGAGCGCCGCCGGGCGGACGGCGCTGACGAGCACCATCTACGCGCGCCCCGGGCGCCGTTCACCCGAGGCGGTGGTCGCCGAGACCCTCGCGCTGCGGGAGGCCACCGGCTTCCGCGAGACCCTGGAGGCCGGCCGGAGCGTCGTCTTCGGCGAGGACGTCACCGCCGTGCCCGTGACCGTCGCGTGGGGTACGCAGGACCGGCTGCTCCTGCGCCGCCAGGGCGTCCGGGCCAAGCGCACCGTCCCGGGCGCCCGGCTCGTACGGCTGCCCGGCTGCGGGCACGTCCCCATGAGCGACGACCCGGCTCTCGTCGCGCGGGTGATCCTCGACGGCAGCAGTCGCTGACCGCTCACGCCTCGTGAAGAGTCCCGTCCCGAGGGCCGCTCCGGCACCCACGAGGAGGCTGCCGGCGGCCTGCGGGAGGCCGAAGCCGCCGGTCGCGACCAGCGCGGCGCTCAGGGCGGCGGCCACCGGGATGGCGCCCGTGAAGAGGGTGGCCCGCTCCATGCCGATCCGCTGGACGCCCATGTAGAAGAGCACGAACCCGACGACCGTGGCGAGGACGGCCTGCCACACCAGCGCGCCCGTCTCCACGGCCGTCGGCGTCCGCAGGAACGCGCCGCCGTCCACGACAAGGCCGAGCACCGCCGACTCGACGGCCGCGATCCCGCAGACGGCGGCGGTCAGCAACTTCGGCCCGAGCGGACGGAGCACCGGTACGGCGAGCACGGTGAACCCGACTTCGCCCGCCAGTGCTCCTACGGAGTAGGAGAGTCCCGCCAGGTCGGTACGCCCCCACCCCTGGACGGTGAAGGCCCCGGCGGCGACGAGCAGGGCTCCGTAGAGCACCGGTCGCGACGGCCTGCGCCCGTCGAGCAGCGGCACGAGCACGGCCACCACCACCGGGGCGCAGCCGACGAGGACACCGGGGACGGCGGGTTCGGCGGTCCGCTCCGCGGCGAGGACGGCAAGGTTGAATCCGACCATGCCCACGGCGGCGAGCACGGCGAGCCGCACCCACCCCCGGGCGCCCAGCGCGCGGAGTGGCGCGAGCCCGCCGGCCCCGAGCAAGGGCAGCAGGAGGAGACACGCGGCGCCGTACCGCAGCGCCTGCCCGCCCGCGTACGGATAGTCGCCCAGAAGGCTGTTGGCGGTGAAGGATGCGCCCACGAGGGCATAGGCGACGGTCACGAGGAGGGGCCCCCGCAGCGGGTTCACGTTCATGCACCCGACGCTAGAAACGGACCCGGCCCGGTTTAAGGTCCACTTCCATGACGTCTTCGGGGACCACTTCGCACCCGGCGGGCGGGCGGCCGGAGCCTTCGGCGGCCTGGGAGTTGTTGGTGTCCGCGGCCGACGCGCCGGTCAGGGGGCGGGGGCGGGCCCTGCAGGAGGCGTTGCGGGACGCGGTGCGGGCGGGGCGGTTGACGGCCGGGACGCGGTTGCCGTCGAGCCGGGAGCTCGCGGTCGATCTGGGGGTCTCGCGGGGGCTCGTGACGGAGGCGTACGAGCAGCTGACCGCCGAGGGGTACCTGCGCAGCGACCGCGGTTCGGGCACCTGGGTCGGGGAGACGGCGCGGGCCGCAACCGGGCGGGCGGTACGGGGGCTGGCGCCGCGCGCGGCCGGTGCGGCGGGTGGGACAGGTGCGGCGGGTGCGCCGGATGGGATACGTGTGCCGGGTCCGGTAGGTGCGCCCGCTGTCCAGGTGGACTTTCGGCCCGGGACGCCCGATCTCGCGCTCTTCCCGCGGGCGGCCTGGGCGGCGGCGCAGCGGTCGGTGCTGGCCTCGCTGCCGCACCGGGCGCTCGGCTATCCGGATCCGCGCGGGCTTCCGGAGCTGCGGAGCGCGCTCGCCGGGATGCTCGCGCGGCGGCGCGGGGTGGTGGCCGATCCGGAGCGCCTGGTGGTCTGTTCGGGGGTCGCGCAGGCGTCGACGCTGCTCGGATTCGTGGCGCGGGCGCGGGGGATGCGGACCGTCGGCATCGAGGACCCCGGCAGCCCGGAGCACGGGCGGCTGTTCGCCTCGACCGGCCTCGACACGCGGTGGCTGCCGGTGGACGAGGAGGGGCTGCTGCCCGGTCCGCTCGCCGCGTCGGGGGTGCGGGTGGTGGTCACGACGCCCTCGCACCAGTTCCCGACCGGTATCGCCTACTCGGCGGGGCGCCGGGCCGCGCTCCTCGACTGGGCGCGGGCGGTCGACGGCTACGTCCTGGAGGACGACTACGACGGCGACTTCCGCTACGACCGGGCTCCGGTGGGCGCACTCCAGGGCCTCGATCCGGAGCGGGTCGTCTACACCGGCTCGGTGAGCAAGTCGCTGGCCCCGGGGCTGCGGCTCGGCTGGATGCTCGTACCGCGCGAGCTGGTCGCGGAGGTCGTGGAGCGGAAGCGGACGATGGACCTCGGGAACCCGGCCCTGGACCAGGCTCTGCTGACCGAGTTCGTGACGCGCGGCGCCTACGACCGGCACCTGCGCCGGTGCCGGCGCGCGTACCAGGAGCGGCGGGACGCGCTGGTGGCCGCGCTGACGGAGGCCCTTCCGGGGACGACGGTGAGCGGGATCGCGGCCGGGCTGCACATCATCGCGCGCGTGGAGCCCCGTTACGGCCCCACGGAGCGCTTCGTGGAGCGGGCCGCGTCCGCCGGGGTGGCCGTGCGCCCGCTGGAGGAGTTCGGCACGTCCCGGCCGGCCGACGGCGCCGTCCGCCTGGTCCTCGGCTACGCCCATCTGAAGCCGTCCGCCATCGCGCGCGGGGTGCGGCTCCTGGCGGATGCCTGCGGGAGGGGCGGGGAGGGCTGAACGGGGGGTGGCTCCGGGGTGTTCACCCCGGGTTCGTGTGCGCGCCGCCCCCGGCCGTTAGGGATGGGACGGCACAACGACCCCGTCCGGCACCGTACTTGGAGGCGCTTCGATGTCCCACTCCGTCCCCGGCCCGACCCCCGCCCGCCGCAGCGTGCTGCGCGGCTCCCTGGCCGCCTCGGCGGCGCTCGCCGTCGGCGGTGGCGTCGTCGGCGGTGGCGTCGTAGGTTCGTCCGCCCCCGCGCTCGCGCTGTCGGGACGGCCCCGGGCCGCCTGGGGCGTGCAGACGGGCGACGTCACGGCCTCCTCGGGCCTGGTGTGGGTCCGTTCGGACCGGCCGGCCCGGATGATCGTGGAGACCTCGGCGAGCGAATCGTTCCGCCGCGCGCACCGCCACCACGGGCCGCTGCTCGGCCCGGGCAGCGACTTCACCGGGACGACGGCTCTGCGTGGACTGCCCGCGGGCGAGCAGATCCACTACCGGGTCACGCTCGCGGACCCCGCCGACCCGCGCCGTACCGGCGAGCCGGTCGTCGGCACCTTCCGTACCGCTCCCGCACTGCGGCGGGACGGTGTGCGGTTCCTCTGGTCGGGCGACATCGCCGGGCAGGGCTGGGGCATCAACCCCGACGTCGGCGGCTTCCGCGCCTTCGAGGAGATGCGCCGGCTGAACCCGGACTTCTTCCTCTGCAGCGGCGACACCGTCTACGCGGACGGCCCGCTCCAGCCGAGCGTCACGCTGCCCGACGGCCGGGTCTGGCGGAACCTGATGACCCCCGAGAAGGCGAAGGTCGCCGAGACCCTGGCCGAGTACCGGGGCCAGTTCCGGTACAACCTGCTCGACCACAACGTGCGGGCGTTCAACGCCCAGGTCCCCTCGATCGTGCAGTGGGACGACCACGAGGTACGGAACAACTGGTACCCGGGCCAGATCCTGGAGGACGCCCGCTACACGGAGAAGAACGTGGACGTCCTCGCCGCGCGCGCCTCCCGCGCCTTCGCCGAGTACTTCCCCGTGTCCACCCTCCACGCGCGCGGTGACGGCCTCGCCACCAAGGGCCGGATGCACCGGGTCGTGCGCTACGGTCCCCTGCTCGACGTCTTCGTCCTCGACATGCGCTCGTACCGCAACGCCAACTCCCCCGGCCGGCAGGCCGACGACACCGACGGCATCCTCGGCGCGGAGCAGCTGGCCTGGCTCAAGCGGGAGCTGAGCCGCTCGCGCGCGGTCTGGAAGGTGCTCGCGGCGGACATGCCGCTGGGGCTCGTCGTCCCGGACGGCGCGACGAACATCGAGGCGATCGCCCAGGGCGACCCGGGCGCGCCGCTCGGCCGCGAGCTGCAGATCGCGGAGCTGCTGCGGTTCGTCAAGCACCGCCGGATCACCGGCACGCTGTGGCTCACCGCCGACGTGCACTACACCTCGGCGCAGCACTACGCGCCGGAGCGCGCGGCGTTCCAGGACTTCGCGCCGTTCTGGGAGTTCGTCTCGGGCCCGCTGGCCGCCGGCGGCTTCCCCGCGAACGCGCTCGACGCGACGTTCGGCCCCGAGCGGGTCTTCGTCCGGGCGCCCGAGCGGGCGAACGTGTCGCCGATGGAGTCTCCGCAGTACTTCGGCGAGGTCGACATCGACGGCGGGAGCGGGGAGTTGACGGTCCGGCTGCGCGCCGAGGGCGGAACGGTGCTGTTCAGCAAGGTGCTCCAGCCGGGGCGCGTCGGGCAGTAGCGGCGCCGATTCCTCGGGTGCGCCGGAGGTCTCCGGAGCCGATTGTCAGTGGTGGGTCCTAGCGTTTTTCCCATGACGCGATCCGTACAGGCGCTCGCCTACTCACGCCCGTCCGCCCTGCGCTCCTCCGGGGACGGGCGGCTCCTCGGCCTGGAGACCTCCGGCGGGCTCACGCCCGCCGGGGCCGAGGCCCATCCCCGGTTCTTCAGCGGGTTCCTGACGTCCCCGCAGGTCGCCGCGCGGGGCCTGCTCGCGGTGGCGGACGTGGCGGCCGCCCGCTACTACCAGCGGATGAGGCCGGGCTCGCTGGATCCGGTCGTGACCGGGAACGGCGACCGGCTGCGGTTCGAGTCCTTCTCCGGCTGCGGCGGGGTGTACGCCCGGCTCGACGTGCTGAGCGAAGGCCTCGACGGCGCCGAGACCGGACACGGCACGACGAATGTCGACGTCAACAACCCGCTGCGCGAAGCCCTGTCGCGGATGACCGGGAGCGATCCGCTGCATCTGCGGGTCGGCCCGGAGGAGCTGGCCGTGACGACGCTCGGGGGCGCGGTCGTGGAGAAGAAGGTTCCGCTGCCGGACCGCTGGCTGCGCGGTTTCGCGGAGGCCCAGGTGGCCTCGGCGGGCTTCGATCTGCGGGCGGAGCTGACGGGCCCGGAGGCCGTGCGGTTCCTGCGCTCGCTGCCGCGCTCGCAGGCGGCGGGGCGGCGTGCGCCGCTCTGGGTCGTCCAGGCGGGACGGACCCTGCGGCCGACGACCCGGCCGGTCCCGGGCGCGGTCTGCCTTCCGGGACCCGACCGGCTGGTGGCCCTGGAGCGGGTGCTGCGCCACGCGACGGCGCTGCGGGTGTACGGGCCGGTGCCGGACGGCGTCGCCACGGCGAGCGCCTGGGAGGTGACACTGCCCGGGATGCGGCTTACGCTCACCCTCTCGCCCGACTCCGCGCGCGGGTTCTCCGGCGAGGGCGGTGTTCTGGAGGCCCTGGCCACGGAGGAGGCCGCGCAGGACGCCGAGCTGATCTCGGTGCTGCTGGCCTGGGAGCCGAAGATCGACCCGGCGGAGCTGGGCGAGCAGTCGGGGTTGACCGTGGACCGGGTGCGGGCGGCGCTGACCCGGCTCGGCACCGCCGGGCGCGTGGGGTACGACGTGGCCGACGCGGCCTACTTCCACCGGGAGCTGCCGTACGACGCGGACCGGGCGGAGCGGCACAATCCCCGGCTCGTGGCGGCGCGCGCCCTGGTCACCGAGGGGGCGGTGGTCCTCGACGGGGAGCTCGCGACGGTCGCCTCGGGCGAACGCCGCTACCAGGTACGGGAGTCGGGCGGGGTGCTGAGCTGCACCTGCCAGTGGTGGGCGGACTACCGGGGCCGGCGGGGCCCGTGCAAGCACGCGCTCGCGGTGCGGATGACCCGGCGCGGCGCCGTGGCCGGCGTCGCGACCGGCGTCGATGTCGCGACCGGTGCCGGTGCCACCGACGGAGTCGTGGCCGCCGGGGGTGCGCGATGAGCGAGGCGATCGAGGAGAACGTGGTGGGGACCGTGGGGAAGACCGTGGTGGAGAAGCTGCTGACCGGCGTCCGGGCGGGGCGGTTCGAGGCCGTGCCCGTGCTGCTGAAGGAGCTGGGGCCCGGCGAGCGGAAGACGGCCCTCGCGGAGCTCAAGGCGCTGCGGACAGAGGTACGCCGCTGGGGCTGGGAGCGCTGGAACGAGCAGGTGCCGATCCAGAAGGCGCTGCGGGTCGCCGGGGCCGGGTGTCACACGGGTGCGGCGGCGGCCGCCGCGTGGATCGGTGGCCGTGACCTCTCCGACTGGGGCCGGACGACGACCTCGCAGGTCCTTCAGGTGCTGGTCGACCGGGACCCGGACTGGCTGGCCGACGTGGCGCAGCGGCTCGCCGAGCGGCCGGCGGTGGCGGAGAACGAGTACGGGCTCGTACGCGAGCTCGTCGTGCGTTCGGGCTGCGCCGTGCCCACGACGGAGGGCTATCTCGTCGGCTGGACGGCCGCGGTGACCGGGCGACGGCTGGTGGAGGAGCTGCGAGCCGACCCGCAGACGCCGGTCCTGGTGCCCCGGATCCTGGATCTGATGGAGACCCCGGACCGGCTCACCTGGGCCGTCGGCCCCGAGGCGCCCACCCACTGGCCGACCGCGCTCGCGACGCTCGCGGCGGACGGCGTGCTCGACCGGGCGTCCCTCGTGGACGGCTGTGTGGCACGGCTGCTGCGCGGAGGCCGGCCCCGGGACCTGCGTTTCCCGCTGGCGCTGCTCCAACTCCTCGATCCGACGTCCGAGGAGCGGCGCGGCCGGACGGCGGACTGGATCGGGATGGCCGCCGACGCGCCCTCGCCGGTCGCCGGGTACGCCCAGGAGGTCCTGGCGGGCCTCGCCGCCGGGGGCGAGCTGTCGACTCCGGAGCTGGCGGAGATGTCCGCCCAGGTGCTGTTCCGCCCGGAGAAGAAGCTCGTACGGGCCCAACTGACGCTCCTGACGAAGGAGTTGCGGCGGGACCCGGGCGAGGCGGCCGAGCTGCTGCCCGTGGTCGCCGACGCGTTCGGCCACGAGGACACCGGGATCCAGGAGCGGGCCCTGAAGCTCGTGGAACGGTATCTGCCGACGGTGGACGAGCAGGTGCGGGAGGAACTGGCGGGCGCCGCGGTCGCGTTGAGCCCCACGCATCGGCAGACGGCCGAGGAGCTGTTCGGCGCCGCGGAGCTCGACGATGACCTTCCGTACGAGGAGACGCTGCCTCCCGCGCCCGAGCCGAGGCGGGTGGCGGGCCCGGCCGCCACGGTCGCGGAGCTGGTCGCGGACCTGGTGGCCGTCTCCAAGGGCCGCCCGGAAGCCGCGTCCGAGGAGTTCGAGCGGGCCCTCGACGGGCTCGTCCGCCACGCGCACCTGCACCGCGAGGAGCTGACGGCGGCGGTCACGGAGGCCTTCGCCGACGTGTGGTGGGCGGGCGAGGACAGCCACCGGCGCGACCTGTTCGCCCACGGGACGTACGGCGTGGACGTGGTGACGGCGGCGGTCATGGGCCACGTCCGGCCCTCCCGGCTGCACGACGCCCGGGTGCGGGGCCATGCCCCGTCGGCGTGCGTGCACGAGGCTCTGGACGCGGTGGTCGACGCCCGACTCTGGGAGGTGGCGGCCCTCGTCGGTACGGACAGGCTGCCGTTCCTGCTCGCCGCGCCCACCTGGCACACAGGAGCGATCGAACCGTCCGTGCTGGTGGAGCGGTTGCGTGCCTACCGGGACGCGGGCGTCGAGCCGGCGCCCGTCGACTTCGCGCAGGCCCTGCTGCGGCTCCGCAAGGGCGACCCGTCGGCGGCCGGGGCGGCCGCCGAGGCCGCCGCGCTGGGCACCCGGGCCGGGGAGCGGCTCGCGGACTGGCTCACCACAGACGCCTCCCTCGCCCCGGGGCTGCGGTTCCTCGCTCGGGAACAGGAATCGAGTGGCGGCACCGGCTCACTTGCCGACCGGCTCGTCCTGAAGATCCGTGAGCTCCGGGCCGTACGGGACGAGTTCCCGCCCGCGTTCCGATGGCTGGGCGGTGCCGAAACCCGGGCCGAGAGCCGGTGCCATCGCTGGTTCGCGGAACGGCGTCACTGGTCCGCCGTCGTGCCGGACGACCGGGAGGCCCTGGCGACCTGGCTGCTGCCGGTCCTCGCCGGCGGAGTCGACTGGGGCGAGCGCGGGGTCACCTGGGGTCTTACGGCCCTGGCCGAGTCGGACGGGCCGGTCGGCGAGGCGACCCACCTCGCTCTGGCCCTCGCGCTCGGTTGCCGGCACACGGAGGACCGGCTGACCGCCGTGGACACGCTGCTCGTCCTCGCCGCGCGGGGCGATCTGGACCCCCGCCTGCTGGGCGCTTCGCTGACCCGCCTGGTCGGCGAGGGCACGGTGAAGCCCAACCGGCTCGCGGACGCGGCCCGTACGGCGGCGGCCACGGGCGCGTACGGCACGGCCTGGGCGGTCCTCGCGCCCGTGCTGCCCGAGTTGCTCGCCGCCGAGAAGCCGGTGCGCGGGCTCGGCGAGCTGCTGGCCGTCGCGGCGGACTGCGTGGAGCGGTCCGGGGCGGCCGGGGAGATACCGGGTCTCGACGCTGTGGCGGACCGGCGCGGTTCCTCGCAGCTCGTCGTGCAGGCCGGGCGGCTGCGCAGGGCGCTCCGGACCGACTCGGCAGGACAGATCACGGGGGCCGGTCAGGATTCGACACAACCAGTCGAAATCGACCAGTAAACCCCCAGATCAGCGCTTAACCCGTCAGTCACAAAGCGTTCGTGATCACGCAACACCACTGGGTCACAGTGAGGTCATGACCGATGTGACGTCCGCGAAGACCGCCCGCCGCCCCCACCACTGGCGGCGGGACCTGATCGAGCTCGCCGCCCTCTTCACGGCCGTGGTGGTGGCCGACACGATCGCCAAGACTGTTGTCCGCGGCGCCGACGGCCCGTACATGCTCGTCTTCTCCGCGATCGCGCTGATCGCCACGGCGACCTTCCACACCTGGTGGGCCAGGCGCCACAGCCATGCTCCGCCCGCCGGTGATCCCGGCGGCAGCGGGTCCGCCCCGCTGCCGCCGGCCACCGACACCTCGACGGAAGGAGACGGAGACACGTCCGGCGGGGCCGGCGAGACGGCCCTCTGGCGGATGCGGACCACGGTCCGCGACGCCCCGGGCAGCCTCGCCGCGCTGTGCACGGCGCTGGCCCGCCACCGGGTCGACATCCTGACCCTCCAGACCCACCCGCTCGCCAAGGGCACCGTCGACGAGTTCCTGCTGCGTGCCCCCGCCGCCCTACAAGTGGGCGAGCTGACCCGGGAGATCGCCGCGGCCGGCGGCCGGAACACCTGGATCGAGCGCGCCGACGCCCACGACCTGGTGGACACCCCCACCCGGCTGCTCGGCCTCGCCACCCGGACCGCCCTCGACGCGGCCGAACTCCCGCTCGCCCTGCGCCAGCTCCTCGGCCGCTGCCGGATCCACTCCCTCCCCGCCGTCTCCCTGACCGGCCGCCCCACCGGCGAGACCGCTCCCGTCGAGGGCGTCCTTGAGGAGACGGTGATGAGGCTGCGCGACCCGAACGGCGGCGTGCTCACCATCGAGCGACCCCATCTGCCGTTCACCCCGACCGAGTTCGCCCGCGCCCGGGCGCTCGTCGAGCTCGACGCCCGCCTCGGCCCGCGTATCCCGCGCAGCCAGGACGTCCTCACCCTCCCCGAGGGCAACGAGATCACCGTCCGCCGCGCCGACCAGCGCGACCTCGCGGCCGCGCGCGCCATGCACGACCGCTGCTCCGCCCGGACGCTCGCCCTGCGCTACCACGGCCCGGTCGGAGACGCCGACCGCTACCTCGACCACCTCCTCAGCCCCCGCTTCGGCCGCACCCTCGCCGTGCAGACGACCTCCGGCCGGCTGGTCGCCCTCGGCCATCTCCTCTGGGACGGCGACGAGACGGAGGTCGCCCTGATGGTCGAGGACGACTGGCAGCGCCGGGGCATCGGCGCCGAACTCCTCGGCCGGCTGGTCGCGATGGCCGTCGAGGCGGGCTGCGCCAGCGTCTACGCCGTGACACAGTCGTCCAACACCGGCATGGTGGCCGCGATGCGCGCCCTGAACCTCCCCCTCGACTACCAGATCGAAGAAGGCACCCTGGTCATCACCGCCCGCCTCGCCACGAAGCCGGCCCCCGCGGCGCTCCGCCGCCTGCAGCTCGGCGAGCGCTGAGGCGGCCTGAGGACCGAGGTGAAGCGGACGCGAAGCGTACGGGCGACAGGTGGGGAACGGGAGCACGAAGGGCGGACGTCGGCCGGACCACGGCCAGAAGTTGGCCGAATCCTTCGTACCCCCGCCCGGCCAGTCCGCCCCTTCCCCGCCTCCCGGGCAACGGCGCCCGGGAGGCCGCCCGCCAACCCACCCCCGAGGTGGGCGTGGCGCCACGAGCCCCCTGGGGAACCGCCTCCGACGGGATCCGGCCAAACTCGGCCTGGGGCTTGATGCTCGACCGCCGGTCATGCGGTACCCGTACCGGCGCGAACTGTTCGGCCCGTCCATCGAGCACATGCGCGAAGTGACCCGCGTAGACCCCGCGCGGACCCTCTCTCCGGGGGCGCGCGGGCCCTCCTTCCGCGCGCTCATTTGTCAGCCTCATGAGATCGATTGAGGATGACGCGAGGACCGCGGAGGCACGAGGATGACCCCCATGCCAGAGACTTCCAGCAGCCCGCTGCCCCGCCAGGTCGCCGACAGCTTCGTCGACGCAATCATCGAACTCGACCCGATCACCGGTACATACCTGGGAGTCGAAGCGAGCGCAGGCCTCCTTCCCGACTTCTCGCCGGCCGGTCAGGAGGCGGTGGCCGAACTCGCCCGCCGCACCCTCGCGCGGCTCGAGGAGGCCGAGCGGCTTCCGGGCGCGGACACCGACGCCGAACGGCGCTGTGCGCGGCTGCTGCGGGAGCGTCTGACGGCCGAACTCGCCGTCCACGACGCCGACGAGGGCCTCTGCGCGGTCGGCAACATGCGCTCTCCGGCGCACAGCGTGCGGATGGTGTTCACGGTGGCGCCGACGGAGACCGAGGCGGACTGGGAGGCCGTCGCGAAGCGGCTGCGCGCGGTTCCGGCGGCGCTCGACGGCTACCGCGAGGCCCTCGCGCTCGGCCTCGAGCGCAAGCTCCTGGGCGGGCCCCGGGCGACCACCACCTTCGTCGGCCAGCTGACGGAGTGGGCGGGCGGGGACGACGCCGAGGCCCGGGGCTGGTTCGAGGAGTTCGCGGCCACGGGTCCTGAGTCCCTCCGCCCCGAGCTGCGTACGGAGCTGGCCTCGGCGGCCCGGGGGGCGACGGATGCGGTCGTCGCGCTGCGGGACTGGATGCGCGACGTGTACTCGCCCGCCGTCGCGGGCGCGCCCGACACGGTGGGCCGCGAGCGGTACCGGCGCTGGTCGCGCTATTTCAACGGCACCGACCTGGACCTCGACCAGGCGTACGCGTACGGCTGGTCCGAGTACCACCGTCTCCTCGGCGAGATGCGCACCGAGGCCGACCGCATCCTGCCCGGCTCCGGCCCGTGGGAGGCGCTCGCCCACCTCGACGTCCACGGCACCCACATCGAGGGGGTCGAGGAGGTACGGGTCTGGCTGCAGGACCTGATGGACGAAGCGATCGAGGCACTGGACGGCACCCACTTCGAACTCGCCGAGCGGGTACGGAAGGTGGAGTCGCACATCGCCCCGCCGGGCGGCGCCGCCGCCCCGTACTACACGGGCCCGTCGGAGGACTTCTCCCGGCCGGGCCGCACCTGGCTGCCGGTCGACGGCCAGACCCGGTTCCCGGTGTACGACCTGGTGTCGACCTGGTACCACGAGGGTGTGCCGGGCCACCACCTGCAGATCGCCCAGTGGGTGCACGTCGCCGACCAGCTCTCCCGCTACCAGGCGACGATCGGCGGGGTCAGCGCCAACGCGGAGGGCTGGGCGCTCTACGCGGAGCGGCTGATGGACGAGCTGGGCTTCCTGCCCGACGCCGAGCGGCGCCTCGGCTACCTGGACGCGCAGATGATGCGGGCCTGCCGGGTGATCGTCGACATCGGCATGCACCTGCGTCTGGAGATCCCGGCCGACTCGCCGTTCCACCCGGGCGAGCAGTGGACCCCCGAGCTGGCCCAGGAGTTCTTCCAGCGGCACAGCAGCCGGCCGCCGGCCTTCGTCGAGAGCGAGATGACCCGCTATCTCTCGATGCCGGGGCAGGCGATCGGCTACAAGCTGGGCGAGCGGGCCTGGCTGCTCGGCCGCGAGAACGCGCGGGCCGCGCACGGTGACGCCTTCGACGCGAAGGCCTGGCACATGGCGGCGCTCTCGCAGGGCCCGCTGGGTCTCGACGACCTCGTGGAGGAGATCTCGCGGCTCTGACCAGCCGGGATCTCCCGCCAGTCGCGCGTTCCGGACGGTGAGAACTCCCCGGGGATCGCTTGATCGCCCGGGGATTCCCCTGCACCATCACGGTCATGACCGCCTTGACCGGATACACCCCGGACGCCACCGACTGGCGCATTCTCGACGCCCTGCAGAGCCAGGGCCGGGCCAGCTTCACCGAACTGGCCCGCGCCGTGTCCATGTCGGCCTCCGCCGTGACGGAGCGGGTCCGCCGGCTTGAGGAGGCCGGGGTGATCACGGGCTACGCGGCCGTCGTCGACCCCGAGCGGCTCGGCCTTCCGATCCTCGCCTTCGTCCGGCTGCGCTACCCGAACGGCAACTACAAGCCGTTCCACGATCTGATCGCCTCGACCCCGGAGGTCCTGGAGGCGCACCACGTGACCGGCGACGACTGCTTCGTACTGAAGGTCACCGCGCGGTCCATGAAGCACCTGGAGGAGATCTCCGGCAAGGTAGGCACGCTGGGTTCGGTGACGACGAGCGTGGTGTACTCCTCGCCGCTCCCGCGGCGGGCGATCGGCCGCTGATCCGCCTCCCGTATCGCAGGCTTGTCCCGGCAGAAACGGTCCGTCAGAAGCGATCCGTCAGCATTGGTCCGTCAGAAGCGGTCCGTGCCGAACGCGTTCCGCGCGGCCGACACCAGCTCCCGGCGCGCCAGGTGGTGATCGTCCTTCCGCGACTCCCTGTCGTGGGCGGCCTCGTCCCACTGCTGTCGCGTCCTGCTCAGCAGGAAGGCCGCCTGCTCGCCGCCGAATCCGGGCAGGCCGTCGAGGGCAAGCCCCGCGTCCACGTACTCCGGAGACGAATCCCGCTGTGCGCGGGCTATGCCCTCACCCGCCGCCCACAGTCTCTCGACCGCCTCCCGCGCCCCGACCGCCGCCACGTCCCCCTGCTCCGCCCGCCTGCGCAGCTCCTTCAGGGCCCGGTGGGCGGGGGCGGCCCGCTGGGCCGTCCAGTACGTGCGCCCCACGGCCTTGCGTAGTTCGTCGATGGGAGCGAGGAGCGCCGCAGGCGCGGCCAGTTCGGCCTCGGCGTGGGCGAGCGTGAACGCGTGCCAGCGCCGCCGGACCTCCGGCACGGAGTCCGTGGTGTAGAGCTCGTCGGCAGCCTCCATGCACTCGCTCGCGGCGCGCAGATAGGCGGCGAGGAGCGACCAGCGGCGGTCGAAGAGCGCCTGCTGGTGTGCGGCCTCCGCCGATATCTGGGCGGCTTGCTGGGCGGCCTTGGCCTGGGCCTGGCCGCCGCGTGCCTGGACCCAGCCGCCGAGCACCGTGCCAAGGGCCGTGCCGCCCACGGCGACGGACCCGATGACGGCCGACGTGACACTCGCGTCCATGGGACGCCCCCCTGATCCGAGTTGTCGATGGAACCGGCGCGTCAGGCGCCCGTCCCCTTCTGTCGTACGGCTGATCCCGTCCGCTCCTTGACGACCTCCAGCTGGGCGGGGATGCGGCGGCGCAGGTCGGCGACGTGGCTGACGATGCCGACGCTGCGGTCGCGTTCCCGGAGGGAGTCGAGGACGTCGAGGACCTCGTCCAGGGTCTGGTCGTCGAGGCTGCCGAAGCCCTCGTCGATGAAGAGGGTGTCGAGGCGGACTCCGCCTGCCTCGTCGGTGACGACGTCGGCGAGGCCGAGGGCGAGGGACAGGGAGGCGAAGAAGGTCTCGCCTCCGGAGAGGGTGGCGGTGTCCCGCTCGTTGCCCGTCCAGGCGTCGACGACGTGCAGGCCGAGGCCGGCCCGCTTGCCGCCGGAGCGGGCGTCGGAGTGGACGAGGGTGTAGCGGCCGGAGGACATCCGCTGGAGCCGGGCCGTCGCCGCGGCCGCGACCTGTTCGAGGCGGGCGGCCAGGACGTAGGACTCCAGGCGCATCCTGCGTTCGTTCTCCGCGGAGGTGCCCGCGGTCAGTCCGGCGAGCCGGGCGACCCGGTCGTACTCCGCGCGCAGCGGTCCGAGGCGGCGGGCCTCGGTGTCGGCCTGCCGGGAGAGGCGGGTCAGTTCGGAGTCGCGCTCGCGGACGGCGGCGAGGGCAGAGGTGGCCTCGCGCAGGGCGCGTTCGGCGGCGGTGTGCGCCGTCTCGGCGACCTCCGGGGCGGCGGGCGGGTGTTCGGCGGCGGCCCGGGTCTCCGGCTCGGCGAGCCGGTCGGCGACCGCCGCGGCCTCCGCCTGCCAGGCGTCGAGCCGGTGCTGGAGCGTGCGGTGTTCGCCGTCCTGGAGGAGGGCTGCGGCGGCCTCGTCGGGGGTGTCGAACCCGGCGCGGAACGCGGTGTCGGCGAGCTTGCCGTCGGCCTCCTTGAGACGTCGGGCGGTCAGCTCCACGGAGCGTACGGTCTCGGCGGCCTCGATCAGGACGGCGATGTTCCGCTCAAGCCGTGAGGCCTGCTCGGCGACGCTCGCGGACGCGCCGCGCCCCCGGGCCACTTCGGCGTCCAGGGCGGTCTGCTCCCGGTCGAGCGCCTCCCGCTGCGAGGTCCGCGCGGCGACGCGCCGCTCGGCGTCCCGCTGCGCCGCCACCCGGCTCTCGTACTCGCGCTCGGCCCGCGCGAGGTTCTCCCGCGCGCCGTGTGTCTGGGCGGCGAGCGCGTGCGCCTCGGCGTGTCGGAGTGTCAGCTCGTCGACCTCGGCGGCGAGTTCGCCCGCCGAGGGCTCGGGGCCGGAACCCTCGCGGACCTCCTCCCGGGCCGCCGCCCATGCCTCGGCGGTGGCGGCCGTGTCGCGCTCCGCCGCCGTGCGGTCCTCCTCCGCGCGCGTGAAGGCGGCGTACGCGGCGTCCTCGGTGGCCCGGTCGACGTGGTCGGCGCCCGTGCGGGCCGGGGCCGGATGGTCGGCGGAGCCGCACACCTGGCAGGGGTCGCCGGGGGTGAGGGCGGCGGCCAGTTCGGCGGCGATGCCCTGGAGGCGGCGGGACTTGACGTCGAGCCAGCTCTCGTGGGCTTCGTTGCGCCGCTCCCGGGCGGCCGTCAGGCGGGACTCGGCGCCGGCCGTCCGCTCGGCGAGCGCGTCCCTGCGCCGGGCGGCGTCCAGCCGGCGGCGGGCCGGTTCGAGCCGCCCGGCGAGCTGTTCGGTGCGGGCCGCGGCCTCCTGGGCGGCTTCGATACGGGACGCGAGCTCAGCCCGGCGGGGCTCCCAGCCGCTGAGCCAGCCGCCCGCGTCCTGGAGGATGTCGTCGTCCGCGCGGGCCTGCCGGTCGAGGTCCGCGCGCTCCCGCGCGATCTCGGCCGCGCGCCGCTCCGCGCGGCGCGCGGACTCGAGTCCGCCCAGCTCCTCGGTCAGCCGTCGCTCCCGGGCGGACAACTGCTCCGCGCCCTCGTCGGCCAGTTCGGGGGGCAGGAGGCCGAGGCTCTGCTCCCGGGCCGTCCGCGCCGCCGCGTGGTCGCGCTCCGCGTCGGCGCGCAGGCCGAGGGACGGGGCCACGAGGTCGGCCTTGCGCGAGCGGTCGAGCAGCGCCTGGAGGCGGTCCCGCTCGGGCCTGCCGGACTCCAGCGCCTCCTGGCGGCGCACGGTCTCCGCGTACCGCGCCTGACGGGCCGCCAGGTCCCGTTCCAGGTCGAGGGTCCTGCGGGCGGCGGCCTGCCGGGACTCGGCGGCCGAGACGGCCGCGTCGGCGATGTCGAGGGCCTCGCGCGCCTCGGAGCGGGCGACGGCCGCCTGGGTCAGGACGGCCTGGGCGAGGCCGGGCTCGCCCGGCCGCTCGTCGACGACCGCGCCGCCGGTGACCTGCGACGTCCGGTGGGCGAGCGCGAGCAGCCGCTCGTCCCCCTCCCGTACCCGCAGCTCGGCGGCGCGCCGCAGATCGGCCAGGCGCTCCTCGACGGCCGCGAACCGGCGGGTGCCGAAGAGCCGGCCGAGCAGCTTGCCGCGGGCTTCCGCGTCCGCCCGCAGGAAGCGCGCGAAGTCGCCCTGCGGCAGGAGCACGACCTGGCAGAACTGCTCCCGGCTCATGCCGACGAGCTGGGTGATCTCCTCGCCGATCTCCTGGTGGGAGCGGCTGAGCGCGGCCCATTCACCCGTACCGGAGTCGTACTCGCGCAGCCAGCTCTGGGCCTTCTCGGTGGTGAAGCCGCCGCCCCGCTTCTTGGGGCGCGGCTGTGCGGGCCGCCGGGTGATCTCCAACCGCCGCTCCCCGACGGTCAGTTCGAGCAGGACCTCGGTGTACGTGCCGGCCGTGGCGTGGTCGCTGCGGAGCGAGGTCCCGGGCGACTGCCGGGCGCCGGGCACGGCTCCGTACAGCGCGTAGCAGACGGCGTCGAGGACGGAGGTCTTGCCCGCGCCCGTGGGGCCGTGGAGCAGGAAGAGGCCCGCGTCGGAGAGCGCGTCGAAGTCGACCTCCTGGGTGGCGCCGAAGGGGCCGAAGGCGGTGACGGAGAGGCGGTGGAGTCTCACCGGGCGCCCACCTCGCGCTCCGTGGCCGCCGCGTCCACCCGTACGTCGTCGAAGGCGCCGTACAGCACGGTCCGTTCGGTGTCGTCGGGTCCGGCGCCGCCGCGCACATGGGCCACGAAGTCCTCCGCGATCTGCTGGTCGCTGCGGTCGCGCAGCCGCTCCGCGTACGAGGCGGAGGGGTCGTCCTCGGCGCGCTCGGGGTCGAAGACCAGGTGCAGGGTGTGCGGGAAGCGCTCGGCGAGCCGGACCATGGGCTCGGAGGGCCGCACCGGGTCGGTGAGCGTCGCCTCGACCCACGCCTCCTCGTGCCGTACGAGCGCGGGGTCGGCCAGCAGGTCGTCGAGCCGGCCGCGGATGCGGGCGAGGGCGCGGGGCGCGGGGCAGTCGATCCGCTCGGCCGCCTCGATCGCGCCGTCGGGACCGAGGTCGATCAGCCACATGGTCTTGCGGTGGTGGACCTCGGAGAAGGAGTACGCGAGGGGCGAGCCGGAGTAGCGGACGCGCGGGGTGACGGTCTGGCTGCCGTGCAGATGGCCGAGGGCCACGTAGTCGACGCCGTCGAACACCCCGGCGGGCACGGCGGAGACACCGCCGACGGTGATGTCCCGCTCGCTGTCGCTCGGTTCGCCGCCCGCGACGAAGGCGTGCGCGAGGACGACCGAGCGGGTGCCGGCGGGCCGGGCGGCGAGGTCGGCGCGGACCTGGTCCATGGCGGCGGAGAGCACGGACTCGTGCCCGGCCTTGGCGGCGCCGAGCCGCTCGCGCACGAGGGCCGGTTCCAGATACGGAAGGCCGTAGAGCGCGACGTCGCCGTGGGCGTCGGCGAGCACGACGGGCGTGCCGATGCCGGCCGGGTCCGTACGGAGGTGGACGCCGGCCCGCTCGATGAGACCTGCGCCGACGCCGAGGCGGCGGGCCGAGTCGTGGTTGCCGGAGATCATGACCGTCGGCACTCCGGCCTCGGCGAGCCGGTGCAGGGCGGTGTCGAAGAGCTCGACGGCGGAGAGCGGCGGCACGGCCCGGTCGTAGACATCCCCGGCGACCAGGACCGCGTCCACGTCACGCTCGCGCACCGTGGCCACGAGGTGGTCCAGGAACGCGGACTGGGCGTCGAGCAGGCTCACCCGGTGGAACGACCGTCCCAGGTGCCAGTCCGACGTGTGCAGGAATCTCATGATCCAGGAGCGTATCGGTGGGGTCGGACAACGGCCGTGGCTTCGGGAAATCCCGAGGATTCCGGGGATTCCGGGGATTCGGGAAATCGGAGGGGTTCCGGGACTTCGGGAAATCTGGGGGATTCCGGGAGCTTCCGCTCACGCATCGCCGTACGCCTCGCCGCCCAGTTCCAGGGTCGCGGTGCCGGCCGTCGCGTCGGCGAGCCAGGCCCGGAAGGAGTCGACGTCGGCGTCCGGAAGCCCGATCTCCAGGGCGACGGCCTCGCCGTACCGCACGTCGCGCACGTTCCGGCCGGTCGCCCGCAGGTCGTTCTCCAGCTTGCCCGCGCGCTGGTGGTCGACGGTCACCGTGGCGAGGCGGTAGCGCTGCCGCGTGAGGGTGCCGAGCGCGTCCAGGGCCTCGCCGACCACGCCGCCGTACGCCCGGATCAGTCCGCCCGCGCCGAGCTTCACGCCGCCGTAGTAGCGGGTGACGACGGCGGCGACGTACCGCACCTCGCGCCGCAGGAGCATCTGGAGCATGGGGACGCCGGCCGTGCCGCCGGGTTCGCCGTCGTCGCTCGCCTTCTGGACGGAGGCGTCGGCGCCGATGACGTACGCGAAGCAGTTGTGGCTGGCGGTCGGGTGCTCCTTGCGGACGCGTGCGACGAAGTCCTGCGCCTCCTGCTCGGTCGCCACCGGCGCGAGGGCGCAGATGAAGCGCGAGCGGTTGATCTCGGTCTCGTGCACGCCCTCGCGGGCGATCGTGCGGTACTGCTCCTGCATCCCGCCACCCTATGCGCCCGGGAACGCGCCCCTGTCCCCCGCCGTCCGCTCCTGCTCGTCGCCGAGGTCCGCGAGCGGCAGGGCCCGCAGGGCGAGGGCCCAGCCGAGGCGGGTCTCGCCCGATTCACTGGAGCGCCCTGTGAGCTCCGCGATACGGCTGATGCGGTTGAGGACCGTGTTGCGGTGGCAGTAGAGGCGCTCGGCGGCGCGGGCGGCGGCGCAGCCGCAGTCCAGCCAGACCCTGAGGGTCTCCAGGAGGGCGGCGCGCTCGCCGGTGGTGGCGAGGACCGGTCCGAGGTGGACGGCGACGATCCGGTCCATGATGTCGCCCCGCCCGCTGAGCAGCACCTCGGTGAGCCGGTCGTCGAACGCGGCGGCCTCGCCGCTGCCGACGGGGAGGGTACGGAGGGTCTGTTCGGCCAGCCGGAGCGCGCGGCCGGCCTGGGCGAGCCGGTCGAACTCAGGGGAGACCCCGGCGGTGGTCCCGGTCTGCCTGCGGAGCAGGTCGAGCAGGCCGCGCGGGGCGTCGGCGCCGCGCGGCAGCCGGACGATCCCGGCGTAGCGGCCGGCGCGGGGGCGCCAGAAGGACCACAGTCCCGCGGCCTCCAGGACCGGCGCCGGGTGGGGCGGTGCGGCCGGGTTCTGGGCGGCGACCACGACGACGTACCGGTCGCTCAGGGGGACGCCGAGGGCGGCGGATGCGGCCGCGGCGACGGCCGGGTCGTCGGCACGGCCGTCGAGCAGCGCCTCGAAGAGGGCGACGCGGCGAGTGTCCTGGCGGCTCCGCAACTCCAGCTGGGTGAGCCGGTAGGCGTCGGCCATGGCGACCGAGTAGCGGTCGATGGTCTCCCAGAGGGCGCCGGCGACGTCGAGTTCGGTGTCCCTGGTGTCGGTGTCCCGGCCGGGACGGGCGCGCAGGTACTCCGCCATGACCTGCCAGAGCACCCTGCCGCCCCGGCGGTAGGCGCGCAGGACGGTGTCGAGCGGCACGTTCTGCTCGGCGCGGCGACGGCCGGTCTCGCGGGCGGCCTGCTCGAAGTCGACGGCGGTGGGGGCGAGACCGCCGAAGTCCTGGAGGGCCCGCAGCAGGTTGTCCCGGCAGATCTCCCACAGGTCCTCGCGGGTGACCGGGGTACCGGAGGCGTACGTACCGGAGTGGGCGCGGATGTCGTCGACGGCACGGTCGGTGAGCCGGGCCAGGTCGCCGATGAGGGAGGTGGCGAGGGTGCGGCGCAGGGTCGCGCCGGCGCTGGCACCGGCGCCTGTGGCGGGGGCCATGGCGGGCGCGGGGGGCGCGCCGGGCATGGGGGGCGCACCCGGGCGGCCGGGGCCCGCGCCGGTGACATGGCCGGTGCCGGTGCCAGTGCCGGTGCCGTGGCCAGTGCCCGTGCCGGTCCGCGGGCCGCGGCCGGGCGTCGCCGCCGGAGTGAGGGTCATGGGCGCACCGTAACGCCGCCGTTTGGCGGATGCCACGTGTCGGACACCTCGGAAAGGCCGCTGCCCACTGCGCGACGGCACATGGTGGGCAGACGCACATGGTGCCGGACCCGTGCCAGGAACGATTCTGTGCCGTGTCGGGCCCGTCAACGCAGCGTTTCCTGGAGCGTGCCATGTCACTGAGCGTCGCCAACGTCCTGGGCGAGTCCGCCCGCCAGTTCCCTGACCGGATCGCGGTCGTCGAGGGGGCGGTCCGGCTGACCTACCGGGAGCTGTGGCACGACGCCCTGCGCTGCGCCGCCGGGCTGCGGGCCTCGGGGGTGAGGCCGGGCGACCGGGTGGCCGTGCTGCTGCCGAACACGACGGAGTTCCTGCGGGTGTACTACGGCGCCCTTGCCGCCGGGGCCACGGTCGTCCCGGTCCACGCCCTGCTGGTCGCCGAGGAGGTGCGGTACGTCCTGGAGCACAGCGGCGCGGTCGCGCTCGTGAGCGGCGGCCCCCTGTGGGCGGTGGCCGAGGAGGCGGCCCGGAGCGCCGGGGTGCGCGCGCTCCAGGGTGCGCCGATGGCGGCCGAGCCGCTGCGGGCCGCCGAGCCGGCCGCGCCCGGCGACACGGCGGTCATCCTTTACACCAGCGGGACGACGGGCCGCCCGAAGGGCGCCCGCCTCACCCATCTCAACATCGTCCTCAACGCCTCCGTCACCTCGCAGGACCTGCTGGGCATGGGCGCGGAGGACGTCGTCCTCGGCTGTCTGCCGCTCTTCCACAGCTACGGGCAGACCTGCGCGATGAACGGGACGCTCCGGGCCGGCGCGACGCTCGTCCTGATGCCCCGGTTCAGCGGCCCGGCGGCGCTCGCGGCCCTGGCCGACGAGGGCGTCACCGTCTTCATGGGCGTACCGACGATGTACCACGCGCTGGTGGAGGCGGCGGCCTCCGACGCCCGGCGGCCCGTGGCCCTGCGGGCGGCCGTATCGGGCGGCGCGGCGCTGCCGGTCGCCGTCCTCGAACGGTTCGAGGAGACGTTCTCGACGCAGGTCCTGGAGGGGTACGGCCTCACCGAGACCTCTCCGGTCGCCACCTTCAACCAGCCGCACATCGGGACGCGGCCCGGCACCGTGGGGCACCCGGTGTGGGGCGTCGAGGTCGGGGTCGCGGACGCGGCCGTCGAGGAACGGATCGAGCTGCTCGCGGACGGCGAGATCGGCGAGGTCGTGGTGCGCGGGCACAACGTCTTCGCGGGGTACCTCGACGATCCGGAGGCGACGGCCGCGGCGGTGGTGGACGGCTGGTTCCGCACCGGGGACCTTGGTGTCCGCGACGGCGAGGGCTTCCTGAGCATCGTGGACCGGAAGAAGGACCTGGTGATCCGGGGCGGCTTCAACATCTACCCGCGCGAGGTCGAGGAGGTCCTGGTCCGGCACCCGGCGGTCTCGGAGGTCGCGGTGATCGGCGTCCCCGACGAGGCGAAGGGCGAGGAGGTCTGCGCCGTCGTCGTCCTGCGCCCGGGGGCCGGGGGCGTCGATGCGGCGGAGCTGGTGGAGTGGTCGAAGGAGCGCCTGGGCCGGCACAAGTACCCGCGGCTCGTACGGTTCGTGGACGCGATGCCACTCGGCCCGACGGGCAAGGTCCTCAAGCGGGCCCTGGTCGCGGCGGGTTCGGGAAGGGAGGGCTGACCCATGCCCGAGGTTCGTGAGCCGCTGGTGTCGGTGTCCACGCGGGGTGGGGAGCTGCGGGGGTTCCTGGTCGAGGGGGCAGCCCCCGGCCCCGTCGCCGCCTTCCTGGGTGTGCCGTACGCACAGGCGCCCGTGGGGCCGCTGCGGTTCCGTGCTCCCGAGCCCGTCGAGGCGTGGAACGGAGTGCGGGACGCCCTCGGCTTCGGGGCGACGGCGCCCAAGCGCCCGTACGCGGCCCCGCTCGACGCGCTGCTCCCGGACCCGGACGTGGCGGGGCGGAACTGTCTCAACCTCAACGTCTGGGCGCCGTGGCCGCCACCGCCCCCGGGCGAGCCGGGAACCACCGGCCGGCCCGTCATGGTGTGGATCCACGGCGGTTCCCTGGTCCACGGCTCGTCGGCCGTCCCCGTCTACGACGGGGAGGCGTTCGCCCGCGACGGTGTCGTGCTCGTCTCCCTCAACTACCGGCTCGGCATCGAGGGGTTCGGGGTCTTCCCCGACGCCCCGGCCAACCTGGGGCTTCGCGATCAGCTGGCCGCGCTGACCTGGGTACGGGAGAACATCGCGGCCTTCGGCGGCGACCCGGAGCGGGTCACCGTCTTCGGCGAGTCGGCCGGCGCGATCTCCCTCGCGGCACTGCTCGCCTCGCCGCTCGCCAAGGGCCTGTTCCACCGGGCCGTGCTCCAGAGCGGGGCGCCGATGGCGCTGCCGCTCGACCGGGCCCGCCGGACGACGGAGGCGATCGCCGCGCACCTGGGCGTCGCGGCGACGGCCCGGGCGCTGTCCGCCGTACCGGCGGAGCGGCTGCTCGACGCGCAGACCGAGGTGACGGGGAAGGGGTCGCCGCTGACCGGCGGGCACTCCTTCCAGATCGCCGTGGACGGCGAGGTCCTGCCCCGCGATCCGTTCGAGGCGCTGCGCGAGGGCGCGTCGGCGGACGTGGACCTGCTGATGGGCACGAACACGGAGGAGTACCGCCTCTGGTTCGTGCCGAGCGGGCTCACCGAGCGCATCGGCCGACTGGCGCTGCGCGCGGCGGCCTGGAAGACCAAGGTGCCGGCGCGGACCGTACGGACGTACCGGACGCGCCGCCCCGGGGAGAAGCCGGGCGAGCTGCTGGGCGCGCTCGCCACGGACAAGCTGCTGCGGGTGCCGCAGAACCGGCTGGCGGACGCGCGGGCGGCGGGCCCGGGCGCCACGTACGTCTACGAGTTCGGCTGGCGCTCCCCGGTCCTCGGTCTGGGCGCCTGCCACGCCCTGGAGATCGGCTTCGTCTTCGACACCCTCGACCGGCCCGGGACGGAGGCCCTGACCGGTCCTGACGCGCCGCGGCCGCTCGCCGACGCGATGCACTCCGCGTGGGTGCGGTTCGCGGCGACGGGCGATCCGGGCTGGCGGCCATGGGACGGGTCACGGCCGGTGATGACCTTCGGCCGCCCCGGCGACGACGGACCGACGGTGGTCGAGTCGCCGCGCGAGGAGGAGCTGCGGGCCTGGGGGGTCTGAAGGGCGTACGACTACGACGCGACGGGGGCGTCGAGGAGCACGCCCTCGGTCTCCGGCTCCTGCGGCGGTTCGCTGAGCTGTTCGCGCAGGTAATTCCAGACGACCGCGATCAGCGCGGCGATCGGTACGGCGAGGAGGCTGCCGACGATGCCGGCGAGGCTGCCGCCCAGGGTCACCGCCAGCAGGATCACCGCGGCGTGGAGGCCGAGCCCGCGGCTCTGGATCATGGGCTGGAAGACGTTCCCCTCCAGCTGCTGCACCACGACGATGATGGCGAGGACGATCAGCGCGTCCGTCGGACCGTTGGAGACCAGCGCGATGAGCACGGCGACCAGGCCGGCGAACAGGGCTCCCACGATGGGCACGAAGGCCGACACGAAGGTCAGCACCGCCAGCGGGAGCACCAGGGGTACTCCGAGGATCCACAGGCCGATGCCGATGAAGACGGCGTCGAGCAGTCCGACGAACGCCTGCGACCGCACGAACGCGCCCAGGGTCTCCCAGCCGCGCGCGGCCACGACGGGGACGTCGGTGGCGAGGCGGCCGGGGAGCTGACGGGTCAGCCACGGCAGGAACCGCGGGCCGTCCTTGAGGAAGAAGAACATGAGGAAGAGCGCGAGGACGGCGGTGACGACCCCGTTGAACACGGTGCCCACGCCCGTACCGACGGCGCTGACCAGGCTGCCGACGCTGTTCTGGACGCGGTCGACCGCCGTGTCGAAGGCGCCGGAGATCTGCTCGTCGCCGATGTTCAGCGGCGGTCCCGCCGCCCACTCACGCAGCTTCTGGATGCCTTCCACCACTCCGTCGGCGAGCTCCCCCGACTGGGAGGAGACCGGCACCGCGATCAGCGCCACGATGCCGGCGGCGACGAGGAGGAAGAGCACAGTGACGGCCGAGGCCGCCAGAGCGGGGGGCCAACCCCACCGGCGGAGGTGTCGGGCGAGGGGCCAGGTCAGTGTGGTGAGGAGAAGGGCCACGATGAGGGGCCAGACGACCGACCACATCCGGCCGAGCAGCCACAGGGCGACCGCGGCCATGACGAGGACGACGAGCAACTCGGCGGATACGCGGGCGGATCGCCGGAGCGCGGCGGCGGCCTTCGTGGAACTCAGCGTGGCAGGCATGGGATAACCCTATGACCTGTCACCGTGGGCGAACTCAGCCCCCTCAGCCGGCGTCGGCCGCCGTAGGAGGAAGCTCTCCGACAGAGTTCACGGCGGCGCCGGACACGGCGCCGCCGTTCCTTGTCCTGCGTGGCCGGGGCGTCAGCCGACGCGGCCGTACAGGTTGGGGTTGTAGGAACTGAAGGAGGAGACCCGGACGTTCCTGCCGGGGCGCGGCGCCTCCAGGTACTTGCCGTCGCCGAGGTAGATGGCGACGTGGTGGACGCCGGAGACCGAACCGCCGTCCGTCCAGAACACCAGGTCCCCTCGGCGCAGTTGACCGCGGGTGATGGGTGTGGAGGCGCGGTACTGGTCGACCGCGACGCGCGGCAGGGTGATGCCCGCCTTGCGGTAGGCCTCCTGCACGAGGCCCGAGCAGTCCCAGCCGTTGGGGCCTTCGCCGCCCCAGACGTACGGTTCGCCCAGCTGGGCCTCGGCGAAGGCGATGACCCTCTCGAGGCCGCGGGGCGGTGCGACCCTCCGGGGGCCGGCGGTGTCCTTCTTGCGCTTGTCCGTGGCGCCGTTCGCGGTGCCGTTCGCGGTGCCGTTCGTGGCGCCGTTCGCGGTGCCGTTCGCGGTGCCGTTCGCGGTGCCGTTCGCGGTGCCGTTCGCGGTGCCGGCGGCGCGGTTGGTCGGCTTTGGCGTCGCGGGAGCGTCCGTGGAGCCGCGTGTGGCGGTGGACCTGGTCGGGGTGTGGCGTTGCTCGAACTTCGAGCGGTGGCTCGTCCATCGCCACCGGCCGGTCTCGTCCCGGTACCAGTACACCCGGTCCACCGGATCCCACCCGGAACGCCCTCGGAACACCGGCTCCCCGCGCCCCGCCGACGACGCGTCCCCGGCGCGAGCCAGGGCCGGGGCCTGGGTCCGTGCCTGGTACTTCGCATGATGTCGAGTCCAACGCCACCAACCGGTCTCGTCCTTGTACCAGTAGCGCGTACCGTCCCATCCGGCCCGCGCGGGAGCCTGTTCCGCCTGGGCGTTGGCCGCGCCGACGCCGGTCAGGACCGCGGCGCCGACGGCGACCGCCGCGGCGCGCGCGGCCCAGCCTCGGGCACCGGGAACGGAGGGTGCGGCGGGTGCGGCAGGTGCGGGCGTGCCGCCCTGGCGCTCCAGGTGCCTGCGGAGTCGTGCCGCGCGGAAGCTCAGCACCACCTGCGCCAGCCTGTCGTCCATGGTCATCTTCATCACTCTTTCCCGTAGGTCGGTGGATCGAAGGGGACGCTCAGAGGTTGAGGAGGAGCACAGCGGAGTCCGGTGAGCGCGCGGGCCGCACGCTCAACACCCGTACGCTGCTTCGCAGTTCGACACGATCCTGTACGTCGGCCAGGGCGCCGGGCCGGCGGCCGGGCACCAGCCGTCGTAGCTCCAGGAGCCGCGGGGCGAGCCGGACGATCTCCGGTGCGCTGCGGATGCGGTGCCACTGGTGGTGGGCGCGGTCGACGCAGGCCTCGACCTCTGCCGCGTCGCAGCCCTCGCCCCGGTCCAGGCGCGCCTCGGCCACGGTCAGCCAGTCCGCGCAGCTGCGTACGGGGTCCGCCGCCAAGTGGGCGAGTTCGGCACGTACTTCCATCCAGAGGACGGTCTCGGGCGTAAGGCTGCCATCGACGTCGAGCGTGCGGGCGTGCGCGACGGCCGCGGCCTCCGAGGCCTGTTCATGGCGGCCCTCGCGGGCGGCGTCGAGGATGGCGTCGAGCGAGTCGAGTCCGTATGCGACCGGGGCGGCCGGGGCGTCATCGGCCGGTGCGTCATCGACCGGGGCTTCCGCCCGCTCCTCGACCGTCGCTTCTCCACGCGGCGCCGGCCCGCCGGACACCGCCAACACGCCCTCCTCCCCCGCGCAGGCCAGGGCCAGCCGATGCAGCTCCGCGGGCTCCGGACGGCCTCTCCTGCCCCACAGCGTCAGGCACGCGTTGAGGTAGTCCGGAGTCGCGGTGCGCCCGCGCTGCGGCGGACCCGTCACCCGGCCGTACAGGCCCACGTCCTGGCCGAGCGACAGTGGAGACCGCTGAACATGCCGCCAGGCCAGGGGGTCGGCGACGAGGTCGACCAGCGCCGTCACGGTTCCCGCCGCCCCCTCGACGGCGGCGGCCAGCTTCCGCCACGGCACGGCGGTGTGCCGGACCGTGCGCGGCGTGGAGAGGGCAAGGGCCAGATACGGTTCCTGGGTCTTGCGGTCCAGGTGCAACTGCCCCGCGAGGACGAGCGTGAGCGGGCCCGCCGACTGTGCGGCGGCGCGGACCCGGTCGAGTACCAGGCGGGGTTCCACCGGATCGAACATCTCGATGACGGTGGCCTCCCGCGTGCCGGTCAGCTCGCTGGGAGACACCGCGGCACACACCCGGGAGACCGGGGCCACATCCATCAGCCGCCACCGGCCGACCGGCGCCGCCGCGAGTAACAGCACCGATCCACGCCCACCCACTGCCGTACCCGTACCCGTACTCGCACTCGTGCCCATCCCCACCACCCCCTCCTCCTGCTGCCTCACACCACACCTCTACGGGCTTCGATCACCCCGGGTTCACGCGCGGCCGAGAAGTACGGGGCGTTCCTCGTCGCCACAGACGCGAACCCGACCCGCGAACCGTCCGTAGTAGGTCGCGAAACGACGTCTGGACTCCACGGCTCCTATTGATCGGGGAAGACGTGCAAAGCGCCGCAATACGCTTCGGGCTTCTGGGACCTGTCGAGGCCTGGTCGGGTGATACGCCCGTCGACCTGGGCCCGCGCAAACGCCGGGTCCTGCTGGCCCGGCTGCTCCTCGACAGCGGGCGCCCGGTGTCGGTGGACCGCCTGTGCCGGGACCTGTGGCCCGCCGACCGCCGGCCCGCGGGCGCGGTCTCGACCGTGCACGCCCACATCAGCCGGCTCCGTACCGCGCTCGAACCGCGGCGCGCCGCGGGAGAACGGGCCACGCTCCTCGTCCGCGAGTCCTCCGGCTACACCCTGCGCGCGCCCCTGGAGACGCTGGACACCGCGGTGTTCGAGAGCCGCCTCGTGGAGGCGACCGACCTCTTCCGCGGCGGGCGGGCGGCGCCCGCGCACCGGGCGGTCGACGAGGCGCTACGGCTCTGGCGCGGCCCCGCGCTTCACGAAGCGGCCGAGCACGTCTTCGCCGCGCCCGAGGTCAACCGCCTCCAGTCGCTGCGGCAGACCGCCCAGGAGCTGAAGGTCGCCGTGCTCCTGGAACTGGGTGAGGCGGCGACCGCGGCCACCTTGGCCGAGGCGCTCACGGTCTCCGCTCCGCTGCGCGAGGCCTCGTGGGCGCTGCTGCTGAAGTCCCTGTACGCCGCGGGCCGTTCGGCCGAGGCCCTCCAGCAGTACGAGCGGTTCCGGGTGTCGCTGGCGGACGAACTCGGGGTCGACCCCGGGCCCGCGCTGCGCGACCTCCATCTGGCGCTCCTCAACGAGGACTCCGACGCGATTCTGCCCAAGCGGACCAGCGGGCCCGTCATCGACGTCACGGCGCCCGACCCGCAGCTCTGCGCCGCGCCCGACGGCCGCCTGCCGATGGTGGGGCGTCGGCACGAGCTGGAGCTACTGCAGCGGTCGATCGCCCGGGCGGCCGCCGGTGGAGTGCGCTGGGCCGTGGTGACCGGGCCGCCCGGCTCGGGCAAGACGCGCCTGTTGGACGAGGTGGCGCAGCACGCGGCGCGGCGGGGGTTCACCATCGCCCGCCTGCGCTGCTGCGGGAGTGTGGACGACCGCCGTAGCAGCGCCGTCTTCGGACCGGCGGCACGGCTGCTCGCGCAACTCGGCGGCGAGGCCGATGCCTCCCTGCCCGCTCGGGCCGGTGAGGAGTGGTCCGAGGAGTCGGCGCTGACGACGGTGCTCCAGAAGCTCCGTGACGGGACCACGCTGTGCCTGATCGACGAACTCGACACCTTCTGTCCCGCCTGCCGCCACCTGTTGCGTCATCTCTCCGTCCTGCTGCGCGATGAGCGGGTGGCGCTGGTGTGCGCCCTCGCCGACGTGGACGAGGCGGAGACGGCCGCACTCCTCGCCGGTCTCCCCCGCGACCATGCGATCCGCCTGCCGTTGCCTCCCTTGACCCCCGAGGATGTGGCCGGCCTGCTGAGTGACGCGTACGTCGGCGGCGTCGAGGACGTCGCGGAGCACGCACGGGCCCTGTGCGAGAGAAGTGACGGCAATCCCTTCATGTTGACCGAATTGCTGCACCTTCCGCCGGACGCCCGCGTGGGTTCGGCCACCCGTGTACCCGCGGCGGTCGCGAGCGTCGTCCAGGCCCGCCTCGACACTCTGCCGCCACAGGTGCGCACGCTGGTCGAGCATGCGGCCGTGAGTGGTGAGCGGGTGGACGTCGACCTGCTGGTCGAGGTGATGGGTCTGTCCCGACAGGACGTGCTCAAACTCATCGACAAGGCCGTGCGCTCGCACCTGATGTGCTGGGAGGAACCGGCCGAGGCGCCCCGGCGTCCGGACACCGCCGCCGGCGGCGGCACGGCTGGTCTTGGCCACTACCGGTTCCACGGCGTGCTCCGCGACGCGGTGCTCTCCTCCCTCACCTTCGTATCCCGTCAGCTGCTCCACGCGTCCATGGCCACCGCCCTCGGCGTCCTGCCGGGCCGCCACCCCGCCGAGATCGCGAGCCACATGCTTCAGGCGGGCCCCACGGTCTCCAGCGAGGAACTCGCGCCGGCCTGCCTCCAGGCCGGCTTCGGCTGCGCGCAGGAGGACCGGACCGAGAGCACGTGGTGGTTCCGGATCGCTGCGGACCTCGCGGGCGACCGGAATCCCCATGTCCGCCGGGAGGCCCTGCGCGGTCTGCGGACCGTACAGCGCCAGGCGACGGAAGCGCCGTCGGGCCGTCCCGGCCCGGAGCGCTCCCTCCACGCTCCGCTGCGCGGTGCTGTCGTCATGCCACATCGGACCTGCGCGTAGTCTGCAGCGGCGATCGATCACCCACCGGTTCGAGCACGAACGAAAGAGACTGAAGCATGTCCGAAGGCATAGGGATCGCGCTGTGCGTCGTTGCCTCTGTGGCGCTGCTCGGCGCCGCCCTCCAGGACGGACTCACGGTGCGACGGTTGCGCCTGCACGGAGTACGTACGCACGGCATGGTGGTCGACAACGTACGCGCCGACACCGACCAGCCCATGTGGATACCGGTGATCGAATTCACCGACCAGCAGGGCTACCAGGTGCGGTTCACGCCGAAAGGCCAAGGAACCGGCATGGGCATTCCGACCGGGCGGCGCGTGGACGTCCTCTACATGGCCGACAACCCTCAGACGGCGCGGGTGCTCCAACGACGGCACATGCAGGGGACCGTGTGGTCCCTGCTGTCGGGAGGGCTGATCTTCGCGGGCGTCGCGGTGTGGGTCATCCTCAGCTGAACGCGGGCAGGAAGCCCAGCAGCTTCTCCTCGATCCGGCGCAGCATCGCCAACCGGCTCCGGGCCACGCGCAGTTCGGTGGCGCGCGCCGCCGCCGTCGTCGTCGTACGGGAGGCCGGCTCGGCGGCCACGCGGGCGGCGGCATCGGAGAGCCGTCGGTCCATCTCGTCCAGGGTGAGGAAGACGCCTCGTTCCTCGTACACGCAGCCGTCCCGGGTCGGGTCCTTCTCCTCCACGATCCTGCTGACGCGGGGCAGCGTGTCGTCGAAGTCGTCTACTTGCACGGCGTAGATGAAGTGCTCGATGGGGACCGCCGGGCTGCGCTTGCTCAACGCCATCCCGACGAAGGCGAGGCAGTTCCTGACCTTGGCGCCTTCCTTCAGGAAGTCGAAGCCGTGTTCCTCCCGGGTCTCGCGGACCGCCGTCCGGAACACACTCTCGACCTCGACGGAGTATCCGCGCTCCAGCAGGAGCGTCACGACCTGTTCGTGCAGTGCGTTGATCTCGGCCATCCGGCGCAGGGCCGGATCAATGCCGTGCCGCAGCGTGGGCAGCTCGGGGCGGGCGGCGAAGTCTCGTACGACTTCCATGAGTTGGCGCTTCTGGCCGAGTTCGATCCGTAGGCACTCCCCGTGCCGATGGGCGAGCAGGTCCTGCGTTCCCTTCGGCAGGCTCGGCACCATGATCCCGGTCGGGTCGGTCTCGATGGCCGCGTAGTACAGGGCGGGCCTTCGGCGTGCCTCAGGGTCCCAGTAGGGAACGTCCACGGAGTACGTCCGCGCTCCCGCGACGGGTCGCGTCCCGGGCGTGTGGCGGACGACATGCCCGTCGGGGTGTTGGGTGAACGTCCTCTTCCTCGACGCGTTGGCCATCGTGTAGGCCCACATGCCGCACGGCCGGCCGTTGGGTATGTCCGGGTATCCGGTGTAGGAGGAGAGGACGCGGTGCGCTTCGGAGGGTGGGGCGGGGGCGGCGTCGGGTCCGGTGCCGGGTGTGGTGTCGGATGTGGTGACGGGGGCTGCGTCGGGTGCGGCGTCGGCCAACTGTGTGTTCTCCCTGCGCATGGTCGACGACGTAAACGTCGAGATCGAACGCTCTCCCCACGCTGAGTGGTCTTGCAAGTGCTTAGGCCGGATCCGGCCGCGATCACCCGAGGCCGGCCACCTCAAGGGCGTGCTGCAGGGCCCTCAGGGCGTAGTGGGAGCGCGACTTGACGGTGCCGAGCGGCAGACCGAGCTCCTGCGCGGTCTCCAGGCCGGTCAGGGACCTGAAGTGGAGGCAGTGGATGACGGCACGGTGCTCCTCCGACAGCGAGGCGAGCGCGTCGCGGACCAACTCGACGTCCAGGAGCCGCTCGTAGCCGCACTCGGGCTCGGGTATGAGCGCGAGTACCGCCTCGTCGCACTCCTGGGGCCGCGCCTTGCGCGCCCGCTCGGCGTCGATGGAGATCCGCCGGGCGACCGTGAACAGCCACGGCCTGAACGAGTCGAACCGGTGGCTGTCCGCCATGGCCTGCGGGTTCTTCCACGCCCTGATCAGGGTCTCCTGCTTGATCTCCTCCGCCCGTGAGCGGTCGCCGCGCGTCAGCGACAGGCAGTAGCGGTGCAGGGCGGTGCCGTGCAGCTTGACGACTTCCTCCACCTGGGCGGCGGTCGCCTTCATCGGCGGGACCTCGGGAGGCTTCTCCGTACGGCGTGTGAGGGTGCCGGTGGCCGCTCGGTGTGCACGGGCCGGGCCCCGGGCGGGAGCGGGGGCGGGGGTGTGGAAGTGGGTGTCGCGGTGGCGGGTGAGGAGCGCGGTTGCCATGGTGATCCCCTTCGCTGACGGGCGATCTGCTGTCCTCGAACAGGCTGCTCCGGCCGGTTCTCAGGAACATCGGCCACCTGACGTACGTCATGGAGCGGTGCGCGGCCGCGAACGTACGCCAGGTGGCCGTGACCAGGGCTCCGTCACCGCTCCGCCCATTCCCTCTCCGTCGCCTCCGTCCCCCTCCGTCCCCCTCCGTCGCCCTCCGTCGCCCTCCGTCCTCCTTCAGCGCTCGACGAAGGTGACCTCGAGGCGGGTCGGCCACGCCCCGTTCCCCTGGTGCCGCCAGGTGACGGCGCCGTCCCCGGCGACCGGTCGCAGCGACCCGCAGCGGTCGAGGAGCGCGCCCAGCGCCACGGTCAGCTGCGTACGGACGAGTCCGGCGCCGAGGCAGTAGTGGAGTCCCTGTCCGAAGGCGAGGTGGGGGTTGGGGGCTCGGCGCGGGCACAGCCGGGCCGGCTCGTCGAAGACGGCCGGGTCGTGATCGGCCGCGGCGAGGTCGAGGAGGACGAGGTCGCCGGCGGCGACGGCCACGCCGTCGATCTCCAGGTCCTCCGCGGCGAACCGCACCACGGCGTCCTCGCCGACCGACGTACGGCGCAGGAGTTCGTCGACCACCGTGGCGACGTCCGGACACGGGGCCGTGGTGGGGGCGGCCGCGAGCCGGGCGCCCAGCTCCTCGTCGGCGAGCAGCTGCCAGACGGCGCCTGCGGTCAGGGCGGGGAGCGTGTACGTGCCCGCGATGAGGAGCAGCTGGGCGACGTCGCAGATCTCGTCGTCGGTGAGTGGATCGTCGCCGGTCCGCGACGCCGCCAGGTTCCGCAGCAGATCGGTGTCTCCGTGCCCGACGCCGTCCCCCTCACCCGCCCGCTTCACGGCCACCAACGCGGCGAAGTAGCCCTGCAGTTCGGCGAGGTGCGCCTCCCGCTCCGGGCCCGTGAGGGCGCCGTCCAGCACGTGGGTGGTGAGTCGTTCGTGGTCCTTGAGGGGGACTCCCAGGAGCTCCATGGTGGTGGCGACGGCGAGTGGCCTGACGTACTCACTCACCAGCTCGACCGAGCCGCGCTTGGCGAAGCCGCTGAGGAGCCGGTCCGCTTCGTCCTGGGAACGCGCCCGCAGGCGCAGCAGCACGCGCGGTGTGATGGCCCGGCCCAGCGTGGTCCGCAGCCGGGTGTGCGCGGGCCCGTCGAGTTCGATGAGGGACGCGCGTCGGCCCGAAGTCCCGCCGCCACCGAACATCTCGGGGCATCTGGCGCGCAGGTCGGCGGATGCGGCGGTACGCGCCGAGGTCAGGCGTGGGTCGGTGAGCAGGAGGCGGATCCGACGATGGCCGGTGACGTACCACCCGGAGACGTCCTGCTGTATGAAGCGGCGCACCGAGCCCGTGGCGCCGCCGTCCGGACCGTGCCCTTCCTGCCCTTTGGCGAGCAAGACCTCGTCGAACCATGCGAGTTCATGCACCTTGTGCCCCCATTGCTCCGGCGCCCCGGCCGTCCGCCGGAGCCGTGTGCGCCATGCACTCCCCGTTCGGGCTACGCGGGCGCGAGGCACGGAGTTCGAACCGGGATGGGTGGTGACGGCGCCGGCACCCTTCCACCGTGTCGTCTTCCGGCACGGTCGGCGCGTTCGCGCTCATCGCCTCGGTCGTCTTCAGCGGCATCATCTGGCTCTGGTTCGGCCTGCCGATGTGGCTCCGGCTGCGGTACGGGCGAGCCAATCGCTGGGTAAGCGCTCTCTCACGCGCAGTTGGATCTCCGTCCCGAGATTACCGGTCGGTCGGTCCACCAGCGACGCTACGCTCTGCGCAAGTCGGTGCGGACTTGCGGGGAGTGGGGAGTACAGGTGGAGCAGGGCTGGGTGGGGCGGGCTGCGGAACTTGACGAACTGCGGGGGCTGTTGGCGGATGTGGAGAACGGCCGCGGTGGGGCGCTGCTCGTGGAGGGAGCACCGGGGATCGGCAAGAGCGACCTGATCGCCAGGGCGCTCGAAGGTCTGCCGGACGACCGGGTCACCGTGCTACAGGGCCGGGCCGACGAGTTCTGTCTGAACCTGCCGTTCCAGCTGGTCACCGATGTCCTGCGGCCGGTGCGCCGCGGTGCCGCTGACGTGACGGCGACCGGCCCGCGATCGCTGTGGGCGGCCGGTGCGGGCGACCGGTTCGCGGCGGGCGTGGAGGCCGCCGTGGCGGAGTTCGAACGGGCCTGCGCGGTGCGTCCGGTGGTCGTCGTGGTGAGCGACCTGCAGTGGGCCGACGAGGCCAGCCTCGCGGTCCTGGCCTCGCTGGTACGCCTGACCGAGCAGATACCCCTGCTGCTCCTCGCCGACCAGGTCCCCGGGCGCGAGGAGGTGGGGCAACTGCGGCGCACCATGCTGGGGCGCGGCGGACGCATGCTCGCCCTCCAGCCGCTGTCCGCCGACGAGTCGGCCGGTCTGGCGGGAGAGTTCCTGTCGGCAGAGATCGGCCCAGCGCTGCGCGAGCAGATCGAGCGGGCGGGCGGAAACCCGCTGTACATACGCGAGTTGGCCTTGGCGCTGCGCCGCGAGGACCGCATCCGGATACGCGAGGGCGTGGCCGAACTGCTCCCCCACCCCGACCGGGACCACCCGCTGCCCGGTTCGCTGGGCGCGGCCATCGCCGACCGCATCGGCTTCCTGAACAAGGACACCCTTGAGGTGCTCCGTACCGCCAGCGTCCTGGGCACCACCTTCTCCCTCACCGAACTCTCCGCCGTCCTCGACTGGCAGCCCCAGAAGGTGATCGAGGCCCTTCAGGAGGCGGTGGCGACCGGGATCCTCGCCGACACCGGACAAGGGCTGCACTTCCGCTCGCCCCTGGTCCGCAGCGCGCTGTACGAGTCGATGCCCATGACCGTACGCGGCCTGCGCCATCAGCAGACCGCCCACGTCCTCGCGGACGTCGGCCTCGCACCCGAACGCGTCGCCGCCCAGCTCCTCCAGACGACCGGAACGCTCGACGCCTGGACACTCGGCTGGCTCGGCGAAGCGGCCACCACCCTGCTGTACCAGGCACCGCACCTCGCGGTGGAGCTCCTCGGACGCGTCCTCGGGGATCCCTCCGAGTACACCCACGGGGAGCTGGCCAGGGACGATCCGCGGCGCGAGCCGCTGGAGCCGGTGCTGGCCATGGCCGCCTTCCGGCGCGGCGAGTTCGAGCAGGCGGAGGAGATCGCCACCCGGATCCTGGCCCGCACGGGCAGCGTGGAGCGAGCCGGTGAGATGACCTGGCTGCTCGGCTACACCCTGCTCTGCGTGGACCGCCACACCGAGGCCATCGAGGTCGTGTCCTCGGCCGGCGGGCGCTGGGACCTCGACCCTGTGTGGAGCGCCCGGATCCAGGCGCTCCACGGCCAGTTGCTCTATCACGCCGGCATCGCGGAGCAGAGCAGGGCGGTCAGCGAGAGGGCTCTGGAGCTCGGCCGCGAGCTCGGTGACGCCCCGACCATCACGCGGGCGGCGTCGATGATGGCGACCGAAGCCCGCATCGTGCTCGAATCCGAGCAGGTCCTCCCCTACCTCGACGAGGGGATCGCCGCGTCCGCCGATGTCCCCGAGCTGTCCGACGTCCGCGTCTCGCTGCTCGTCAACAAGATGCTGACGCAGATCGAGCGGGACGAGCCGGACGAGAAGGTCGACGCGACGATGCGCTCGGTCCGTCGGCTGGCGGAACAGACCGGCTCGGCGCGGCTCGGCATCGTACTCGTCTCCGCCTCGGAGTTCGCCTATCGCAGGGGACGGTGGGACGACGCGGTCGCCGACCTCAACGCCTCTCTCGACCTGCCCGACACCACGAAGCTGGCGGTGCTCCAGCACGGGATCAGCGCCCTGATCGCCATTCACCGGGACCAGCTCGAAACCGCGCGCGAGCATCTCGCCCAGGTCCCGGACGACCTCGCCACCATGGACCAGCACACCCGCGCCAACGCCTCGGATCTGCTGCGGGCCCGAGCCCTGCTCGCGGACCGCGAGGGCCGGCGGGACGAGGCCCTGGCCATGTTGGAGGAGACCACCACCGACGCCTACGCGTCCCTGGTCCTCGACCGCCACGACTGGATGCCGTTCCTGACCCGCACCGCGCTGGCCGCCGGCCGCGACGACCTCGCCGCAGCCGCCGTGGAGGCCGTGCGCCAGGACGTGACCAGGTACCCCCGTCCCGACAGCCAGGCCGCCGCCCGGCATTGTGAGGGCCTGCTCACCCGCGACCCCGAACCGCTGCGCCAGGCCCTCGCCTACCAGCGGAGCACCTCACGCGTCCTCGGCGCCGCGAGCTGCGCCGAGGACCTCGCCGTCGTCCTCGCCACCACCGGCAACCCCGACGACGCCCGTACCGCCATGCACGAGGCCGCCACCGCCTACCTCACCCTCGACGCCGTCGGCGAACTCGCCCGCGCCGACGCCCGCTGGCGCGAGGCAGGCCTACGCCGAGGCATCCAAGGCACCCGCAAACGACCCACCACCGGCCTTGCCTCCCTCACCCCCACCGAACACCGCATCGCCCAACTCGTCGCCCAGGGACTCTCGAACCCGGACATCGCCGAGCGCCTCTACTCCTCGCGCCGCACCGTCCAGACCCACGTCTCCCACATCCTGGCCAAACTCGGCCTCCACTCACGCGCCGAGATCATCCGCACCCTCACCACCACAGCCTGACGAGGACGCTCGCCGTTCATCAGTCGGTCAGGCTGCTCGGCAGGTCGACGTCGCCCGGGAGAGCGATGTCGTCCGGGAGAGCGACGTCCTCCATCGCGGGCCGCGTCGCAGTGCCGGCCGCCCGGGGCGGGGCACCCGCGTCCCAGGCCGGGTCGGCGGACTCGGTGGGACGGACGGGCGCGGCCTCGACCTCGTCGCTCCGCGCACCGGCGTCCTCCTCGACCTCGTCGCTCGGCTCACCGGCGTCCCCGTCGCCTCGTTCCCGGATCCCGGCCAGCGCGTCGAGCAGGGTCTCGACCTCGACGATGACGCTGACGGGCGCGGTCGGGCTGAGGAAGTACACGTCGTACCGCTCGGCCGTCAGGTCCAGCAGCTCGGGCAGATCCATGCGCGTGTGCGGATGGGTCGTCTCGTCCACGTCCACACCCGCCGTGGAGACGCTCACCACGTCGGTCCCGTCGGGTGCCTTCACCACGGCCGGCGCCCCGTTCGCGTCCACGAACACCAGCAGGTGGGCGGCAGCCAGCTCCCGGGCCACGACGTCCTCGTCCCCGTGGCCGGTGGCCGAGAGCTGGACGGCCGCGTCCAGCGAGTCGAGGGGTTCGGGCCAGCCGAGGGCGCGGGGTGTGGGGCGGTACTCCTCGTTGATCTCGCCCTCGACGATGTTGCCCTCGGAGTCGGTCCGCCAGGCGCCACCGACAGCCCAGTCGGGCGGCTCGCCCTCCTCGCCCCGCCATGCCGGGTCCACGATCCGGATGATGTGGTCGGGCGCCAACCTGCCCATTTTGACCAGCTCTTCGGGCCACGGCGGGGTGGCCGTGCCGGTCTCTGCGCCTTGCTGCTCGCTCACCTTGATCTCCGGTCCCTTCCTGACGTTACTTAGGTGTCGGCGCCCGCGCCCGCGCCCGCGCCTTCGCCGGTGAGGTGGATGGTCGGGTACTCCTCCGGACCATGCGCGGTGAGGGACGCCTCCTGCGCCTGGCGCCGCCGCGTGATGGCCAGTCGTACGCGGAACTCTTCAGCGATGGCGCGGGCCATGAAGTCCTGCATGGCGTCGTCCCAACGCTGGAGGTCCCGGCCGTGCTGGAGCAGGAGCTGGAAGGCCTGGAGGCGCGTGAGGCCCAGCCCACCGGCGGTCGTCATCCCACCCATCAGCTCGGCTGTGGTGCTCGCCGCAGTGAGCCCGATCGCCGCCAGGTCGCCGGCGGAGACGCTCACGTCGTCCGCGAGGGTGGGCGCGTCGGTGGGAAGATCGGCATCGGTGTGGCGACCTCGCAGCCAGTCGACCAGAGCGGAGGCCGAGAGCGCGTCCCCCGATTCGGACCGCGCGGCGAGCCCCGAGGACGTACCCCGTGCCTCGGGGGCGACCGTCCGCAGCCCGTCGGTGACGGCGGCGAGGAACCCTGTGCCCTCCTCGCTCACCCCATCCAGCCGGTAGCTGCCTTCGTACGTGGCGGGTCGGCCGCCCCCTCCGCCAAGGGAGAGATCGAGCCCGTCGACGAAGTCCAGGACCTCCAGCTCCACGTCCGGACCCGCGCCGCTCGCCGCACTCTCCTCAGCACCGCGCCGCCTTCCGCCGACCGCAGCGGCGGAGACCATCTCCAGGGTCAGCGGTGCTTCGCCACCGCTCGCACTCCGTGCTTCCTTGGCCGCCCGCCACAGCCGTTGGACGTCGGTGGCCTGGTCCGTCGACCGGAACAGCCGCTGTACGCCGGCCATCGCACCGTTGCCCTCGGAGATGCCCGCCCGCCGTGCCAGCCGGTGGAGGTCCTCCTGGCTCGCGGGCCCCGCGAAGGGACCCTCGTGCGCCAGCCGGTCCAACTCCCGTGCGGTTGCCAGGTCTTCCGGGGTTACCGGGGCGTCCGGTGCGAGGCCGAAGGTACGACGCACGCGCTCCGCGACGGCCGCCTCACCGCCGCCGGCGGGGCCGATCTCCTGCCCGAGCCGGACGGTGAAGGCCGGCGGCGCGTCCTCGTCCGCCCGCTGGGAGGCGGCGAACGCCTCCAGGTCCGTGACCAGTCGCTCCGCCTCCTCACGGGTCATCGCCGGGCCCTGCTGCTCCGGAAGGGGTTTGAAGAAGTCGCCCCAGTTGACCACTACGTGGTCGACGTCCCGCCAGTTCAGGTCGCCGTGGATCTGCGCCTCGAGGTACCCCCACGGGTCGAAGGTGCCGCTGTCGACGCGCTGCTTCAGTTCGGGGTCGTAACGGAAGTCGGTGGCTTCGGCGAGGGCGAGCCGTACGTTCTCGTCGTGCCCGTAGGCGAGCAGCGGGAAGCGATGGTTGCCGTCGGTGTACGAGAGCACTCCCTGTTCGGACCACTCACGGAGGCTGTCCCTCGGGGTGTACGTGGTGCGGGCGCCGGTCGCCTTCTTCCAGTGGATCACGACGTTGCCGTACCGGGAGGAGCTGCCCGCGTGCTGGGCGTCGGACACCAGGGCGCCGTACTTGGGCTGTTCGCTCCGACTGAGGGGGTCGAACTGGTGGTCGTCACCCACGCGCCTGCGGTCTCCGCCGACGCGGCGCAGTGAGGAGGCGTAACCGAAGAGCTCCTCCGTCCAGCCGCGGCCGGACGGCGAGGCCGCCGCTTGCGAGGTCCCGGTCTCCCAGAAGTTCTGGAAGCGGCCGTCGGGTGCGGTGAGGTGGTCGGCCAGAGTGCGCGAGGGCTGCCCGCCGTCGGGGCGCGTGATCCGCCGCGTCAGGAAGTAGTTCGTCGCGACGTGCCAGGTGTCGAGGGTGTCATGGGCCGCCCGCACGATCTCCCGCATGGCGTCGGCGTCGGCCACCGGATACGCCGTACCGGCCTCGGAGTTGATCCGCCCGATCCGGTCCAGGGCGGCCTGCCTGTCCCGCTCGTGGTGGAGCGCCCCTCTGGTCTCGGCCGCCATCAACGCCCAGGCCTGGTTGGGGCTCAACTGCGCCCATTCGGCGCGGTATTCAGGACTGTCCGGGTCCATCGCGGCGTGCAGGCGCTCGATGTCCTGGGCATCCGGGACCATCCGGCGGTCCTCGGCCGGGTTCGCCGTGCCCCTCTCGCTGCCGTGCAGGGTGAGGGGGAGACGGCGACCGGGGCCGAGGGGGGCGCTGATTCTCGGTGCGCTCTGGCTGTCGGGCGCGGCTTCGCCGGCGGGCGCCGGCTCACTTCCGGGCGTTGCCTCGCCGTCGGGGCGAACCTCATCCTCCTCTTGAATCGCCGAGAGCGGGGTGCCACCCCGAAGGGTCGGCGTCCTCATCGTGGACATGCGGGCGGGCGGGGCTTCGTCCGTGGTGGAAGGAGGCTCACCGTCCTCGGGAATCGCGGATAGCGGGGTGCCACCCCGAACGGTCGGCCTCTTCTTCGGACGAGGGGCCAGCCGACGGGCGGTCCCGGGGGCGGGTGTGGGTGCGGGGGCGGGTGTGGGTGCGGGGGCGGGAGTGGGAGTGGGACTCGGGGACTCGTCGGGAGTCGGCTCGGGTGCGGGTGCGGGTGCGGGCTCGGGAGTGGGCTCGGGAGTGGGCTCGGGCGACGCAGGTTCAGGAGTCGGGGCGGGCTGAGGGGTGGTGGTGGACCGGGGGATGGCGATCAGGAACTCGGTGCCGCGCATGACGACGACGACGGTGTGGCGCGGGGGCGCGGTGGTCGTGGGCGCGTGGACGGTGTACGTGCCGTCCTCGGCGACGAGCACGATCCGGCTGTGGCTCACGTCGGCGCCGAGTTGGGCGGCGACCTTGGCGGTGTCGTGGTTCCAGATGCGGCCCGACTTGAGGTGCCAGCGCAGGAGTGCCTCTTCGTTGGCCCGGTTGCCGGTGTAGACGGCTGCGGGGACGCGGCCTCCGGTCCGCCCGAGTTCGGCGGCGAGCGCCCTGGACGTGGTGCCGGCCGGCAGCGCCAGGCCGAGGTTCATGACCTCTCGGTAGCGGAACTGCGCGTCGGCGTCGAGCGTGGCCTCCGCGGGCAGGGGCCGGTTGGTGAACATCTCCATCGCGATGGCCCGGCTGCCACGGGTACCACCGCGGGGCTCGGGGGTAGGTGCGGGCGCGGGTGCGGGCACCTCGGGGGCGGAGGCGGGCGCGGGGTCGGCTATCTCGGGGGCGGGGGCGGAGGTTGCGGTGGGCGCGGAGGCGGGCTCGGCCTCCTCGGCTGCCCCGGCTCCGCCAGCCACCTCGGCCACAACAGCTCCCTCTGCCCCGCCAGGCCCCTCGGCCCCGTCGGCCACCTCAGCCGCCTCGGGGGCGGGGGTTGCGGTGGGCGCGGGAGCGGGAGCGGCCACCGCAGGCCCCACGACCCCGCTGGCCACCTCGGCCACAACGGCCCCGTCCGCTCCCTCGACCCCGCCAGGCCCGTCGGCCACCTCGGGGGCGGGTGCGGAGGTTCCGGTGCGCGCGGGAGCGAGTGCGGCCACCTCGGCCACAACGGCTCCGTCGACTCCCCTGGCCCCGCCCGTCCCGTCGGCCGCCGCGGCGCCGTCGGTGCCCTCGCCCGCCCCGGCCGCCACGGCCCCGCCTGTCGTCCCCTCGGCCGCTTCACCCGTCGTCCTCTCCCCCGTCGGCCCTGCCTCCGCGGCCGGCCCTTCGGCATCCGCCACCGCGTCCGCAGCCTTCAGGCCGTCGGCCAGGGCCGGATAGAAGCCGTTGCCTTCGCCGCGCGGTCCGTACAGATCGTAGATCTGGCCGTCCGGGCCAGTCGCGGTCCGGTGGCTGCTCGATGTGTCGAAGCGGTCAACCACCCCGGCCTTGCCGGACTTCCATGGCATGGAGGTGTGGGCGGGTACCTTGCCCTGCGCCTCGGCCGCCTCGGCCGCGCCCCCCGGCCGCGCGTCGCTCTCGGCGTTCACCCTGCCCTTGCCCTTGCCCATCGCGGAGTCGGGCAGGTTCCAGGGGTCCACCCCGGCCGGGATAGCCGCCCGGTAGCGCTGGGCGGTGCGGTCCAGGAAGAGGACGACGTCGGCGTCCGGCATCGTCGGTCCGTCGGTCGGCTCGAAGGTCTGGAAGCGGCCGGCGTTGTCGACGACGGTCACCTTCATGCCGGCCATGCGCGCGACGAGGGCCGCGCGCAGATCCGCCGCCGCGTTGTCCCAGCCGCCGTCGCGGTCGGCGTTCCCCGGGCGCATGATCTGCTCCAGCGCGAGATCGAGCTTCTGCGAGCGGCTGAGCTCGGCCCAGTGGTGCACGCTGCCGATGCCTTCGAGCTCACGCTGGTGCTTGCTGCCGACACCGAACTCCACATTGGCCGAGGCCAGTTCACCCGAGGTGAACGCGTCCGTCTCGTCCGGCGCGAAGAAGTCGAGGAGGTCGGCGTTGGCCGGGTCGGCAAGCGTGTTGGCGATCGCCAGACGCAGCGAGTCCGCGTCGGTAAGGTCCCGCGCGATGTCCGGCGCGGCGACCGCAAGTGCGGCGCGCACGGAGTGGAAGAAGCCGTCTCCGTCGTCCCGTACGGCGTGGACGGTGTAGGCCTCGCCGTCGGGTGAGGTGATCCCCAGCCCCTCGGGGCCGGGCTGCATGGTGAACACCGGCAGGGCGGGGGACGGCGCCGGGTCCTTGAACGCGACCTCGTCGGGCTCCTCCATCCCGGCGAGAGCAGCCTGGCCTTCCGGGGTGGCGTTCATCGCGTGCCAGCGCGTCAGGCGTTCCGTGGCCAGCCGGACCCGCTGGTGTTCCTCCGCGATGGCCTCGGCGGTGTCGAGCAGCGGCTGCAGGCGCTCCCGCTGCGCTTCCAGCGCTGCGCGTGCCTGGTTCAGATCGTCCTGCGCCCTGGTCAGCTCCGCCTCGGCCTCGGCGAGCCTCGCGTCGTCCGCGATCCCCTCCGCCCGAAGGGTCCCCTGAACCGTACGGGCCGCCTCGACCCGGGCCTCGGCCTCCTCGATGCGGGTGAGGGGTTCGGAGCCGGCGGCGCGGCGGGCGTCCCAGTAAGCCTTGTCGGCCTTGACCCAGGCCTTGGAGGCCGTACTGACCGCGCTCCACGCGGAGGCGACCTTGGCCGGGAACTCCTGGTCGGTGAGGAGACCGAGGTCGCGGGCCACGGGCTCTGTGATCCACACCAGCATCGACGCCTGCGTCTGGTACGCCTGTTGCCCCGCGCTACCGAAGTGCTTCGGGGCGAGGGTCTGCAGGGGAGAGCCGAAGAAGCGGCCGAGCCTGCTGTCCTTGATGGTTCGGTGGACGTGTGCCACCGACAACCAGTCCGCGGGGATCGCGAACAGGAAGCTGCGCTCGGGCGGTACGTCGGCGATGCCGAGAGCGTGCCACCCGGCCCCCTTGGCGCCGTCGGCGAGCTTGTCGGAGCCTCCGGCGTTGGAGCCGGACGCGGGCAGCGCCGGGGTCGGCGTGCCGATGTCGGTCCTGGTACTTCCCGAGAGCCCGTGGACCTCGGCGACATGCTGCACGTACCCGAAGTCGGAGCGCTTCCATTCCTGCCGCTTGGGCGTGGGGCCGACGTGCCGGGCGTCGTCGACGACGGCGAGCAGCGTGGACTGACCGAGGTCCGGGCGCGCGTACAGGGTGAGCGAGCCCCGGGCCCCGCCGATCAGGTTGTCCTCGACCAGGTCGGGCGGCCGGAATCCCTTGCGGGACAGGGCATCGGGGGCGAACGCGGTCAGCGACGCGTCCGCCGTCGCCGCTCGCAGGGTGTTGTCGCTCGGCGTGGCGGCCGCGGTGAGGCCGGTCCTGTCGATCCACTTCGGCGCCGTCGTACCGCCGTCGTCACGGAAGCCGATGTCGCCGGCCTTGGCGAGGGCGCGGCGGGCACTGTCCTGTACGGACCGGGCGCCCACGACGTCGACGATGGAGAAGCCGTGCTCCGGCACCTCGAACGTTCCCCGGCTGCCGTCGCCCAGTGTGACGTGGCGCCAGTCGTGCGCGCCGCCCGAGAAGGACGGGAGCGGGGCGTTCCGGACCGGCCCGGCCTCCGACACCGCCACGGGCCGGTCTAGTACGGAGGCGGAAGGCGGGGCCGCCGGCAGGCTCAGGCCCAGCGAGGTGTGCGTCACCAGCTCGCCGGCATCGCCCTCGAAGTGGAACGGCTCCAGGCCCCTGAAGTGGGCCAGCGTGTGCCGGTTCCTGTGGCCAGCAGGCTCAGCTGGTGCCGAACCTGCACGGTCCGCATCCGCATCCGGCTCCGACTCCGTGACGTCCTCGACCCGGGATCCGCTCTCCCCCTCGAAGTCGGAGTTGTCGACCTCCAGGGACAGCTTCAGCCGGTAGGGAGTGATGTGTTCGGCATAGGCACCATCCAGGGTGACCCCCCAGCCGTTCTCCTCCTCCTCTGTCTCGTGGGAGCTCCGCACAGTCCCGCTGGCTCCGGCGGACGTGTACGTGGCGCCCAGGTCGCCGGGGGTGGTCTGCTCGAACTGACCGCGCTGGGTGGTGAAGACGCCGAGCTGTGTGTCGTGCTCGACGACCGTGCCGTTCTCCCTGGTCACCTTGGACTTCACGGAGTCGGTGAGCCAGACGCTGTGGTCGAGGCCGTTGAATCGCGTCGTACCGGGAATCAGCTCGGCCTTCATCCGGACCGTGCGGCCACCGATGCGTACGGGGTCCCAGCCCCAACGCCCGATCCTGGCCGGCAACGTGGCTCCACCGCCCGCCGTCATCTCACCGCGGAGGGCTCGCGTGACGCGACCGGTGACCAGCTTGCGTACCGCCTCTAGGTCCGACGTGCGGACGAACAGCTTCGCGAGCCTCACTTCGAAGTCGGCGAGCACCTCTGACGCGTCGAGTGAGTTGACGACGAAGGTGCCCAATCGGCGTCCCTTCAGCCATGGTTGCGGCATCCACACGAAGCGCATGTAGCGCGGGACGGGTCCGAGGCCGTCGCGCAGCAGTTCCAGCTCGAAGGCGGTCTTCTCGCCGACCATGCCCGTCCAGCCGGCCGGGACCGTCACCTCGTACCCCGCGGAGTCCGCGAGATAGCCGGGGACGTAGGAGGCGTCCACCGAGGACATGGTGCCCGTCGTGGTCGACGCGGCGGCCAGTTCGTGCCCGGCGTCCGCCGTCACCAACGCCCCGCGGCCCAGATCCAGGCGTATCACGCCCGCGGTCGCGGACATCGGCGTGTGGTGCACCTGGGTCTTGACCCGCTGCCACATGGCACCGATGCCCGTCATACCGCGCCCGTGCTCGCCCACGCTGTGCGACGACAGGCCGAAGCCACGGGCGGAGGCCACGATGCTGTGTCCGGTGTGCTGGGTGCCCCCGAAGCTCATCGCGGTGAGGTTTCCCTGCATCACCTCCGCGACGTCCCGGGCTCCGGTGACGTGCATTCCGGTCAGGTGCAGCCGGTGCAGGAACACCGTTGTCCGGTTCAGGTACGGGCCCGATGCCCACAGCACGCCGCTCCGGTAGCCACCCGGAGTCATGCTCTGGTCGGAGTTGGCGGTGATGTAGGGGGCCTGGAGGATGGAGAGAGCCGAGTCGTGGCCTGGTGCTCCCTCGAGCGAGAAGTGCCATGAACCGTGCGAGGAGTCCGACAGGGCCCGCTGCCCCGCCGAGGCCACCGCGCTGTGTGCCGTCACCGCGACGGTGAACAGGAGGTGGCGGCTGAAGTCCGGCGCGGGACGCCGCGCCTCCGGCACCGCGGGCCGCGCGACGGAGCGGCGGAAGGCGTCCAGGGCGTTGAGGGGTTGGACGGTGGCCTCGCCGCCGGCCAGGTACCGGTTGGTGGGCTGGTCCGGGTCGGTGAGCGAGACGTGTTCGTTGGTGGTGCTGAGCAGGACGCGCCCGGAGAAGACCGACACGACCTCCTCCTCGGCCGCGTCCGAGCCGTCGGAGCCGTCGGAGCCATCGGCCGCGTCCGCCGCGCCATTGGCGGGCTCGACGACCTCAGCGGCCCCGTCCGCGACATCCGCCCCCTCCACGCCGTCCGCCACCTCCGCGCCCTCCCCGGGACCCGCGGCATCCCCGGCAGCCCCGGCAGCCGCCGGCAGCGGCGTGGCGGAGGCGTCGCTGCCGAAGGTGAGGCCGCGGTACGGCTTCTTGAAGACGAAGGGCTGGGCGCCGAGAAGGCCGACCGTAGCCACACCCCGCACGATCGACGGCAGCCGCCAGTACCCTCCACGGCTGACGGTCAGGTCGATCTCGTAACTGTGCATGTGCGCCGGCTTCGTCGCGTCCGTGAACTGCTTGAACGACGCCGTCGGCCCGTACTGGTTGCTCTTCTCCCACCGGGGACCGCCGATCAGGCCCGCCCAGAGGCCGCCGCCGCCCTTGGGGCGGCCCGCGGCGGTCTTGCTCGTACTCGTCCCGGCGAAGTTTCCCTCGATGCCGCCCTGGATGCTGTGGGTGACCGTGTCCTCCGAGCCGAGCAGCTCGTCTCCGCTGATGTTGTACTCGAAGCGGTGACCGGTCTGGGTGCCTTCGTAGCGTCGCCCCTTCAACTCGGCGTGCACGAACAGGTACTTGTACCCCCGCTTGACGCCGACGTGTTCGCGCAGCGCGATGCGCAGGCCCCGCGGCGGCTCGCCCAGGTCGCCGCCCGTCGCCTGCGCGTGCAGCAGCATCTTCTCGAGGTTGATGGCGATGCTGCGCTCGCCGAGGACGCGCAGGACCGTCATCGTGTTCATCACCACGAGCTCGAAGTGCCTGCGGCTGCTCCACGGGCCCTTCGGATCAAGGTCACCCAGGGAGGCGGCCACCAGCTTCGGGTACGCCCTGGCCGCGCCCGCGAGCACTTGGTCGGCGAACTCCTCCGCGAAGGTGCGTTGCGAGCCGTCCGGTGCCGGCTTGGAGTGGGAGCCGTCGCTGAAGAAGAAGTTCTGCACCCGTGTCGACGCCAGCGTGGGCGGCCGGTCGAGGGTGAGGTACGGCGGGGCGAAGGGCTCGCCGGCGCCCGACTGCAGCCTGATCATGCCGCCGTCGTCCCAGCCGGCCAGGCGGCGGGCCTCGGCGTGGGTCAGCCGTTCCACCGCCCAGGTGGTGAAGGTCCTGGGCTCGTACGACGGGTGGAGCCCGTCGGGTCCGGCCGGGCGTGAGCGGTCCCTTCCGCTGCGCTGGACGGTCACGGCCTTCCGCATGAGGTAGAGGCTGCTTCCGCCCTTGGCGGGGGCCTGGTCGGACAGGATCTCGACTCCGGCGGTCCCGCCCATGGCGGTCACCCGGGAGCGGGCGTGGAGGGCTCGTACCACGCCCGCGAGGATCAGACGGAGGTTCGCTGCGCCCTCGAGCTGGTCCATCCACTGGAAGGCGGGGCCCAGGCTGGCCGTGAACGTCTGTGCGTTGGCCTTCGTCAGCGACCGGGAACTGCCGGACGTGGACAGCTCGTCGCCCTGCTTGAGGCGGGTCATCATCGAGTCCGACAGCCAGAGTCCGCGCTGCGACACCGCGGACACCGTGAACACGCCGAGCGGGTCCTTCCCCTTCTTGCCGCCGTAGAGGGGCTCGGTCACGACGCGGCCGACGTTCAGGCGGTAGCCGTCCTTCTCGAAGTTGCCCGAGGAGAAGAAGGTCCCGAGGTAGTCGTGGAGCGCGGTCCCCTCGACGGCTCCCGTCTCGTCGATGGCCCAGTCCCGTACGGCGGTCAGCGGACCGAAGCGTTCGGTGATGGCCAGGCGCAGGTCCGGGCGCTCGGCGAGAGTGAGCTCCTGCGGGACGCGCCGCCTGCTCTCCTCGCCCTTGTCGCCCTCGTTCATCAGGGTCAACAGTCCGTTGCGCACGGCGAACCCATCAGCGGCCAGCTCGGCGCCCGATTCGTCCACCACCTGTATGTCCAGCCAGGCGTGATCCAGGTGCACGTCCGGGTCGAGGCGGCCCCTGTTGTCCGAGGATCCGGCGACGTCGGAGGTGAAGTGGTAGGCCATGGACCTGCTCTGGCCGAAACGCAGCCCGACCCGGGCGAACGCGTAGAACGGCAGGAGCAGCGGAGCCAGCGGAACCATCGGGCTGATGGCTCGCGAGGCGTTCACACCCGCCTGGGTACCGGTCGTCTCGACGCTCTTCCAGCGGAGACCGGTCCGGTCGACCATGGCGGCGCCCGGCGTGAATTTCTCACCGCGCCCGAAGGGCCGCAGCCGCAACCGCAGCTTCCGCGGCGCCTTCCCCGCGCCCAGGTACGTGAACTCGCGGCCCTCCCGCAGGAGGTCCTCCGCGTCCTTCGTCAGGGCGTGCCCCAGGGCCTCGCCGAGCCTGACGGCCTCGTCGCCCTTGCGCTTGGAGACCCGGGGGCGCGTGGACTGCTCGGAGTCCAGGAACGCCAGGATCTCGGCGACCGCCAGGGGGACGCCGCGTACGGAGTTGACGTGCAGCCCCTGCCCGAGGACGGCGTCCTCCGGCAGCACCTCCGTCGTTTCCTCGGCCTCCCGCACGTCCCCCTGTCGCACGGTGTCGGCGAGGAGGCGGCGGACCGTCGGGCCGAGGACGGGGCGGCGCGTGCCGTCGGAGAAGAGGACGTCGCGGGGCCGTGAACCGGGCTTGACGAGCGTACGGTCCACCCTGGCGGGCCGGCGCTCCGCCAGCTGACTGTCCAGCGGCAGCTTCACGTCCTTCGCCGCGGCAGCGGGCTTCGGCGCGGGCGCCTGCGGTACGGAGGACGGCCCGGCCTCGGGTCCGGGGGAACCGGGCGACGGGGGCGAGGAGGGCTGCTCGGGCGCGCTCGGGTCCGAGGTCAGAAGGGCCATCAGTGCGCTGTCGGTCGCCGCGTGTCGGCCGCGGGTGGTGGCGGGCGCGGGCGCCGGCCCGGTGTCGCTCGCGAGGGCCGGCTCGGTGTCCGCCGGGGAGGCGGGGGAAGCGGCGACTCCGGAGGCCACGCCAGGGGCCACACCGGCCGCCGCGCCGGAGACGGCGTCGCCGGCACGGTCCGGCTCGACGTCGGTGTCCGTGCTCTCCGAACCGGCCAGGAGGTGCCTGCCGAGCGCACTCCCGGCGGCGGGCGTCCGCGTCGGCTCCTGGGTGGCCCCACTGCGTACTTCGGCTCCCACTCCCACCGGCTCCGCGGGCGTCCCCGGCCCGTCGGCCTGTGAGGGGGTCGGTTCGGCGAACTGCCTGGCCGCCTCCGGGTCGAGCGGGAAGTCCGCCGGGTCCGCCGACAGCCATGAGTCGGCCAGTGACGTGCTGTCGGGCTTCCGTGTGACCGCGAGCACCGTGTGGGCCGCGAATTCAGGGTCGTCCGGCGACAGTTCCGAATGCGTCGACGAGATGTACGTCTTCTTGCGGAGCACGCGGGCGAACACGTCCTGCAGGGGTACCGGCGCCTGGGCGCTGGTGGTCGAGTCCACGCCGACCACCGCCACGCCGCGTCCGGGCGCCATTTTCGCCAGACCCTTCGTGTACAGGACGAGTTCGGCGACATGGTCGTACGGGACGTCCAGGGTGACGTCGCCGAGGTGCAGAGTCACGTGTCCTGGCTGTCCGCCCGGGCTCATGGCCGTGAGGAGCGGCGGCGAGGGCCAGGGCCCGGTGTCCCCGCGCGTCGTCGAGACGTCGTCGCTGGGGACGAGCCAGTGCTCGAAGAAGGGCTCGGGGCGGCGGTTCCCGGTCCAGTCCCAGCCGATGAGCTCGCCGGACCTGGTCCGTACGGCGTAGTCGTCGCTCACGGCCTTCAGAGTCTCCAGGCGGAAGCCGCCGACGCTCACCTCGCGATCGAGGTCGCGCCCGTCCGCCGCGGCCTGCGCCAGGAGAAGGTTCAGGTCGGCCATGTGCCGGTCCGTCGGCTTCCCGGTCAGGTGCAGAACCGACCGGGCGAACGCCTCACGCTCTCCGTCCGTGTAGCGCTGTCGCCACTCCACGGCCTTGACCGTCGCCCACAACAGCCGCGAACGCTCCATCTCGCCCACAGGCGCGTCGTCGGGAAGGCGCAGCACCTCCCGCGCCTGCTCGTTCAGCGTCTTCCCGTCGGCGACGGCGGCGAGAAGTTCCGACCGGGCTTCCTCGACTGAGGTCAAGGACAGCGGGAGTGACCGCAGCGTCGGCTGATCGTCCGTGTGCGCACCCGCTTCGTCGACCTGCCGCGCGAGGTCGAGCGCCGCCAGGAAGTCGCTGCGGTACAGCTGCTCCTTCGGGGACTTGCCACCCGCCGCCCGGGCCACCCGGTCGAACAGATCCCATGTGAACGGACCGAAGTCGTCCGCGAATCGCTTGTCCCGCGACCACAGCTCGTTTAGCGCGCCGATCGCGTCCGCGAGCTGGTCGTGGTCGCCCCGCGTGGCGACATCCGGATCGAACACCGCTCTGAGGGCCTTCACCAGACGCCACGTGTACGTGCCCGTCGCCTCGTCGACCGGCTCGGTCCCCTGGTGCAGCCGCGTCAGGCGCGCGACCTTCGTCAGGGCCTCCCCCTTGGGCCGGGGAAGGTGGTACACGGCGCGCCCGCGGTGCCCGGGAACGGCCGTCGCCGAGATCGCCCTGAACAACCGTCCCCCACGCGCCAGGTTGCCGTAGGCGCGTGTGACCGACCAGACCGGACGGTCACTGACGTCGGAGAAGACCTGAGTCAGCGGATCGTTCCCCAAGGGATCCGGATCGAACGGTGCCGGCCCGCCGGGCCAGATCCGCTCCAGGTCGTCGTCCGAAGACTCACCGCGCGGACCGCCCGCCCAGCACTCGTCGAGCACCGCCGGCATGGTCTTCGGCACGCCGTCCAGAAGGTCCAGCTGCGCCGTGAACCACCGCGCGGCCTCCTCCTTGTTCAGCGGCCTGATCCGCCCGGTCGTGGTGACGGGCTGGGCGAACCCGGGCATGCCGTGGATGTCGATCTCCACGACCTCCTGGTCCTCCGGCCACGGGTCGAAGGGCTGACTCGCGATCTGACCGGTGTCGACGTCCCAGTGCACGAAGCCGCGCAGGGCCGACCCGGCCCGCATGCCCGCCCCGTCCGGCTCCGCCCGCAGGAGCGTCGTGTTGATCCAGTCGTCCTTCGGGACCGACGAGATGCCGCGCGGCATGCCGTCGGGTCCGGGCATGATGGCCACGCTGAGGTCCCCGGGGATGCCGTCCGGAAGCACCATCGGCATGGGCACCTTGCCGGGCCGGCTCTGATGTATGTGGGGCATGGCGTCCCACCCGGGCCGGCGTCGCAGGCTCAGGGCCGTTCGCCCCGGGGAGCCGTCGTCCGCGGGTTCCGGCATCCAGTCGCCCTGGGTCCCGAAGGCCGGGAAGGTCGTCCCGGCGGGGTCATCCGTGATCCGGTGGGCCGCCGCGACCTCGTGGGCCGACCTCGACAGCAGGAGACGACGCTCCTTGCCGGCGCCGTTGACCAGGAACAGCAGACTCCGCACGCTCTGGGCCTGGATCCGTTCCGTCAGCCTGTGGTCACGGGGGAGGAGTTTGCCGGACACGTCCTGCCGGGGGAAGCGCGGTCTCCTCCCGGGGCCGTAGACCTTCATGTACGCGCCGTCCGGACCTCCGTCGGCCCTGATCAGGTAGGGCGGGAGAGCCGCCCATTGAGCCCGGATCCGGTGGGAGACGGTGGGAGGCTTCGTCGCCGACACCACGGTCACCGACACGGTACTCAGGTCCAGGTCGGGGGAGATGGGCGGAGCCGTGATGGCCGGATCGGGCCAGTCACGGCCCAGGACCTCATTGTCCGGCCCCCGCACCGCGCTGTGGTCGCCGAGGACGTCCTCGTACAGGTCCAGGAACCGTGCGGCGAGGTCGACCAGGCTGTCGGCGTCGGCCGTCCTGTCGTCGTCCAGGAGCATGCTGAACACCAGCTGCCGCTCCTCAGGGGTGACGTGGTCCGCCGACTCGAGCGACAGGACCCGCCACGCCAGTCGGTCCGCGTTCAGCTCGCCCCCGCGGAGCAGGGCGTCGTCCGCCCACATCGTGTCCAGATTCCTGGCGGCTTCCACCAGGCGGTCGTCCTTCTGGTCGACGTCCCAGCCGAAGGTGTCCTCCAGCAACCTGGTGATGCGCCAGGGCACATCATCGGCACCGCCCTCGCCGGGCGGTTCGATCCCCGCCATCGCCGCCCGCATCAACGCCTCGAGCGGATCCTCCGCCCCGGCCGGATCCCCCTCACTCGCGTCGCCGTCCAAGCCGTCCGAGTAGGGGTCCAGAGGATGCGAGGGCTGCATCAGCCCCTCGAGATCGCTGTCGTAGTCCCGACCCGTCGGCCCGAAGCCGGCGTCGGAATCCACCTCGTACGCCCAACGACGCGAACCCGCCCCCACCGCCTCTCGATCGCTGTCCACGTCCGCCGCGTAGGGCGCATCCATCGAGGCCGCATCGCCCTCGCGGGCCGGGCCCCGCTCGCCGCGGTAGTTCGGGTTGGGGATCCACTCACCGAGGGTGTTCTCCTCGGCCACACCCTCCGGAGCAGGATCGATCTTCCAGGCACCCCGGATGAACTCGGAGGCCACGCCACCCGCGAAGGCGATCTCGTCCTCCTCGGCGGTCTGGTACGGGAGCCCGTACTTTCCGAGGGTCTTCTCCACATCGATGCCACCCGGAGCGTCGATGTCGTAGACGAAGCCCTCGGGCGACCATCCGGTCACCCACTCGAGTGAGGCACTGGTTCCCACGAACCCGTAGTCGGCCCCCTCACCAAGGCCGAGCCGTACGTACTCCTCAAGGTCCAGGTTGCCGCCGCGCGGCAGGAGGCCCTCGGTGAAGGCGGCTTCCGGCGTGGTGCGGGCCGCCCGATAGACGTTCCGGCGGGGGTACCAGACCGGCGGCGGGATGATGTCGCCGGCGTCCGTCGGAACGGCGGCCGCCGGCAGTGGACCCTCGACGAGGTCACTCTCAGGGCCATCAGGCCCCTCACCCTCCGAGCCCTCCGAACCCTCCAAGTCGTCCTCTACGTCGTCCAGATCGCCCCAGTCGAAGGTGGAATCGACCGTCGCCCGCAGGGGCGCGCGCGATCCGTGCTCCCCCCGCACCGAGGCCACGTCGGTGTCGGCGTCCTTGGGGGCTTGCGTCGCGGAGTTGCCCGGGGCGGGGAACGGGTGGTGGCCCGGCAGTTCCCAGTGCCAGCGTTCGGACAGCGGCCCGGGGGTACCGGCGGGGAACGTGAGCCGCAGGGTGGACTTGGGCTTGCGGCCGTCGGGCAGCAGCGTCACGTCGTCCAGCGCGGTGAACGTCTCCACCCGCAGGGTGCTGATCAGCAACTGGCCCAGCCGCTTGGCGGACTCGGCGTTGCCGCCCGCGGCCTGGCCGATCAGCGCGAGACCTTCGTCGTCGGGGCTCCTTCCGAACGCGGGTTCGTAGAGGACGAATTCGCGTATCTCTTCGTGCGTCGCCTCGAACTCGATGAAGCGCGGGTCCGCTCCGTGGCCCTCGTGGCCGGCCGGGCGGGGCAGGCGCACGGTCACGGTGTCGGGCGAGGTGCCGGGTCCTGTGGAGAAGAAGAACGGCGGGGAGTCATCGGCGTCCTCCCAGATCGTGGACTCCTCGTCCTTGAGGTCATCGGCACGGAAGAGGCCGGCCCTGAAGATCGGCAGGGCCGGGCGGCTGCCCGTACGCAGGTCGCGCCCGACGACATCGCCGTCGATGTTCAGCAGCTCGGTGTCCCGGCCGTACCCCCCGAGCACGTCCATCTGGAACCCGCCGAGGGCGCCGGGGCGGTAGACGTTCCGTCCGGCCGCGAACGCCTGCGTCACCAGCAGTGTCAGCGCTTTCAGGTGGTCCGGCGTCACCCTTTCGTTCGGGCCCAGGTGCAGGACGGATCGCGCGAGGCCCGGGAGAGCGTCGGCCCCCATGTGCTCCCGCCACTCCTCGGCCTTGACCGCCGCCCACAGCAACCGCGACCGCTGCGCGTCACCCACCGGGGCGTCCGCGGCAAGCCTCAGCACCTCACGCGTCAGCTCGTCGGACGGTCGGCTGTCCGGGCCGCTCCGGTCCCGCAGGAAGGGGCCGGCCAGGGTCCGTACGAGGACTGGCGGCCTCAGCGTCCCCAGCGGCGCCCTCGCATCGTCCGCGACCGCCTTCCGCGCCCGGTTCAACGCCTCGTCGTAGGCGGCGTGCGAGGGCGTCTGCAGAGTGCCCAGGTCGCCGGCGGCCCGCGCCGCGCGTTCGAACACCTCCGGCACGAGCGGGCCGAAGGGCCGCACGCCCGGCTCGTTCAGCCACAGCTTGTTCAGCGCGCCGATCCCCCGCACCCGACGCTCGTACGCGTCCGGCTCCCGCGCCTCCACGTCCTCGCCGAACGCCCAGCGCAGCCCCCGCACCAGACGCTCCGCCACGTCGCCGTCCTGGACGTCGGCCCACTCCATGACCCTCTGCAGAGCGTCGCCCTTGGGCATCGGCGGGTACCACTGGTTGACGGCGTCATGCCCGGCAAGTGGCGTGGCCTCGTACACCCTGAACGGTTCGCGGGTCTTCATGTCCTTCGCGTAGCCGACGACGCGATCTCCGGCCCCGACCTCGGCGTCCAGGTTGTTGGCCATCAACCGGGGCGGCGGATCGGAGGCCCACGGATCCGGGACGAACGGCTTCGGTCCACCCTGCGCCATCCGGTCCACGTCTGCGGGATCCACCCCGCGCGTCTGGCCCACGTAGCATCCGTTGACCCACATCGGCATGCCCGACGGCAGGCCCAGCGCGTCCCTGACGTACACGAGCGCCCGTGCGAACTCCTCCGGGTCCACGTCCCGCAGCACACCGGCCTTCGTCGCGAGTTGCTGCATGCCCGCTGTGCCGTGGTTCTCGAAGATCCACATGGACGCGGCCCTGGCCTTCGACCAGAGCTCCACGGCGGGCCCCAGGAACTGTCGCGTCTGCCATTCGTAGGGCCGGATGAACCGCATCCCCCGCCCGGTCCGCATGTACTGGAGCTTCGCGCCGTCCTGCATGTCCACGTCGGTGAACGACGACACACTCTGCACCGTGCCGTCGCCGTCGTCGACCTGGACGGCGAAGGTGAAGTCGGCGGACACGCCCTGGGGAGGGCGCATCGGGGGCGGAGTGTGCCGGATCGGGGACACGTGCATCTGCGGCATCACCGACGAGCGGAAGCGCAGGCTCAGGCCCGTCCGCCCCACGACGCTCGTGTCCGACAGATAATCGCCGGGGGTCGCGTACTGCTTCGTCTTCGTCCAGTACGACCACATCTCCGGCAGGAGGCGAAGTTCCTTGGCCGCGCCGTTGACCAGTACGAGAACGCCCTCGACGGTGCCGTCGGTCTGGCGCTGTCTCAGGAGCTCGTCGCCGGCCAGCACCCTGCCCGACACGTCCGCCTGCGGGAAGCAGGCCCTCGGCGGAGTCCCGTCGGCCTTCGTGGGCCCGAACATCTTCACCAGGCCGCCACCGCGCGGGTGGCCGGCCGCCCTGACCGGGAACAGCTTCGCCGGATCGGACCACCTGGTCAGCCCGTCGCTCTTCTTGATGGGCGCCCGGCTCAGGTCCCAGTTCTCCGTGACCCTGCTCAGGTCGGTCAGATCGGACAGCCTCGGAGCCGTGATCGCGGGGTCGTCCCACTCGCGGCCCGTGCCGCCCGGCCCCTGCACCGCACTGTGGTAACCCAGGACACCCTGCACGACGACCAGGTACCGCTTGCCCAGCTCGGCGATCCCGTCGGCACCGTCCACCAGGCTGCTGTCCGCCGCCACCTCGAACAGTTCCTTCTTGTGCTCGGCGGTGACCTCTCCATCAGGGTCGAGCGCCAACACCCGCACGGCCAGCCGGTCCACATCCAGCGCCTGGCCCCCGCCGAGGACCGGATCCTTGACCCTCATCCGGTCCAGCCACTCGGCCCCGGCCACCAGGGCGGCCGCGCGCTCCTTCGGGAAGGAGGAGAAGTCCTCGCCGAACAGCCCCAGCATCGAACCGACTAGGTCCTCCCTCACGGAGACACCACCGCTGTCGGTGTCGCTGTCACTGCCGGTGTCCGTGTCGGCGGCCAACGGGGCGGGGGCGAGGGCGACTTCGGGCTCGGCCTCGGGCTGAGGGCTCGGTGCGTCGGATCGCGTGACGATCCTGAGGGCGCTGCCGGGAGCCGGCGGGGGCAGTGTGGCGGGTGCGGCGGGGCCGTGGGGGGCGGGGATCGGGAACTGGTCCGCTGTGGCCTTGTGCCAGAGGGCGGACGGGGGCGCGGGGGGCTTGGGGGCGAACGTGAGCCGCAGGCCGGCCGCCGGATCGCCGTCGTCCTCCCGCAAGGCCGCTTCGGTCCGCGCGGTGTAGGTGTCCTTGCGCAGGGTGCTGATCAGCGTCTTGCTCAGCAGGGCGGCGTCGGCGGCTTTGCCACCGTCGGCCACACCGACGATCCCGAGGGCGGCGTCCACCGGTGTCGCGCCGAACTCCGGGTCCCAGACGAGGAGTTCACGTATCTCGTAGTGGGTCGCCTCGATCTCGATGAAGTCCGGGTGCGACCCGTGGCCCACGTGGCCGTCCGGGCGTGGCAGACGCACGATCACGGTGCCGGGCACCGTTCCGGGGCGAAGCGCCACGACGAACGGCAGCGCTTCCTCGTCGCCCACGGGCCAGGGCGGGGCCTCCCTGCGCGCGGGATCATCGACGTCGAAGAGGTCGACTCTGTTGACGGGAAGGCTGGAAGGGACCCCCGAGCGCCAGTCACGTGCGACCGTGACGCCCTTCTTGTCCCACCGCGCGGTGCCCCGGCCGTACGCCCCGAGCAGGCCCATCTGGTAGGCGCCCAGGCCGCCGGGGCGGTTGAGGTCCCGGCCCGCCGCGGCCGCCTGCGTCACCAGGAGCATCAGCGCCCGCACGTGGTGCGGCCTGACCGTCTCGTTCGGCGCAAGGTGCAGGACGGATCGCGCGATGCCCCGGAGGGAGTCGTACGACTTGTCCTGCTGCCACTCCTCGGCCTTGACCGCCGCCCACAGCAACCGTGACCGCTCCGCGTCACCCACCGGGGCGTCCTTGGGGAGCCTCAGCACCTCACGCGTCTTGTCGTTCAGCTCCTCCAGGCCGTTCGGGGACTTCCCGTTCGGAACATTCGGACCCGCCAGGGTCATGTCGAGCGAGGACAGCTTCAGTTGACGCAGCGTCGACTTCGGGCCGCCCGCGGTCACGAGCGCGAGGTCAAGTGCCTTGTCGTAGTCGCCGTGCGACGGCATCCGCGGCGGGTCCACCTTGGCCGCCACCCGCGCCGTCCGCTCGAAGAGGTCCAGCGTGAGCGGGCCGAGTAGTTCCACGCCCGGGTCGTTCAGCCACAGCTTGTTCAGCGCGCCGATCCCCCGTACCCGACGCTCGTACGCGTCGGGCTCCCGCGTCTCCACGTCCTCGCCGAACGTCTCCCGCAGGGCGCGCACCAGGCGCTTCGCCACCTCCGGGTCCTGTACGTCCGCCCAGTCCATCACCTGCCGCAGTGCGTCGCCCTGGGGCATCGGCAGGTACCACTTCACCGTGCCCCGGTGCCCGGCGATCGCGGTCGCCGAGATGTGTCGCGTATAGCGGCCCTTCTCCCCGGCCCAACCGACGGCGCGGTCGCCCGCCTTGACCGCGTGGCCGAACTCGGTGGCGAGCGCCCGGGCCGGCGGGTCCTGGGCCAACGGGTCCGCGACGAACTGGAACGGCCCGTGCCGCCACTGCGCCGCCTCGGCCTTGGGATCCGTACCGCGCGACCGCCCCAGGTGGCAGGCGCTCGCCATCAGATCCAAGTCCAGGCCCAGCGCCCGCATGGCCCACGTCATCGCCTTCGCGTACTGCCCCGTCTCCATCCGTAGTTCGTCGTCGGACGTCGATCTCAGCAGCGGCGCGCCCGGCATGCTGTGGTGTTCGACGACCACCACCGGGCGGTTCTGCTCCCAGAGTTGCTCGGGAGGGCCCACAGCCCTTCCCGTACTGTCCAGGTGCCAGATGAACCGCAGGCTCCGCCCGGATCGCATGACGAACAGCTCGTCCGCGTCGCTCAACTCCGCGCTGGAGAGCGACGCCAGGGTCTGCTCCGTGCCGTCCTCGCCGACCTGGACGTCGAAGCGGATGTTGTCGGGCACGCCCTCGGGGGGACGCAGCGGCGGCGGAGTGTCCCGGGCCAGGGACCTGTGCATCTGGGGGAACTCCCCCTCACCGAACCGCAGACTCAGGCCCGTCCGCCCCGGAACGCCGGTGTCCGGCCGGTACTGGCGGTTCGTGCCGTACGTCGGCCGCTTCGTCGCGTACGACATCGTCCCCAGCACGAGCCGCAGTTGGGCGGCCGCGTGGTTGACGAGCATCAGGACGCCCGCGGTCGGGTGCGCCGCGAGCCACTCCTGCTGGAGGGTGTCGTGGGCCATGACCTTGCTGAAGACATCGGGCTGTGGGAAGAAGCGGCGGTCCTTCGTCGGTCCGTACACCTTCACGTACCGGCCGAGCCGGTCGCCGGCCGCCCTGACCTGGAACGGCCTCCCCGTCTCCGACCACAGCGGCTTGGTGTTGTTCGCCCTGATGTCGGAGTCGCCCCAGTGCTCCGACACGGTACTCAGATCCAGCTCGGCCGACACCGCCGGAGCGGTGACCTCGGGGTCGTCGCCCCAGTCACGGCCCACGCCCACGTCGCCCTGGCCCCGCACCGCGCTGTGGTCGCCCAGAACGTCCTGGAGCACGACCAGGTACCGCCTGCCCAGCTCGGCGATCCCGTCGGCGCCCTCCAGGAGGCCGCTGTCCGCCGCCACCCCGAAGAGTTCCTTCTTGTGCTCCCTCGTGACCTCCGCGTCCGGGTCCAGCGCGAGGACCCGCACCGCCAGCCGGTCCACGTCCAGCGCCTGGCCCCCGCCGAGGACCGGATCGTCCACGCGCATCCGATCCAGCCACTCGGCCCCGGCCACCAGGGCGGCGTACTCCTCCGGCCGGGTGGGCAGGTCGTCGCCGAACACCCTGCGCATGACGTCGCCAAGGTCCCGGTCTCCGGAGACTCCGCCGCTGTCGCCGCCGCCCATGACCGCCGTGGCACGCGCCTCCGCGCCCGGCCCCCCGGACCGCGTCACGACGCGGGGCTTTCCGTCTCCGTCCTTCCCGTCGTCGGCCTGTCGGCGCAGGGTGAGGGCGAGAGCACTCCCGGCGTGCGGGCCGGGGGCGGGGTCGGCGTCGGGCACCGCGGTCGCGGGCATCGGCTCGGCCTCGTCGTCCGACGTCTCCGAGTACTCGGAGTACTCCGAGGCGGCGTCGTCGTTCGCCTCGCTGGAGAAGATGCTGCCGGTGTCGGTCTCGATGTCGCTGTCGTCGGAGTCGTCGGTGTCGTCGGTGTCCGGGGCTCCCTGGAGGTCCGCGCTGACCTGGACACGCACGGGGACGCCGACGTCATCCGCCGGCCAGTTCCCGGTGCCGGAGGGGGTGAAGTCCGCGCTGGTCACCACGGGCCGGGTCGCCGGAGTGTCGTGCGTACCGTTGAGCCTGGTGAAGGCGGCTCGGCCGAGACCGAGGCCTCGGCCGGCGGAGTCGGTGGCGATCTGCGCGACGAGCCACGGCGCCTCCGGGCCGCTGCCGGGGACGAGGGCCACGTCGCCGTCGCTCACCCAGACCCCCACCTCCTCACCCGGCGCCAGCCCGTCCTGGCCGCTGGCGACGCGGCGCAGGGTCTCGTCGATGGCCGTTGCCACCGCTGCCCGGTCGGAGCGCGCTCGCGGGAGGAGGACCAGTACCTCGGCCCCCGGCACGCGGGCCGGGTCGTGCGCGATCAGCTCGGCGGCCTCGGCCACCGGCGCCCGGAAGTGGGCCCCGGCCGGGGTGACCACGACCACCCGCCGGCCGTCTCCGTCCGGCAGCACGAGGTAGTGGCGCCCGCCCGACTGCCCCGCAGGGTCCCCGGTGTGCGGCCACGGAGCGGCTTCCACGCCGAGCTCCACCAGGCTGCTGCCCTGGCCGGTGCTGTCCGGGGCCATGACGTGCACCCTGGAGGTGTCGACGGGCCCGAGCGGCGGCACCGTCCACTCCATGCCCTCGCCCGTCCCGAGATGCATCCCGAGGCCCGTCCCGAGATCCGTCCCAGGGTCCGTCCCCGGGATCTGCCCGAGCGCGCTCGGGGGCACGTCGAGCGCCCCCAGTTCCTGCAGGTGGTACGCCGCCACCGCCGCCGGGCTCGTCGCCCGCCCCGCCCGCTCCGCCTCGGCCAGCACGTCCAGGGCGGTCGCCCGCTGACCACCTGTCAGCACCGCGTCCTCGGGCAGACGCAGCACCTGCCGCGCCACCGCGTCCACATCCCCCACCGACACGGGGCCGAGGCCACCGCCGCCCGCCGGTGCCTCCCGCATGGCGTCCACTACGGCGACGCCCCGCGCCAGCTCTTCCGCCTCGTCCTCGGGCAGCTCCCCCGACCAGCCGATGCCCTCGGCCACGACCGCCCGGTGGGCGTCCCCCACCGCGATCGGACCACCCGCCGCCCCCGATCGCACCGGCCCGGTCCCCTCCATCGGCCCGGCGACCTGCCTGTCGGTCGCGGCGTCCGAGGACAGCGGGCCCGGCTGTTCGTCGGTCATGTCGGCATCGAAGAAGCGGTCGGAGACATCCCCCGCAGCGCCACCGGCCTGGCCGACCGGCGCGATCCCCGTACGACCCGCCAAGTCACCCGCACCCGCCGCCGAACCGGCCGTGCCCGGCATCCCCGCGGAGGACGCGCCCGAGAGCGGCATGTCCGCCTCGAACGCCCCGTCGACCAGCAGGTCCACCAGGGCCGACGGCGTCTCCGTCGGCGCCGGATCCATCGGCCTGACGCCCGCCCCGCTCGTACTCGGTACGTACGAGGAGGTCTGCGCGGACGACAGCGCGGGCACCTGCGGCAGGGGCCGTACGCCCTGCCCACCCAGCGAGCCCGCACTCGACGGACTGTTCACCCCGGCGACACCCCCGGCCCCGGCCCCTGCCCCGGCGGAACCCCCACCCATCACCGTGCCGACCGTGCCCGGAACCGACGAACCCGACCCGTACGACGACGTCTGCGTGGTCGTGAGGGGCGGCACCGACGCGATCGGCGCGACACCGCCCACGCCCAACGGGCCCGTAGCCGACGCCGTGTTCACGTGGGGCACGTTCACCACGCCGGCGGCGGCCCCGGACGTGACCGGAATCCCGCCCGCCGTCGTACCCGCCCCACCCGTCACAGCGGATCCGACCGCGCCGGCCGACCCGGCGGCCCCTACGCCTCCGCCGTCAAGGAACGACGGCCGAGGGTCATTCAGGACCGCCGAATCCGCGGTGTTCACATCCGTCCGCACCGGCGAGAACATCGCCCTGAAGTCCCTGAAGCCGCCCGCCACCTCCCCGACCGTCGAGAAGATCGCTCCCATCACGACACTGCTGAGTGCCGCACCACCCACCGTCGACCACGAGAACTCCCACTTCCCCTCGAAAATACCGGTCGTGAGGAACTCGCCCAGGCCCTCGCCGAACCCCTCGGCGAAGGCCCCGCTCGGCACCTCGAGCACCGGCTTGAACCAGTCGTCCATGTGGTCGTCGAACATGTTCTTGAGCCACTTGCCCAGGGCCCCACCGATGATCTCGATGAACCCGCCCATGACGAACCCGGCGAAGAACGACTTGGCGACGTTGTTGCCGTCCACACCGTCCGGACGCATCCCCCCGCTGTTCCCCATCAGCTGCAGCAACTGCGCCGCCAGCTCGACGAACGCCTCCTGCAACCCCTCCGCCAGTGTCGGCAGCCCCTTCGTCCGGCCCGCGAGCTGATGGAGGATGATCAGCCGCTGCAGCGTCGTCCGTGCCTTGGCGAGGTACGCCTCACTCGCGGACAGGTACGGCGCGAGCCACGACATCGCCGCCAGCATCGCCAACTCGACGGCCAGCATGGAGAACTCGATCAGAAGGCTGAGGGAGGCCTGCTGGATGTTCCGCGCCGCCTCGAACTGACCGTCCTGAATCGCCTTCAACTGACGCTGGAACTCCGCCACATGATCCGTACCGAACGTTCCCAACAACGCGGAGATCGCCCGCGTCATCCCCTCCACCACCGACGGTGGCATCGCACCGCGCAGCTCGGTCAGCAGCTGGGTCAACCGCTGCGAGATCCGGCCGAGCCCCTCCGCGGCGGCCGCGAACGGCTCCGCGCTCTTCTCCGCCATGGCGCTGTTCGCGCGGAGGGGTTCGTCACCGATCACCGCCAGGGCCAGGCCGTAGGTCTCCGGCGGCCAGTGGATGTGGTCGAGGGCCACGGGCTTAGACGCGACCGCCGCGGCCGATGCCGTCGGTCCGCCGTGCCACGTCCTCGATGCCGTCCATGACGTCCGCCGCCGTGCCCGAGATAATCCCCATCGTCTCCATACAGTTGTTGAACACCCCGCGCACTCCGTCCCTGTACGCGTAGATCACCTCGGCCGTGCCCTCCGTCTTGAGCACCCACGGTTGGTCCATGGAGATGGCGAACTCGTCCGACCCCGGCTCGCCCATCCAGTACCGGACGCCGGACACGCCCTCCTGGAAGTTGAGGCCGACGGCGGTGGTCTCGTCGATGATCGTCTCCATCAGCCGAGCGACGCCCAGGATGCGAGCCGGATCCCCTTCGAACTCCTCTTCCATGTGCCCCTCATCTCCCTTCCCCTGGTACCGGTGTGCGGGTGTGCGGGTACGGTCCCATCGGCACCTTGCGACGATCTTGCGCGTGCTCCGGATCGTGCGCGTGCTCCGGCAGCCGGCCAGCCGCCGACCCGACCGACCCCTACGCTTCGGGGTCCTCCACGATCTCGTCCCGCAGCCGGGACCTCCGCTTCTCACGCGCGGTACCGCCGATCGCGACGGCCTGCTCGAAGGGCTGGAACATCCTCTCCCAGTCCACACCCGCCCTCGCCTCGTCCGGGCGCCCGAGCAACGCGGACCGCTGGGTGAGCGGTTGGAAGGCGTCGAGGACCGACTGGGCCATGTGGGCACGTCCGCGCTGGGCGGCTTCCAGTACCGCCGCCCCCAACTCCTCGGAGGACATGGTGCGGTGCTTGTCGGCGAGGAACTTGACCCGCGTCAACTCTCCTTGGGCCCCCACCGTCACCTCCACCGAGCGGTCCTTGGAGCGTCCCGTATAGGTGGCCGTACGCAACTCCTTGTCGGCTTCCGCCAACGCGGCGGCCGTCGCCTCCATCTCGGCCACCAGCTTCATCATGTCGTCGTCGCCAGGTACTCCGGCCATGGGTCAGTCCCTCCCGATCGACGCCGGAGCGCCGTCCTCGTCGGCTCCCCACACGTCCTCGTCCTCGGTCAGCCACGACTCGCGCTCGCGGTCGCTCTGGGTGTCCTGCTGTCCTTGGCCACCGGGCGGGTTCATCGGCGGCATGAAGGGCGATCCCGAGGTGGCGGAGCCGTTGCGGTTCGCCGCACCCACGTCGTCCTGGTTCTGGTTCCCCCGGCCCTGGCGGCGGCGTACGACCGTCTCGGGCTCGTGGGCCAGGACGGCACGTACCCGGTCGGCGGTCTCCGCCCCGCCGGTGGTGGTGCCGTTCATGTGCGTGCCCATCGGCAGCATCGGCGGATTGCCCATCGGCGTACGGGGCAGGTCGTCCGCGGCGCCGCCCTGGCCCCGGAGGGAGTCCCGGGCGCCCAGGTCACCGGTGTTGTACTGCGGGTCGTCGTACAGCTCTTCCTCGTAGCCGCCGGCTCCGGAGCCGGTGCCTGTGCCGGTGCCGCTGCCCACGCCGGTGGACGAGGCGTCGTACGGGTTGTCCGGCCGGGCCCGGAAGTCCTGGCCCGGTTCGAGGTGAGTGTTCGCCCGGCTGCCGTCGGGGAAGGTCGTCGTCACCTCACCGGTCTCCGGGTCGACCCTGGTCGAGCTGCCGTCCGGGAAGTCGGTGACGAGCGTGCCGTCATGCTGACGGGTCGTCCAGCTGCCGTCGGGGTTGCGGGTCGACTCACCCGCGGAGAGCTGGCTGACGTCCCTGCTGCCGTCGGGCAGGGTGACGGTCGACTCGCCGGTCCGCGGGTCGATGGTCGAGGAACTGCCGTCCGGGTACTGCGTGGTGACCGACCCGTCGGGGTTGATCGAGCTGATGCCGTCGCCGAACGAGTCCGGGTAGCGGCTCGACTGCGGCAGGTCGATCGACGCGGCCTGGTCCCCGATCCGTTCCTGGGCCTCCAGTTGCCGCCGCTGGTACTCCTCCTGCTGGCCGTCCTGCTCCCGGCGGATCTCGTCCTGCCGCGCTTCCTGCCGGGCCTGCTCGGACTTCTGCTCCTCGCGGAGCTGATCCTGCTTGGCCTCCTGCTCCCGCTGCCGCTCCTCCTGGTTCCTCTGCTGCTCGCCCTGCCGGGCCTCCTGCTGCGCCCGGATCTCGCCCTGCTTGGCCTCCTGCTGCCGCCGGAGCTGGTCCTGCTTGCTCTCCTGCTCCCGCTGCCGGGCCTCCTGGTTCCTCTGCTGCTCGCCCTGCCGGGCTTCCTGCTGCTGCCGGATCTGATCCTGCTTGGCTTCCTGCTCGGCCCGCTGCTGTTCCTGTTTCGCCTCCTGCTCCCGCTGCCGCTCCTCCTGCTTGCGCTGCTGCTCCTCCTGCCGGGCCTCCTGCCGGGCCCGTTCCGCCTTCTGCTCCTCCTTCATCTGCTCCTGCTCCGCCTTCTGCTCCTGGCGGATCTGCTCCTGCTCGGCCTCCTGCTCCCGCTGCTTCTCCTCCTGCTGCTTCTCGCGCTCCTCCTGCTTCGCCTCCTGCTCGGCCCGCTGCTGGTCCTGTTTCGCCTCCTGCTCCCGCTGCTTGGCCTCCTGCTCGGCCTCCTGCTCCTCCTGCTTGCGCTCCTGCTCAGCCCGCTGCTGCTCCTGCTTCGCCTCCTGCTCCCGCTGCTTCTCCTCCTGTTTCCGCTCCCGCTCCTCCTGCTTCTGCTGCTGCAGCAGGACCATCGCCTGCTGCTGAGCCTGCTGCTCCTCCTGCTTGCGCTCCTGCTCGGCCCGCTGCTGGTCCTGCTTCGCCTGCTGCTCCTGCTGCCGGGCCTCCTGCTTGGCCTGCTGCTCCTCCTGCTTCCGCTCCTGCTCGCCCCGCTGCTGGTCCTGCTTCGCCTCCTGCTCCCGCTGCTTCTCCTCCTGCTTGCGCTGCTGCTCCTCCTGCTTCCGCTCCTGCTCAGCCCGCTGCGCCTCCGCCTTCGCCTCCTGCTCGCGCTGCTTCTCCTCCTGCTGGCGCTGCCGCTCCTCCTGCTTCCGCTCCTGCTCGAGACGGATCGCCTCGGCCCGGGCCTCGGCCTCCTTCTGCTTGCGGTCGGCCTCCTCCTGCGCCTTCCGCGCCCTCTCCTCCGCGCGGGCCTCCGCCTCCGCCTGGCGCGCCGCTGCCGCCGCCTCGGCTTCCTTCTGCTTGCGCTCGGCCTCCGCCTTGGCCGCCGCCGCCTCGTCCTCCGCCTTCTTCTTGTCCCGCGCGGCGACGTCCGCCGCAAAGCTCTTCTCCAGGTCGATGTCGATCGACTTGAGTGGCCTGAACCTCTGGTCGTTCCACGAGTTCTGCACATCGATGAGCACCTGGCGGGCGACTCTCTCCAGATCATTCTTGACAGAGTCCTGCCAGCGCTTCAGAGCGTCTTCGCCGATCCTCTTCCAGGTCGCCGTCGATTCGAGCGGGCCATAGTCCTTGTAGCCGCCGCTGAATCCCTCGTACTTCACCTTGTTGTGTTCGCTGGGATCGACACCGGACCTCACTTTGGTGAGGTTCTGGTACCAGATCTCGTCGGACACTTTGAGCAGGTCGTCATAGAGAAAGCGCAGGGGGTTGGCCGCGAATTCCTGCCAAATGTTCCATGCGCTGTGGAGCTTCTTCACCGCCAACTCGAGCTGCTTGCCGAAGATGCGCAGCTGATAGCCGTGTTTCGACCAGGTGCCGAACTGCGGAAACTGCTCGTTGTACCCCTCGTAGTTCCTCTGCAGTCCGTGGATGAGATCACGGAAGACGCCGGCCGCCTGCCCCTTCCAGGCGAACTCCTCCTTGCCGAGGTCGAACTCCCAGTCCGTCAGGTCTCGGTTGCGGGCCGCGAAGAACCGCGCTGCCCGGTCGAACGCGGCCGCCGTGTCCTCGAAGGACTTCAGGCTCACGGCGTTCTTGCGTGGGACGTCGATCTCGCCCCACGAGAATCCCACCGTCGACTGAGCGGGCAACTCAAGAAGCCGTGCGAGAGCCAGGCCTCCCCCGAAGGAGTACGTCGTGAGGTTACGGTTGTTCCACTTGTGATGGGCATCGATTCCGCCGCCGAAGGCGTGACCCATGTTGCTCTTGAATTCGCCGCCCAGGTAGATGCCACCGTCCGGCACATCGGCGTCGATGGTGCCGATGAAGGTGATGCGGGCCCGCTTCATCTTGACGTTCTCTCCGACGGGCGCGGTCGTGATGGGGCCGTACATGCCGGAGTAGAAGGGCATGATGAAGTCGGTGTCCTGGATGTGCCAGCCGCTGTTCCTGGCCCTCCACTGAAGATCGTCGATCGCGCCGAGAAGGCTGTTCTCGACCTCGGGGGCGTCCGAGAACTCCACCTTCATCAGAGGGATCTTGTCGTTCCCGAGCAGTGTCGCGAAGATCTCGTCCCTGGTCGGCGGGACGTACCCGGTGAAGAGCCGCACCGCCTGCCACCAGTAGTCGTCGGTGGCGGTGATCGGGGGGACCTTGGGGGCGTCGGGCACGACACTCTGCTTTCACTCGGAGGACAAGGGAGGAGGGGGGCGAGCTCTAGTCGTCGTCATCCCCGCTGCCGCCCCCTCGCTCGCTCGACGCGAGGTCGTCCACGACGTCCTCCCACATGTCCATGAACTCCTCGCCGTCCAGGCGGATCAGGCTCCCGTCCTGCACGTCGCCGAGCTTCTTGATGGTGATCCGCATGTTGTCTTCCATGTCGTCGAACAGGACGATGTGGTCGTCGAAGATCTCCGTCATCGAAGTGATGCACTTGACCAGGGCCTTGTTCAGCTTCAGGCCGGTGTCCCCCATCTCACCGCTCGTCCCCATGAAGCCGAGGGCGAGCGGCCGCCCCAGGTCCTTGAGTTCCGGGTCGGTGACGTCCCCCTCCGCCAGCGTGCCCAGCGCCCGCTCCCCGGAGGGGTCGTCGACCAGCATGTTCCGCAGGCTCTGCGTGAAGGGCGCGAGCCGGTTGTCCAGGAACAGCTGCAGGCCCCCCTTGTCCATGACGATCCGGGTGGTGTCCGTATTGGGGTCGCCTGCCATGTCCCTCTCCGTTCATGCGATGCGATGCGGTACGGCGGACGGGGTGCCTGAGCGAGCCCGCTGATGGGCCCAGGGTGGAAAGAGAGCCTTGCCTCCACCCCTCACACTCCTGCCGACACCCTGCGAAATCCTTGCGCCCCCGCTCCCGCGCACCCGTCGGGCCTGTGCCGGCGGGACGGTCTGTGGCACATTCGGCGACGTCGAGAGCACCTGGAGCGAAGGAGCCCCCACCGTGGAAGCCGAGACCGTCGCAGCCGCGCCCGCCGGGAACGGCGGCACCCTCCTCCCCACCCAGGACTTCATACGACAGCTGCTCGACCGGCTGGAGTTGACGCACGCCGTCGACGTGGAGGGGGATCTGGTAGCGCCCTGGAAGGACTACCGCATGTACTTCATGTTCCGGGGCGCGGGCGACCAGCGGCTGTTCTCCGTCCGTACCTTCTACGACCGGCCCTTCCGCCCCGAGGACAAGCCCCAGCTGTACGAGTGGATCGACGACTGGAACCGCGAAAGCCTGTGGCCCAAGGTGTGCACCTTTACGCCCGAGGACGGGCAGATCCGGATGATCGGCGAGGCGCAGACCCTGATCGGGATGGGGGTCAGCCCCGAGCACTTCGTGACCTGCGTGGTCAGCTGGATCGAGGGATCCATCGAGTTCGACCGGCATGTGACCCACCTCCTGGGCCTGGCCGAAGACGAGGGCGAGGGCTAGGGCGGAGTCGGGTCAGTTGCCCGGGCCGTCGCACCAGCTGGGCTTCAGGGACGACAGCTTGTCGTTGTCCTGGAGATTGGTGGCCGCCTTCGCCGGCATCTTGAGCTCGACGCCCTGGTGGTCGGCGTCGGTGAAGAGGCTCCAGGTGTGGTCGGTCCGGTTCCAGACGCTGGACGCCTGGTCGTTCCAGGTGGGGCTGTCCGTGAAGCCGGGCTTGTCCTGCCAGGTGAGGGGCAGCGACAGGTACGTCAGGTTCGCGGCGAACCCGTCGCACAGCTCCGAGACGTGCAGCGGGGACAGCGCCAGCAGGGGGCCGGTGCCGTCGGGCCCGCCGTAGAGGCACAGCTCGCCCTCGTCGCAGCCGTACCACATCGGCCTCGCCTCGACCCTGGGGAGCAGCGGCGAGCCGCTGCGCTTCATGACGGCGAGCCGTTCGGCTTCCTGCTGCTTCTTGAGGGGTGCCGGTGCCTTCTGCCGGCGCTCGCCCGCACGCTCCGGCTCCGGCTCCGGCTCCGGCTCCGGCTCCGGCTCCCGCTCCGGCTCCGGCTCCCGCTCCGTCTCCGTCGCCTCCCCCGCGGCGAGCTCGACCTTCGCCGTCTCGGCCGTGGCCGTCGGCGCCGCCCGGGGCGCGGGCCGGTCCGGCTCGTCGGCGCCGCCCTCCGCGATCAGGAGAAAGGGCAGGGTGACCAGCGCGCCGCCGGCGAAGGCCGCGCGGACGAGGAGTCGCCCGGCGCTGTTGGGCCGCGCTGCCGGCGCATCAGGACCTGTCGAGGTTTCGGACATGTCTGCTCCGTGTTCGGGGTGAGGTACGGGTGGGAAGCCCGGCAGTGCCGCGCCGTCCCACACTCCTGCCGGGTCCCTGCGCAAACCTTGCGGGCGGACCTGAACCCCATCGGCGATCGGCGCGTAGGACGGGGTGGTTGTCGATGGCAGCGGAGATGCAGAACCGAATCGTGTGAAGTGATGAGTTGGCGGTTTCGAGGAACGTGGGTTGTCAATGCCTGAGAACACGGCCGCCGGTCTGTGCCGGCTCACGGTGCGCGCCCCTGAGAAGTCGATCGACCTGGCGGTGCCCGCGGACATTCCGATCATCGACCTGCTGCCCACGCTGGTGGAGTACGCGGGTGACGGGCTCGCCGAGAACGGTCTGGAGCACGGGGGTTGGGTCCTCCAGCGGCTGAGCGGCAAGCGGCTCGACGAGGAGAGCAGTCTCGACTCGCTGGGGTTGCGGGACGGTGACACGGTCCTGTTGAGACCGCACACCGAGGTACTGCCCGAGGTGCAGCTCGACGATCTGGTGGACGGGATCGCGACCACCATGCGTGACCAGCCCTTCGGCTGGACACCGGTGATCTCCCGGCGGCTGCTGCTCGCGTTCGCGTGGGCGACCGCGCTCGCCGCCGCGGCGACCGTGGCGCTGTCCGGCAATTCGAGCCTGGTCGGCGCCATCGCCTCGGCCGGCATGGCCCTGCTGCTGCTCGCGGGGGCGGGTTCGGCGAGTCGCGCGGTGGGGGACGCGGGCGCGGGCGCCGTGCTCGGGATGCCCGGGGTGCTGTGTCTGGCGCAGACGGGCTGGCTGTTGCCCGGGGGCACGTTGTCGGGCACAGCGGAGGGTCATGCGGTGCTGGGTTCCCGGCTGTTGGCCGCGGGGGCCGCGGCGGCCGGCGGGGCGATGCTGGCGGTGGCGGTCGTCGGTGCCTTCGCGGCCCTGTTCGCCGCCTTCGGGATCATCGCGCTCAGCGCGGCGATGGCCGGAGTCCTGGTCCTCGCGGCCGATCTCGGGTTGTCGGAGACGGCGGGCGTGATGGCCGTCACGGCGGTCATCTTCGGCGCGTTCGTGCCGAGCCTGTCCTTCCGGCTCGCCGGGCTCAGACTGCCACCCCTGCCGTCCAACGCCGAGCAGTTGCAGGAGGGGATCGAGCCGCACTCGCCGTCGGCCGTCGCCGCGCGGGCGGTGGTCGCCGACGGCTGGATGACGGGCCTCTACGGCGCGGCGGGGGTGATCTGCGCCGCCTCCGTCGTGGGCCTCGCCACGCACCCCCGGCTGGCGGAGACGCTGACGATCGCCGTACTGACGGTGCTCCTGCTCCTGCACAGCAGGGGTCTGGGGAACACCTTGCAGCGCCTCACGCTGACGGCCCCCGCCGCCATCGGAGCGGCCGCCCTCGTCATCGTCATGACGGCCGACTCGACGCCCACGGGCCGCCTGCTCTTCGCCGCCGGTCTCCTCGGCGCCACGGCCACCGTCGCGATCGCCGCGTGGACCGTCCCGGGCCGGCGCCTTGTTCCGTACTGGGGCCGCGCGGCGGAGATCCTGCATTCGACGATGGCCATCGCCATGCTCCCCCTGGGCCTCTGGGTGCTTGGCGTCTACTCCTTCCTCCGCGGACTCAAGGGCTAAGGACGCCGGACACGATGGACAACAAACGCGACCAGGTTCAGGCGCACATGTTCATGATGGGGCGCCTCACCTCCGGCATGCTGCGCGCCGACCCGGATGCCCCGGAGAGCCCGCAGGGACGGACCAACCGGGGCATCGTCATCGGCATCGTGGTCGCGGTGCTCGTCGGCGCCGGCGCCTTCGTCATCGGGCTCATCTCTCCCGGTACCCCCTCGTCGAAGTGGCGGGAGGAGGGCAACATCGTGGTGGAGAAGGAGACCGGATCCCGCTATCTGTACATCGGCGGCCGGCTGCGGCCGCTGCGCAACTACGCGTCGGCCAAGCTCCTTTCGAGCAAGGAGACCAAGACCGAGACGGTGAGCTCCAAGGCGCTGGCCGGAACGCCCCACGGGGCTCCGGTCGGCATCCCCGGCGCTCCGCACTCCCTGCCGTCGGCGAACCAACTCGACCATCAACCATGGCAGTTGTGCTCGGAGCCGACCACCGCGACCACCGGGACCGCCGGGAAGGGCACCAGGACGATCACCACGCTCGCCGTCGCTCGCGGTCCTCTGATCGACTCGTTGACCAGCGATCAGGCCCTCCTCGTCACCGGCCCTGACGGCGCGAACTACCTGCTGTGGAAGGGCAGTCGCCTGCGCCTCGACCGTGCGAGCGCCGCCCAGGAGGCCCTCGGGTACGGGTCCGCGACCGCCACGCAGGTGTCCGGGGCACTACTCAACGCCCTTCCGTCCGGGCCCGATCTGGCCGCGCGGGAGGTGCCCGAAGTCGGTGCGCCCGGCCCGCGCCTGGCAGGCCGGGAGACCCGGATCGGACAGCTCTTCCGGGTGGCGGTCCCCGGCCGCGCCGCCGAGACGTACCAGCTGCGCAAGGACGGACTCAGCCCCCTGACCGCGACCCAGGTGGCCCTGGCCGTGGGCGCCCCCAAGACGCGTCAGCTCGCGTACGGCGGCGCCTCGCCGACCGTCGCGGACGTCGGTTCCGACGTCCTGCGGGGCAATCTGGCGCCCGCCGACCCCACCGTCGACCTGACCGGGATGCCGATCAAGCCACCCCAGTTGGTGCCGGTCGCCCAGGGACAGCAGCCCTGCGCCCAGATTACGCCCGCGGGCTCCCAGTCGAAGGGGACGAGCACGAGCATCGGCCTCGCCTACACGCCCGAACTGGGCATGCCGGCCGAGCCCGGTCCTGAGGGGCTGGTCAGGGCGTGCCTGCCCGTCGACCGCATCACCGTACCGGCGGGCCGAGGAGTGGTCGTACGTGCCCTCAGCGGCGCCGGGACCAAGATCGGGACGACCCTCTACCTCGTCACCGACGCGGGAGTGAAGTACCGCGTGGCGAGCGGTGCGGCGGCTTCGGCGCTCGGGTACGCGGACGCGACCTCCGAGGGGCTCCCGTCCCTGCTCCTGGCCATGCTTCCGACGGGTCCCGACCTGTCGCCGGAGGCGGCGGAGCTGGGGGCCGCCGTGACGACGGCTCCCCGATGTGCCCCGACCCTGCCGGCGGCAGTCAAGGGAACGACGAACACCACGAACTGATCCCATGCCGGTGGCTCCCTCCCCCGCCGCCGCGGCGTGCGGGTGAGGGGACCACCGGCATCTGGCTGTCTAGGCCCGTGTCGCGAGCACGGGGAGGTCCTCCGGCAGCAGGGCGCGCAGGTCGCCCACCGACGCGTTCGTCAGGCCGCCCAGGCGGCGGGCCTGATGGGTGATCATCGACTCCATCAGCTGACGTGCCGTACGGGCGTTGCCGAACGAGCGGCCCCGCGGGAGCGCGGTGATGTGCTCGCGCAGCGCGACGACCGTGTCCTCGCCGCACTCGTAGCCGGTGCTCTGCGCGTGCTGCTCGACGATGGAGACGAGTTCGTCGGTGGAGTAGTTCTCGAAGTGCACCCGCCGGCCGAACCGTGAGGCCAGGCCCGGGTTGGAGTCCAGGAAGCGCCCCATCTCCGCGTCGTAGCCCGCCGCGATGACCACCACGTCGTCGCGGTGGTCCTCCATCAGCTTCAGGAGCGTGTCGATGGCCTCCTGGCCGAAGTCGTTGCCGCCGCCGTCCGGGGTGAGGGTGTAGGCCTCGTCGATGAAGAGGACACCGCCCATCGCGCTCTGGAAGACGTCCTTGGTGAGTTGTGCGGTGTGACCGACGTACCGGCCCACGAGGTCCGCGCGGGCCACCTCCACGAGCTTGGTCGTCGGCAGGACGCCGAGGACGTGCAGCAGGCGGGCGTAGAGGCGCGCCACGGTGGTCTTTCCCGTACCGGGAGGGCCGACGAAGACGAGATGCTGGCTGAGGCGTGAGACGGGCAGTCCGGCGGCTTCCCGCTGGCGGGCCAGGGAGAGCAGGTTCACCAGATCGGTGACCTCCCGCTTCACGGCGGCGAGGCCGGTCATGCCTTCCAGCTGGTCGAGGAGTTGCTGCCGGTCCTCGGCCGCGTCCTTCTCCTGGCCGGCCGCGTCGGCGACGTCTTCCGGCAGCAGCAGGGTGAGGTCCGCTTCACTGGGGTCCGCCATGGCGGCGAGGCGGAACGACTGCCGGTCGACCATGTCCTCGAAGACGCCGCGCGCGACGCGTCCGTTGCCGAAGTTGGCGTCGCGCGGCATGGACTGGAAGTGCGCGGTGAGCGCTTCCGACGTACCGGGGCCGAGTTCGTAGCGGTGGCCGGCGGAGATGTTCTCGGTGATGGTGACGAGTTCCTCCACCGAGTAGTTGGCGAACTCGATGGTGCGGGTGAACCGGGAGGCCAGACCGGCGTTGGCGGCCACGAACCCCTGCATCTCCTCCGAGTAGCCGGCGGCGACCACGACGATGTCGTCGCGGTGGTCCTCCATCAGCTTCACCAGGGTGTCGATGGCCTCCAGGCCGAAGTCGGTGCCGTTGCCCTTGGCGCCGGAGGCCAGCGTGTACGCCTCGTCGATGAACAGGACGCCGCCGAGAGCCTCGTTGAAGGCCTCCGTCGTCTTGATGGCCGTGGCGCCGATGTACTGGGCCACCAGGTCGGCCCGTGACACCTCGACGATGTGGCCCGAGCGCAGCACCCCCAACTCCGCGAGGATGCCGCCGTACAGCCGGGCCACGGTGGTCTTGCCGGTGCCGGGCGGCCCGGCGAAGATCAGGTGGCGGCTCATGCTGGGTACGGGCATCCCGAGCCGGATCCTGCGCTGGGCCTGCTGGTTGAGGTTGACCAGCGTACGCACCTGGTGCTTGACGCCGTCGAGGCCGACGAGCGATTCCAGCTCCTCCAGCGGGCTGCGGTCTCCGCCGCCCGCGCCTCCCTTGCCGCCGCCGGCCAGGTCCGCGTCCGGGCCCCAGGCGTCCGGTACGTGGTTGTCGGCGCTGCTGATGTCCATCACTTCGAGCTTCTCCGAGGCGCGGGTCTGCCGCAGCCCCGCGCCCCGGTTCTCCGTCAGCTCGCAGCCGGCGATGCCGACGGCCTCGGCGGTGTCGACACGGATGCCGTCTCCCGCGCTGCCCGAGACGCGGCACGAGCGGAGTTCGGCCCGGCTGCCTTCGGAGAGCAGGACGCCGTGGGCCCCGGCGCCGGTGACCCGCGTCCGGGTCAGGGCCAGGTCGCTGCCGGACGCCACCATGACGGCCGTACCGGCGCTGGAGTCGAACTCGCAGTCGCGGACCGTGGCGGTGCAGTCCGCGCCGACCTCCAGGCCGACGTTGGAGATGGACCGCAGCACCGTGTCGCTGATGTGGGTCTCGGCGCCGCCGGACAGCCGGATGCCGACGCCCTCCGTCAGCTCGATGGTGCCGCCCTCCAGACGGCCGCGCCCGTCGTCGCCGACCTCCACGCCGACTCCGCCCGGGCTGATGATCCGTACGTGCCGGATCAGCGGGTTGGCGAGCGTACGCACGGAGATCGCCGTGCCCGCCGCGTCGGTGATCTCCAGGTGGTCGAACTCCGCCGTGGAGCCGTCGGAGAGCTGGACGGCGCCCGCGGTGTCCAGGCACTGCCGGACGCCGACGCGGGTGAGTGAGGGGGCACCGTCGCCCAGCACCTTGATGCCGGCCTCCTTGGTGCCGGTGAACTCGCACTCCTCGAAGGTGCCTCGGGAGCGTTCGGTCACGAACAGCCCGGCGCCCTTGGTCCGTTCGGCGCTGCAGTACCGCATGAGGCAGTCGCCGCCCGCGGACAGCGCGTATCCCGGGCCGGTGGTCGCCGACACCCTGACGTTCTCCAGGACCGGCCGCGCCGTCGTGGTCACAAGGACGCCCACGGGCACGTCCCGGATCTGCACCCTGCTGATCGCGGTCGAGCTGCTGCCCTCAAGTGCCAGGGCGGGCTTGTCCGTTCCGGAGACCTCGCAGTCCTCGAACACGCCCTGCGCCTCGCCGTTGGCCAGGAGTCCGTTGCCCCGAGCGTCGCGGATGGTGCAGTTGCGGACGGTGGTCCTGGAGTTCTCGCCGAGGACCACACCCGAGGTGCCGAGGTTCTCGATCAGGCAGTCCTCCACCACGCTCCCGGTCGGCGCGGTGTCGACGATGCCGGCGCCGTCCCGGTTGGTGATGCGGCAGTTGCGCAGGGCCAGGGAGCCCGTCTGACGCGAGAGGATCGCCGTCCAGCCCGAGCCGTTGACCGTGCAGCCGTCCATGGCGAGCTGGCCCCGGGCCGCGTCGACGGTGGCGACGTCCTCCGAACCACCGCGCAGCACCAGGTCCGTGAGCATCACGGCGTCCGCGACGAGCACCAGGGCGGAGCCTCGGCGGGGGCAGATCTCGACGGCGTCGCCGTCGCCCTCGGCGACCAGGCTGACCCGGGTCCGCACCATGAGGTTCTCGGCGTACCGGCCCGCCTTGATGCGGATGACGGCCCCGGAGCGCGCCACAGCCAGTGCCTCGGTGATCGTCCTGTAGGCACCGGACTCATCCGGCGAGACCCTGAGTATCTGGCGTGACACCTCATACCTCCTGATGTGTGGGTGCGGACGGGTGCCGTACGGGAGGCCGGGGAACCGTGTGCCGCGCTGCTGATTGATTTTTCTTCCGCGCGCCGTTGATGGGACCGGTTCGGCGCCTATCATGTGCCGCATGCGACGCGCCCGTTACCCGCGCCACCACCTCATCTCGGCAGCGGCGGTTGCCTGTTGCCTGACGATCGGCGCAGCCCCGTCGGCTTCCGCGGTGGACGATCCGGTCTCGCTGCCGACCGTACGGACCGCGCTCGGGGCCGACGAGCCGTGCGCCGGTCCGTCCGCGGAGACGGCCCGCGCCGAGCCGTGGACGCGGGCGGCGATGAGTCTGTCCCGCGCCTGGCAGCTGACCCAGGGGTCCGGCGTGCTCGTGGCCGTCGTGGACACCGGGGTCGGCGCGGACATACCCGCGCTTCAGGGCCGGGTGACCCATGTGGGTGCCGCTAAGCCCGACTGTGTGGGGCACGGCAGTTTCGCGGCCGGTCTCATCGCGGCCGCTCCCGGTCCTGGCTCGGGCATGGCGGGCGTCGCGCCGCAGGCCCGCGTCCTCGCCGTGCCCGGCACCGATGAGCGGGGCATCACCGACGGCCCGGCCCTGGCGACCGCGATCCGGCAGGCCGCGGACGCCGGGGCCAAGGTCATCTACGTGGCCCGGGCCGTCCTCGACGGGCGCGCCGAACTGACCAAGGCCGTCGAGTACGCCTCCGAGCGCGACGCGCTGATCGTGGCGCCGGTCGCCCCCGACGCGCTGCCGCGCGGTGCGACGGGCGACCAGGCCGCGGCGCGGCCGTACTTCCCCGCCTTCCTGCCCAAGGTGGTGTCGGTGGTGGACTACGGCCCCGACCTGGCCCGCCCGACCAACGCACCGGAGCCCTTCGCCGCCGATCTGGCCGCGCCCGGCGACGCCGTGGTCAGCGTGGGCCCGCGGGGAGCGGGCCACTACATCGGCTCCGGCTCGTCGTTCGCGGCGGCCAACGTGGCCGGTGCCGCGGCCCTCGTCCGGGCCCGGTACCCCGAGCTCTCCGCGGACCAGACGGCCGCCCGCCTGGCGTCGACCGCGTACCCGGCGGACATCCCGCGCCTCGACCCGTACGCCGGGCTCACCGCCGTCGCGGGTGGCGGCGCCGTCGACCGGCGCGTCGAGCCGGCCCGGGTGGACCCGAAGCCCGACACCGCCGAGGGATCCCGTCGTACGGCTCTGGTGGTGGCCGGCGCGGCCCTGCTGCTCGTGCTGGTCCTCGCCGCCGCGGTGGCGATCGTCCCGCGCGGACGGGCACGCTCCTGGCGCGCAGCCGACCGCTGAGACGCCGGCCCCGGCGACGCCGACCGCTGAGGCGCCGAGCGCTGAGACGCCGAGCGCTCGGATGCCGACCGCCGGGGCGCCGGCCGCTGAGGCCTCGGCTCTCGCGCCGCTCACGACTCCTCCGCATCCACCAGCGCGGTCTGCACCTGCATCGTCTTGCGCCGCGAGATGTGCATGGCGCGACCGGGATTCATCAGCCGGCCCTTGTGGTTCCCGAACAGGAAGCCTTCCGAGGGCGGGCAGGACAGCAGCAGGCTCGGTGCGTTGACCTCCAGGAGGCGGCGCATCAGTGCGTCGCTCAGACCACGCCCGGCTCCCGCCGCGGCCCTCGCCACGACGACGTGCAGCCCCACCTCGTGGCCGAGGGCCAGATGGTCGTTCAACGGCGCGAAGGGCTGGTGCATCGGACCGGCGCCCACCATGTCGTAGTCGTCCACGAGGATGAAGAGCCGCGGCCCCTGCCACCAGTCGCACAGCCGCATCCGCGACGGCGCGATGTCGGGTCCCGGCACGCGGGTTGCCACGGCGCGGGCCGCACCGCTGACGAGTTCCTGGAGCGCGTCCATCGACACGGCGTGGCCGAGCCGGTATTCGTCGGGGATGGTCTCGACGAGCTGGCGCCGGTAGTCGACGACCATGATGCGGGCCTCGGCGGGGGTGTGCGTCCGCATGATGCTGTGCGCGATCAGGCGGAGCATGTTCGTCTTGCCGCTCTCGTTGTCGCCCACCACGATCATGTGAGGTGTCTCGCTGAAGTCGTGCCACAGGGTGGACAGCCGCTCCTGCTCCAGTCCTATGGGGATGCGCAGCTTGTTCGGCGGGGTCGGCAGGTCCGTCGAGGGCAGGACGGTGGGCAGCATCCGCACCGGCGGCGCGACGGGGCCCGACCAGTGGTCGCGTACGGTGGCGACCATGGCCGCGACGCCCTCCGACAGGTCTCCGGCGCTGGTGGTGCCGTCGATCCTCGGCAGCGCCGTCAGGAAGTGGTGGTGGCCCTCGCGCGTGATGCCGCGGCCCGGGTCGCGCGGCACGGTGGCGGCGATGCGGGCGTTGATGGTGGAGTCCATCGCATCACCCATGCGCAGCTCCAGCTTGGTGCCCGCCTGGTCCCGGATGGCCGAGGTGAGTTCCAGCCAGCGGGCCGTGGTGATGATGAGGTGGATGCCGTAGTTCAGGCCGCGTGAGGCCAGCGCGGAGAACGCGGGCAGGTGCCGGTCGTAGTCCTGCCGTACCGACTGCCAGCCGTCGATGACCAGGAACACATCACCGAACTTCTCGTCGGGCAGCTCGCCGGCCGCCCGGCGGCGCCGGTAGGTGGCCATGGTGTCGATCTCCTGGTCGAGGAAGAGCCGCTCGCGGTCGGCGAGCAGCGCCGTGACCTCGGAGATGACACGGCCCACCCGCTCCTCGTCCATCCGCGAGGCGACACCGCTCACGTGCGGGAGCCGGGCGAGGCCCGCGAGCGTTCCGCCACCGAAGTCCAGGCAGAAGAACTGGACTTCGCGCGGTGTGTGGGTCAGCGCGAGCGCGGTCATGATGGTGCGTACGAAGGTGCTCTTGCCGCTCTGCGGACCACCGGCGATGGCGACGTGCCCTCCCGCGCCGGACATGTCGACGACGAGTTGGTCACGGCGCTGGTCGAAGGGCTTGTCGACGATGCCGACGGGAACCTTGAGCGAGCCGAGGTGCGGGTAGTCAGCCGCCATCAGACCGAGTTCGGGGTGCGGTGCGATGCCCGGCAGGAGTTCGTCGAGCGTGGCGGACTTGTCCAGCGGCGGCAGCCACACCTGATGGGCCTCCGGGCCCGCTCCGACGAGGCGGCTCACGGCGACGGCGAGCAGGGACTGGGCCTCCTCCTCGGGCTCCGGCTCCGGTACGGGCGCCGGATCCGGGTCCACGCCGGCCCGCGGCATGATCCACTCCGCCGACCAGGGCACCACCTGACTGGCCACCCGGGCCCGGCTGACCGTGCCGCTGCGCCGCCGGTGCGGACCGGAGACGTACGCGGCCCGGAAACGCTTCAGGGTCTCCACACCCGTCTTCATGTAGCCGTTGCCCGGCTGCGGCGGAAGCTCGTAGGCGTCCGGCACGCCCAGCACACCGCGGCTCTCCATGGCCGAGAACGTGCGGAGGCCGATGCGGTACGACAGATGGCTCTCGAGCTGGTGCATCCGGCCCTCGTCGAGCCGCTGCGAGGCCAGCAGCAGATGCACGCCGAGGCTGCGCCCGAGGCGGCCGATCATGACGAACAGCTCCATGAAGTCGCGGTGCGCCGAGAGCAGTTCGCTGAACTCGTCGACGACGACGAACAGGCTGGGCAGCGGCGCCAGTTCGGCCCCGCCCGCCCGGGCCCTCTCGTACTCGAGAGCCGACGTGTAGTTGCCGGCGCTGCGCAAGAGCTCCTGGCGGCGCATGAGTTCGCCGTGCAGCGCGTCCTGCATGCGCGAGACGAGGGCGGCCTCGTCCGCGAGGTTGGTGATCACGGCAGAGGTGTGCGGGAGCGCGTCGAGGCCGAGGAAGGTCGCGCCGCCCTTGAAGTCCACGAGGATGAAGTTGAGCGTCTCTGATGAGTTCGTCAGCGCAAGGGACAGCACGAGCGTACGCAGCAGTTCGCTCTTGCCCGATCCCGTGGCCCCGATCAGCATCCCGTGCGGTCCCGTGCCGCCCTGCGCCGACTCCTTGATGTCGAGTTCCACGGGCGTGCGGTCGGCGGCCAGCGCGATGGGGACCCTGAGCCGGCTGGAGTCCGTACGCGCGGACCAGAGGGTGTGCGGGTCGTGGCGGTACAGGTCCGCTATGCCGAGGAGGGTGGTGAGTTCGACGTCCGAACTGAGCGGTTCCGCGCCGTTCTCCCCGTCGAGCCGCAGCCGGTACGGGGAGAGCATCTTGGCCAGCGAGCCCGCTCCGACGACGCCGAACTGGTCCGCCCGCCCCAGCGGGCTGGTGCGTTCCTTGCGCTCCCGGTCGGTCCGTACGAGGCCGAGCTCGCCGTCGGCGAGGTCGAGCCGGAGCGTGGTGCGCCCGGGGCGCCAGGTCAGTGAGGAGTCCACGTCCAGGACGACGGTGTTGCGCAGTCCCGGTCCGTCGAAGGCGTGGCCGCCGGGGGCGGGGACACCGTCGAGGACGACGACGGTGTACGGCTCCTCCCAGCCCGGGGTCGCGTCGGGGTCGAACGGGGGCCGCTCACCGAACTCGGGCCCGAGGAGCTCGTCCATCTCGTTGAAGGTCGACACGATCCGGCGCACCGAACCGGCGGCGTCGCTCTCGTGCGGATGCAGGGTGTGGGGCAGCCACTTCAGCCAGTCGTACGCGGCCTTCCGGTCGTCCGCGGCACACACCACGATCCACAGGTCCTCGGGGGACTGGAAGGTGGCGAGCTCGGCGAGCATCGACCGCACGAGGGCCTGCACCCGCGCGGTCTCGCCCCGGAAGAGCACCCGGGACCAGGCCCGCAGGAACACCGAGATCGGCTGGTCGGGAACGGTGGCGTAGGCGCGTACGAAGCTGCGCAGCGCGTGGGCACAGAGCGGTTCGAGGTCCTCCACCGGCTTGGACGATCCCGGTACGAGCTTCAGGCCGAGCTTCTGGTCGCCGACCGCGACCCGTACCTCCGCGAAGTCGTCGTCGGCGGCCCTGCGTTCCCACAGCCGGCTCGTCCCCACGACCGACCAGAGCGTCGCCGGCTCCGGGTGGTGCCAGGCGGACGCGGCCTGCTGTTCGGCGACGTTCCTCCGTACCCGCCTGCGGATCTGCGTCAAGTAGCGCAAGTAGTCCCGGCGTTCACCCTTCAGGCGCTGCTTGCGCTCGGCGGCCCGCTTCATGAACTGCCCCAGCATCATGCCGGCGGAGGCGACGACCATCAGCCCCATCGCCAGGTACATGAACGAGCCCTCGCTGCCGCGCATGCTGCCGGGCCGGATGTACATGAACATGAACGACACCGACATCAGGGCCATCGGCAGGTACTGCCAGATGGCCGAGCTGTCCGGCGTCATCTCGGCGAGGACCGGCGGCTCTTCGAGGTTCAGCTCACCCTCGGGCATGTCCGGCCCGGGGCGGCGGGCGGGACGTCGGAACAGTACGACGCTCAACGGTGCTCTCCTTCGGCGTGAATCCGTGTCCTGTTGATCGCTTGGCGCGCGGGGAGTCGCGTGGAGCGCAGGAGGACGCGCGGCCCGGCATGCTGCGGCGGACCGTGGAGCTGAGGAAGTGGCTGAGGAAGGGGAGCGGCAGCAGCGTACCCGCCCCGACGTGGGTGCGGGGAGCCTGATGGGGGCGGCCGTGCCGCGACGCAAGGTTTCCGCAGGGTGGCGGCAGGAGTGTGGGGACCGGAGACAAGTCTCTGTCGTCAGGCTGGTCCCGGAAGTGAGAACCCCGCTGCGGTGAGGGGGATCGAGGCGAGAAGGAGTGTGCGATGTCGACAGGAATGCAGCAGTCCCAGGAGAGCGCCACACGGAACGGCATCAACGCGCTGTCCGCCGCGCGTGACGGCGTCGTGAGGTGCAGCTCCGACGTGGAGGCCACGCGCCTGACTCTGACCAACGGCTACGGGGGCAGCGACGGTGCCGCCTTCTCGCAGCTCGTCACGCAGTGGCAGGAGAAGGTCGGCGTCATCACGATGAACCTGGAACAGATGATCGAGGAGCTGCAGAAGACGCTGCGGGAGCACGGAAGGCAGCAGCAGTTCGCCAACGAGCAGGTCTCCCAGGCCAGCAGCGCGTCGAACGCCGTCTTCAACACTCTCAACGGCTGACCCGACCCCGTCCCCGCGGGCGACCCACACCGCTTCCCACCCCGGTCCCGCCCCGCCGGCCTGCATCAGAGGAGGACACACCATGTCGGAGAACCTCACCGACGGCTATATCTACGTCGACTACCGGCACATGGAGAACGCCGCCGAGGACCTGATCGCGCAGACCCAGGCCATCGACCAAACCCTCTACAACCTGGAGGCGGAGCTCGGCGAGCTGCGGAACACCTGGATCGGTGACGACGCCCAGGTCTACACCGAGAAGCAGAAGGCGTGGAACGACGCCCTGCTGGCCATCGAGAAGATGCTCGAGAGCAAGGTCACCCTGCTCAACGAGATCTCCGGGTCCTACCGCCACACCCAGAACACCCTCGTCCAGGGCTGGCAGAACGTCAGCATCGGCCCCGGCCGCTGACCTGTGGGCGGGACCCCGGCGCCCCCATCAGTGACCGAGCCCCTCAACCGCCCGGTCACTGATGGGGATTCCGTCACTTCCCTGCCTGCCACCGCCCAGCGTGCCAGCGCCTCTGTAGAGGTGCGCCTCCAGCCAACACGGAGCACTGATGTCCGAGCATTCGACACGGCCCGACGGGGCCTCCGCACCCGCGCGGAGCAATGGCGGCGCGGGAGCCCGGCCGCGCCCCGACGGGACGACCGCCGGAGAGGCGAACACCTCAGGCCATGAAGGCCGGTTGGGCGCCACCGGCCCGGCCCCCGCGGCCGAGACCGCGACGTCCGAGAGGTCGGCGGGCGCGGCGGCACGGCCGCGCACCGAGCCGCGTACCGCCGGGCAGAACCCCGAGAACCCGAACCCGCGCGCACGCGGGCAGGCCGAGGGCGCCGCCCAGGCCGGCGCGGAAGGTCCGGGAAACCGGCCCGAGGAACCGGTCGGCGCCCCCTCCGCGGGTCCGAAGAAGCCGATCCTCGCCGGTGCGGCGATCGCCGGCGCCGTGATGATCACCCTTCCGTTCCTGCTCATCGGGTCCAACGAGGAGTCCCGCGACAAGACGAACCCGGTCGCGGCGGTGAGCGAGACGGCCGACACCGTTCTGGACACGGACGGCGGCGGGCCCGAGAGCGGCGCCTTCGTGGCCGCGTCCCCCACCCCCACACCGACCCCGGTGAAGACCACTCAGGCACCGCCCACCAAGAAGCCCACACCGAAGGTCACTCCCACACCGCCCAGGACGCAACGGCCGCCCGCGACGACCAAGCCCGTGTACAAGCGTCCGGCCCCGCCCGCCCCCGCCAAGTCCAAGGCCCCGCCGCAGACTCCGTGGGCCGGGTGCAAGGTCGGCGAGTTCTGCCTGTACGGCGGCCCGAACGGCACGGGACCCGTGTTCGCGCTCACTCCGCTGCACGTCCCCGAGATGTGCGACGGGTTCACGAAGCACCTGGGCAGGGTCGGCATTCCCAGCGAATGGCTCGGCAGGTCGGGCTACGGCAAGCAGGCCAACTGGGACAATGCGACGACCAGCGTCTGGAACAGGACCGAGCACACGTGGACGCTCTTCAACGACCCCGACTACTCCGTGGCCGCCGCCGCGCCACCGAGCAAGTGGCGCGGCCAGGTGACGAGCATGAACGGGATCACCTCCCTCAGGCCCAGCTGGTGCTGAGCCGTACGGAGGACTGAGCGGACTGAGGCGGACTGAACGCGTACGGCAGACGGACGGAAGCAACCCATCCACGTGCACGGCGGTCTTCTCAGGCGTCGTACTCAGCACCACCGAGAAGGGCGCACGCACTCCATGACACTCGATCCCGATCTCTGCCTGGACGTCCCTGAGGGTTTCGACGACTCGGATGCCGACACCCAGGTGCATCCCATGGCCAGAAAGCTCTTCCCCGCCACGACCGCCGCGAGGGCCTTCAAGAAGGCCCATGAGTGGGTGCGGGACCACAACGTCCGCCTGGTGGACGTGTCGTGGGACGCCTTCCACGACGAGGACGAGCCCTACATGCTGAGCATCTACTTCACGTTCGAACTGGATCCCGAGGAGACGGTGTAGTAGACGCCGGCCCCCTGCTTGGAACGCACCAGCTTGCCTCGGGCAACCAGCCGCTCGGCGGAGGTGCGTACGAGAGGATCGGAGATCTGCCGCTTGGGGTGGGCCTCGGCGAGGCACCGGAGGATCTCCGAGGTGCTGCGGGGTTCGTGCTGCTCACTGAGGTGTCCGAGGATGAGGTCGGTGAGGGCGGCTCCCCTGTCCTCCGCCTCGCGGACCGAGGGCTGCTTCTTCTTGGCCGCCGGCTTCGGACGAGGTGAGGTCTTGGCGACGGTCATTCCCGCCGACTGCGCGGGGACCGTCGCCTTTGCCGCGGTGGTGGCGTCCAGCAGCGCCGCGCTGACGCTCATCAGCAGCTCACGATCGGCCTTCAGGGACACCAACTGCTCCTGCAGGGCCTGGATCTGAGCCTCGACGCGCCGCTGGTCCGCCTCGTTCTCGTCGATGTCGCCGGCGACCTTGCTCGCGTACTGGGCCTTCAGATCCGGGCGTGTGGGGTCGGTTTCAGTCGTCACGATGGGCTCCTCCTTGAGTGGGCGATGAATGCTACCCATCTGCGCCGAAGGAGCGAAACGCCGGAACACGGTTCAAGGGGCCCAGGAACGGCCGCTGAGGTCAGCCCTCGACCCACCCGTGGCCCCGGGCCAGCTCAAGCACCCCTCGCCGGATCTCGACAATCTGGCCTGCCGTCAGCGAGGTCACCCGAAGGAGGAGTTCGGTCAACTCTCCGTTGGTCTCCTCCGTACTGAGCACATCGCACATCGGCTCCTCGGCGACCGGAGCGGGCACCGCGGCGGGGACGACCTGTACGGGCACGGCCCGATCCGCCTCCCGCGCGGTCCGCGCCGACTCGGCGAGCCTGATCCTCGCCGCCTTCGGGCCCCGCTCACGGTCGACGACCTCGAACTCCACGGCCAGTCCCGACCTGACGTACGACTCGGGGATCAACAAGTCGTTCACGTGCAGGAACACATCATCGCCGCCCGTCTCCGGGGTGATGAATCCATACCCACGCGTCTCGTCGAAGCGCACCACACGCCCAGCAACCACAGTCAACTCCCGGCCCCTCATCATCCACTCCGTCGTCCTCACGGCGGCGCCGCCCTGTGCTACGTGTCGGGACCGCCCGAGGTTCGGTCATGGCAACGAGGTCACGGCGGCGCCTACTCGGGCACCGGGCAGCTCAGTCTCATCGGCGTGGCCGTCTCACGCCGTCCACCGCGCCGAGCGGAGGTTCAACTCACGGCGGACTGAGGGGGCCGGTCCGCGATGGTGCGCGCTACTTCCCTACGGGAGCGCAGGCCCAGTTTGCCGAGGATGCGGCTGATGTGGGTCTGGACGGTGCGGCGCGAGGAGAGGAGCCGCTCGGCGATGTCGGGGTTGGACAGGCCCTCGGCGACGAGTTCGGCGACCCGCCGCTCGGTGGGCGTGAGCGACTCCCAGCCGGCGGACGGGCGGTTGCGACTGCCCCGGGCGCTGCGACGCAGGCCCGCTTCGCGCCAACGGGCGTCCGCCCGGTCGAGATCGCCCGTCGCGCCGAGCGCCAGATAGCGCTCCGCCGCGTCCCGCATCGCGGCTTTCGCGCCGTCCGTGTCGCCCGCCTCGGCGAGTACGACGGCCAGGTCGTCCGCGCACTCGGCCGCCTCCGCGGCCCACACCGCGCCGTCGAAGTACTCCAGCGCCTGGCGCAGAAGGCCGGGATCGGCGTCCGCCACCCCCTGGCAGTGCCAGGCCACGGCACGGACCACCCGGCGGTCGTCCCGGCCGGCCGCGTGCCCGGCGCGGGCCACGACCTCGGCAGCCAGGTCCGCCAGGCCCGCGGCGCGGGCAAGGCGCAGGGCACGGGGCAGGAGGCGGTGGTAGTCGGCGGCGATGGCGCCGAACTCCTCGGCGAGGACCCGGCGCAGGAGAACGAGCACCTCGTCCTCGCGGCCCTCGCGCTCGGCCAGGGCCAGGCGGGCGTGCCAGTAGTTCGTGGAGTTCACCCGGGCGCAGGTGAGCAGGACCTCCGGGTCGCCGATCTTCTCCAGTTGGTCCCGGGCACCGTCCACGTCCCCGCGTCGCGCCCTGATCAGTGCGAGCAGGCCTTTGACGGTGAACTTCGTGTAGCCGTCGGTCACGTCGTCGTCGACGGCTTCGAGATCCGCGAGCGCGTCGTCCCAGGCCCCCTCGAAGTAGGCGAGGCCGGCGGTCATCCCGAGGACGGTGCCGACCCGTGCCGAGCCGCACTCCAGGGCGGCCTTGCGGGCCGCGCGCGCGGTGGCCCACACCCGCTCGTCGCTGATGTCGGCGCCCCGCAGGTGATGCATCTTGTTGCTCGCCAGGACGAAGCGTATGTCGGCCAGTTGAGGGTCGCTCTCCGCGCCGGCGAGGCCTTCGTCGAGGCAGACCGCGGCCGCGTCGAACTCCTTCATCGCGAAGAGGTACGTCCACATGGTGTTCGCCGCGTACGCGACGGTGTGCGCGTCCTTGAGACTCCGGCCGAGCTCCAGCGCCTCGGTCACCCTCGGTATGACGGACCCGTCCTTCTCAGGGCCCAGCGCCGTGCCCAGGGTGAGCATGCCGTGCAGGGCGCGCAGCCGGGCCAGCCACACCGGACTCAGCGGCCAGCGCGACGCGGCGCCGGTCGCCAGCTCGATGCCCTCCGCGTAGCGCCCCCGGTGGAACAGGACGACGCCGACGATCCAGGTCATCTCCCCGGCGCGGTCGGGATCGACGGTGCTGCCCAGGACACGGGTGGCGATGGTCTCGCACTCCTCGAACCTGCCGCGCAGGTACGCGGCCATGGCGAGGACCGCCTCCAGGGGCTCACGTCGCTCGTCGACACGGTCCAGGTGCTCGGTGGCGTCCGTGAGCAGTTCTACGGCGAGCTGTGGGGCCCGGTGGAGCAGGGCGGCGCCCGAGGCCGTCAGCCAGGTCAGCGTCCACTCGTCCGGCTCGCTCCCCGCCCGGACCAGCTGCGCGGCGACGCGCTCGGGCGGCCGGCCCACCTCGCTCAGCCGCTGCGCGATCCGCCGGTGCCGCAGCGCGCGCACCGCCGGCGTCATCGACTCGTACAGTGCCTGCCGCAGCAACGGAGCGTGGAACTCCACCGTCGCGCCCTGCTCGTCGAGCACCCCGGTCTCCGCCGCCTCGCCCAGCGCCCCGGCGACCCGCTCCAGCGGCCAGCCGAGCACAGCGGCCAGCTCGCCCGGATCGAACCCGGCGCCCAGCGCGCTGGCCGAGCGCAGGGCCTCCAAGGTGTCGTCGGACAGATACCCGAGCCGGTCCGCGATCGCCGCGCTCAACGAGGTCGGCAACTGCGCCTCGCTGTCGGGCCCGGGTACGAGCCGCGCCTGGCCCGCGCGCTCCTCGACGCGTCGTTCGCGCAGCAGCGCGGCCACCAACTCCCGTATGTGCAAGGCGTTTCCTCCGGTCTGCGCCGCCAGCTCGCGCAATCCAGGGGCGAGCGGGAGACCCAGGTACGTCTCCGCCAGCCGCACGGACTCCTCGTCGCTCAAGGGGCCCACCACCAGCTGGGTGGCGTCGCGGGTGGTGAAGGTCCGGCGGAGCTGTTGGACGTGATCGCGCTGTGAACCGGTCGTCAGCTCCCCCACCAGCAGCAACGGCAGCTGTTCCGTCAGCCGCAGCAGCGCCCCGAGGACCGTCAGGGACGCCTCGTCCGCCCATTGCAGGTCGCTCGCGACGAGCACCACCGGCCGCACCGCGCACGCCCGTTCCACGCGCGCCAACGCCTCCTGCACGCCTGCCGCCAACGGGTTCCGCGCCCCGGCGCCCCACAACGAGTCGGGTTCCGGCGCGGGTTCGTCCCGGTCCACCGGTCTCAACGCCTCCGTGATCAGCTGAAACGGCAGACTCACGCAGAATTCGTCGGCGCTGCCCCGCAGCACGAACACCTCGTCCGCGCCGCCGAAGGTCCGTACCGCCTCGCCGACGAGCGCGCTCTTCCCGATTCCAGGCGGCCCTTCCACCAGTACGCAGCCTCCCGCACCGCGCCGCAGGGACCCCAAGTGCTCGTGCAGTACCGCCAGTTCGGCGGAGCGCCCCACCCAGCGAGGTGTGTCGATCGGAGCGAGTGGAGAGGCGACGGACCGCCGATTTCCATCCATGCGGCAGAGGATATGTCGCGCGCTCCGAGCGCCACCCCTGCGCCCGTCCCACAACTGGCTTGATCGGACCGATCCTTCGCGACTCCACCAACGTAGGCATCGGCAGAGCAAGGACCGTTTCCGTCGATCCCCTTCGGAGGACCTCCATGCGTCCGTCGCCCGAGCCGAGCCCGGCCACCTACCTCATGCTGACCCCGGGCAGCCCGGAGTCGTACGCGCTCGCGGGGCAGCCGGCCGACGTGGTGGTCGTCGACCTCCAGCGGGCGGAACAACGGCTCGGTGCCGTGATCGCCCTGCTGTCCAGCCGGCAGCCGGACAGGCCTCAGGAGAGGTGGGTCCGGCTCCATCCGGCGAACTCCCCCGAGTGCGATGCGGATCTCGACGCGATCGCGGATCTCGGTGACGGGCTGATCATCCCGGGGGTCGAGAACGTCGAGACGCTGCACCGGATCGCCCGGCGCAGGCCCGGCACTCCCCTCATCCCGGTCATCGACAGCGTCCGCGCCCTGACGCTGGCGCCCTCGCTAGCCCGGCATCCGAGCATGGCGAGACTCGGCCTGACGACCGTCGCGTTGTCCACGGAGCTGACCGACGGCATGCTCACGGCTCGTTCCGGTGACCGTGCAGGGCGCGGCAGCCGGGAGGAAAACCTCAAGTCGCTCCATGTGTAAGCGAGTTATGACGACGGCCAGACCTGAAAGAAGGTCCCGGTCGCCCTGGGCATGGCCCTGGTGTTGCTGAACCCGGCGAAGGACAGAGGGATCTCCTTCCGCGCCGAGATCACAGACAAGCAGGGCAACGAGTCGACGGTGTCGATCCGCAACGCCTACCTCGGCAAGTGACGCTCACGCGGGCGGAGTCTCGTCGGACATCGACGGGACTCCGCCCGCGCGTTCACCGGCACACCGAATAACTGACAAGGAGTCAAAGAGATGACCTGGTACCCGGGCCCCAGCCGGATCACCGTGATCGGAGTGGACGCCGACTGGCCGCAGCGCGCGGTGGTACTGCCGGCCGGAGGAGGCCGCCGGATCGTGATTCCCGGCGTCGTGGGCGAGTCCGTGGACATCGGCGCGGCGGGATGCCACATGAACCTGGAGCACCAGTACCAGGGATCCTGGCGACCCAACGTCCGTACCCTGCAGGGCCGTTGGGATCGACAGGGCGGCATCGAAGTCCAGGTGATCCGCAGCAAGGACCACGACTGGTCGCACGACCGCGTAGAGAACGACCTGGTCCTGCGCATCGAGCGGCTCGTCCAGGCCCCGGACACAGCGGCCGCCGCGGCTCAGGCGCCGAGCGGGCTGCGGGACTCGAGTCCGGCCGCCGCGGCCAGGTCGGAGAGGGCGCCGTCGGATCCCGGACGGATCAGCACCGTCTCGACGGACACCCCGGCCTTCGCTTCCCCCAAAGCCTCCCCCAGCGGCTCCCCCAAGCCCTCCGCCAAGGTCAGTGGCCGGGGCCGATCCGGACGCCCTGCCACCCCTGGACGAGACAGTTCTGGCTGAAGCGGTAGGTCCCGGAGATGTGGTTCAGCAGGTGGACGTGGTCGCCGAGCATCTTCTCCATGGCCGTCGCCGCGTCGTGCCACGCCGTCTGCTTCTCCGTGTAGACCTGGGCGTCGTCACCGATCCAGGTCTTCTTCAGCTCACTGAGCTCCGCTTCCAGATTGCTCAGGGTCTGGGCGATGGCATGGGTCTGCGCGATCAGGTCCTCGGCGGCGTTGTCCATGTGGCTGTACACGACATTGATCTGACCGTCGGTCAGGTTGGGTGGCTCCGCGTAGGTGACCCAACTGCGCGTGGGAGTGAGGGGCGTGAGCGCCTCGACCGCCGTCTGCGGGTCGAGGGGCGCGAGCCGCTCATGCGTCGTCAGCGGGGTGAGGGGCGCGAGCGCCTCCTGCGTCGTCAGCCGGGCGACCGGCGTGCCGTCGGTGGGCGGTCCCACCCTGTAGTACTCCGCCATCGATGGCCTCCAGAGGTGTGTGTCGGCGCGGCCGGACCGACGGGCGCGACCGTCCCACCCTCGCGCGGTCGCCTTGCGGAGACCTTGCGACCCGGCGCCTGAGGAACCCAGTCGGCGGAACGATCACGCGTGCCGATGCGCCCGGGCCGCGGCCATCAGCGTGTCAAGGGTGTCCCTGGTCCGTACGAGGTCGGCGATGTGCGCGGAGAGCCGCTCCCGCTCCAGCGCCATCCGCTCCAGCGCGGCGTCGGAGTTCTCCTCGCTCGGCGCCTCGACGCAGGGCAGCAGCTCCACGATGGTGCGGCTGGACAGACCGGCGGCGTACAGCCGCTGGATGAACGCGACCCGATCGACCTCGACGTCCGTGTAGTGCCGCTGCCCGCTGGGGCTGCGGGTGCTGGCGAGGAGCCCTTGGTCCTCGTAATAGCGCACGGACCGGACGCTGACCCCGGCCCGCGACGCGAGCTCGCCGATCCGCATGGAACTACCTCCTGGCTGTGTTCGGCTGTGTTCCGGCTCACAACAGCTTGCCTCTGACGTCAATGTCAGGTTTTAGCGTAGCCGACATGACGACTCTCTTCACCAGCTACCGACTCGGCGGCCTCACCCTCCCCAACCGGGTGGTCATGGCCCCGATGACCCGGGTCCGGGCCGCCGCCGGCGGCCTCGCGACCCCCTCCATGGCGGCCTACTACGCCCAGCGGGCCACGGCCGGGCTGATCGTGAGCGAAGGCGTGCAGCCGAGCACCGTAGGGCAGTCCAACCCGGGTACGCCCGGGCTGCACACCGACGAGCAGGTCGAGGCCTGGCGCCCCGTGACCGCGGCCGTGCACGCCAACGGCGGCCGGATCTTCGCCCAGCTCATGCACGGCGGCCGGGTCTCCCACCCCGACACGACCGGCCTGCGGCCCGTCGGCCCGTCGGCGGTCCCGGCGGTCGGCGACGTGTTCACCCCGACCGGCCCGCAGCCCGCTCCGATGCCCCGCGCGCTGGACACCGCCGAAGTGCCCGAGCACGCCCGCTCCTACGGCCTGGCCGCCCGCCGCGCCGTCGACGCGGGGTTCGACGGCGTAGAACTGCACGGCGCCAACGGCTACTTGATCTCGCAGTTCCTCTCGTCCAACGCCAACCTGCGCACGGACCGCTACGGCGGCCCGGTCGAGCACCGGATCAGGTTCGCGGTCGAAGCGGCCGCGGCGACCGTCGACGCCGTCGGAGGCGCCAGGACCGGCATCCGGCTCTCACCGGGCGGTACGTTCTGGGGCGTCGAGGAGACGGACGTACGCGAGCTGTACACCGCGCTCCTGGCCGAACTGGCCTCCCTGGACCTCGCGTACATCCACCTCGAAGCCACCGCGGACGAGGAGCTGCTGGTCGCCCTGCGCCGGGCGTGGCCGGGTGCGCTCGTCATGAACCCCGTACTGCCCATGGGCCCGAAGCAGACCGGCCGGGACGACGCCGACCACTGGCTCGGCCTGGGCGCCGACCTCATCAGCTTCGGCCGCGCCTACCTCGCCAACCCGGACCTGGTCGAGCGGCTGCGGGGCGGACTGCCGATCGCCCCGGCCGACGAGGCCACGTACTACCAGGGCGGCGACGCGGGCTACCTGACGTACTCGGCGTACCAGCACACGACCTGACCCCGAGCGGGGGTCAGCGCGCGCCCGTCATGGACCCCATGACGAGGACGGCGCGACGCCTGGTCAGACCGCGACTGAGGCTCGCCATCACACGATTGCGCCGGCCGGAGACGACACTCGGCGGCGGCGTACGGCGGTCAAGGGCCGCCAGCGCCGTCGCCACGACCTCCTGCGGCGACTGTCGCTTCGCACCGCCGTCGGCTTCCGTGCCGATGGTGTCGAAGAACTCGGTGTTGGTCGCGCCGGGAGACAGGGCGAGCACACGAAGCCCGGTGCCGCGGGACTCCTGCCACAGGGCCTCGGTGAAGCTCAGCACGAACGCCTTGGCCGCAGCGTAGACGGCCATGTTGGGGACGGGGAGATACGCGGCCATGCTCGCGACGTTGACGAGCACGCCGCTGCCGGCGCTCCGCAGCGGCCCGATGAACGCGCGGCTGATGTCCACGAGGGCGGCGATGTCGACGGCGATCTCCTCGCGCAGGCGCTGCGGGTCCTCGGTGTGGAACGGCCCGAAGGTGGCGAACCCGGCGTTGTTCACGACGCTCGTCACGGTCAGTCCTCGCCGGGCCACCTCCTCCGCGAGGGTCTCCCCCGCACCGGGCAGGCCGAGGTCGAGCGGTATCGCCGTGGCGCGGACACCGTGGGTCGCGGCCAGTTCGGCGGCCAGTTTCTCGAGCCGCTCCCGGCGCCGGGCCACGAGGACGACGTCCGAGCCGCGCTGGGCGATCTGCCGCGCGAACTCGGCACCGATGCCGGCGCTCGCACCGGTGATCAGGGTGGTCTGGCGGCGGTAGTCGACGGCACTCATGGCTGCTCCCAAGGATCGAACACGGCGGCTCGGTGAACCCGCTCCGTGATGTCACTGTAGGCCGAACCTGTCACCGAGTGTCAATAAGGTACGAGGTGACAGCACCTGATAGGCTCCGTACTCATGAGCGACGACGACACGACCGTCCGTGGGGGACTGCGGGCGCGCACCCGGCTGGCAGTGCAGGCCGAGATCGTCGCGACGGCGATGCGGCTGTTCCTGGAGCACGGCTTCGAGGCCACGACGATGGAGCAGATCGCGAACGAGATCGGCATCTCGCGGCGCTCGCTCTTCCGCTACTTCGGCACGAAGGAAGACATCGTGCTCGGCGACCACGCCGAGAGCGGCAGGTCCCTGCGAGCCTTCCTGGAGGCCCGCCCGACGGAGGAGCTCCCGTGGGACGCGCTCCGGGCCGCCCTCCAGGCGCTCCTCGACGCCCTCCCGTACACCTCCGAGGACTTCCTCAGGATCACGACCATGCTCCACGCGTCGCCGTCGCTCCGGGGACGGCAACTGGAGAAGCGCCAACAGTGGGTCGACCTGCTGGTGCCGGACGTCACCCGGCGCCTGGGCGACCCGGCGGACCCGATGACCGAGTCGCGGGCCCGCGCACTCGTCTCCTGCGCCCTGGCCTGCTCGGACGTCGCACTGGAGACCTGGGTCCGCAGCGAGGGAACGGTCGACATGGTGCAGGTCTTCGACGAGGCGGTGGCGGCGGTACGCGGCTAGGGCCTCTCGTACGGGAATCCCAGGCGACCGACACTCGTTCCGCCTCTGAGAGTGTCCGAACTCAGCAACCGGAGCCAGAGCGTGCACAGCGACACTGAAACCATCCGCAGGATCCTCGACGAGCACGGCGACACCTGGGCCATCGTGGGCCTCTCCGCCAACGAGGAGCGCGCCGCCTACGGCGTCGCGGCCTTCCTGCAGCGCCACGGCAAGCGGATCGTCCCGGTACACCCGAAGGCCGAGACGGTCCACGGAGAACAGGGCTACGCCTCCCTGGACGCGATCCCCTTCGACGTCGACGTCGTGGACGTATTCGTCAACAGCGCCCTCGCCGGCGCGGTCGCCGACGAAGCCGTCACCAAGGGCGCCAAGGCCGTCTGGTTCCAGCTAGGCGTAGTGGACGAAGCCGCGTACACCCGCACCCGCGCCGCGGGCCTGGACATGGTCATGGACCGCTGCCCGGCGATCGAAATCCCCCGCCTCGCCTGAAGGGAATACGGCTTTGGGCGCCGTATTCGGCCTGCTTGGAGGCCATCTCATTTGGCGAGTCTGCGGTAGCAGATGGGGGTGCAGGCGGCGATGTTGGTCGCACCCAGTCAGCCGGCCGAAGTGTTCTGTGTCGCCTCGCGTGCCTCGGTGAGGGCTCGCTGCCTGAGGTTGCCGCCGAACAGCTGAATCGTGGTGGCGGCCAGGATGTCGTCCCTGCCGATGGTCCGCCTGTCCCCGCTGCGGGCGGACAGGTCCTGGAGGGAATCCTTGAGGAACGGGGGTGGGGCCGGTTCGCCCGGCATCACCAGGGTGACCGTACCGAAGCGTTTGACGCCGCCCTCGCGGACGACCATGGCCGCGTCCCGGGCGAGGTCCGTCAGGAACACGCTCGCGATTCCGTCCAGGTCGCGGACCATCGCCGGGACGGCCGTGGCCCCCTGGCTCCACAGCAGCTTCTTGACCCCGGCCTCGAATCTGTGGGCGCCGACCACAGCACTCGGTTTGCGCGACCTGCTGCGCCTACGAGAAGGCACGATGACGCCCTCGGCGTCGTACAGGACACCGGTCAGGCCCTGAAACGTCGGGCTGTGGTCGTACCACTTGTCCCCCACCTCGAGCTCGACGTTCCGGTCGATCGCCGAGAGAAGGTCCCCGGGAATCAGCTTCTTCCGGGCCTCCTCCGCCGCCGCTCTCCTCGCGCCGTCGATGATCTCCGTCAGCACCGTCCGCGTCACCGACGCGGCGGCCCACGCGGCCGACCGCGAGACGTGCAACGGGGTCACGTCCCTGAACACCGCTTTGACGAGAGAAGGCTTGAAGGGCGAGACGTCCATGACCGAGGCGGTCTCGGGACCGCTGCGCTCAGGGCGTGCGGGCTGTGCGGGCTGTGCGGGCTGTGCGGGCATCGAAGGAAACGCTCCCTGCTGTCGGAGTTGTCAGAGACCCACACTTCACCAGGCAGACCCGCTCTCTTCCCCCGTCCGGCTCCACCTCCGTTCTCCCGAACCCCTGGGCCGATTCGAACCGTCGACTTCCCGCTCCCAAGGCGAGCGCTCCGACCTCTGAACTACGTTCCGTTGCCGTGGAGTTGCACTCCGGGTATCCTGCTGCCGTTCTTCCTCTACCCCTTGGGGGATGCATGTGGGTTTCGCCTACCGGGCGATCGCGGTCGACCGACCGCCGTCGGCTCCTGTAGCCCGCGTCGCGCCGCTGGAACGACCTCGCCTTAGCGGGGTGTGTCCAGATCCAGCGTGCCTGCGAAACCACAACGGAGGAACACAATGTCAACCAGTCAGCAGGGTCACACCTGCGCCCACCCTGGTCGCGACCTGACGATCGTCGCACTCTGCGCCGCTCTCGCATCGCTCGCGGCCGTCATCGTCGTCATGGGCTTCAACGGCACCCCGCTCGACGCCTTCAAGGCCGGCGGAGGTGCGCTCCTCGCCGTCATGGGTGTGGGTCTCGTCGTACTGCAGTACCTGAAGCGCCACAACTAGCAACGCCAGAAGGGGCGGTCCTCGTCGGGCCGCCCCTAAGCGTGACGTCGGCCCGCCACCCCGGATGCCTCCGGGGAGACAACGCCCGTCCCGCATGAGACTCCCGAGCCCCCGGGCTCACTCCACGCCCAAGCCCTCCACCACGACCGCGCGGGGCAGTTCGGCGAAGGCTTTGCCTGGGACGATCAGTTTGCCGCGGCGGCTGCCGCTGCCGATGAGGACCCAGGGGGTGTCGACCACCGTCGCGTCCACGAGGACGGGCCAGTCGGCCGGGAGGCCGATCGGGGTGATGCCGCCGTACTCCATGCCGCTCTCGCCCGTCGCGGTCTCCATCGGGGCGAACCTCGCCTTGCGGGAGCCCAGTTGACGGCGGACCACGCCGTTGACGTCGACCCTGGTGTCCGAGCGCACCACGCAGGCCGCCAGAGTCGTCTCCTCACCGCGCTTCCCGGCGACGATCACGCAGTTCGCGGACTGTTCGAGGAGTTCGCGGCCGTGGTTCTCGACGAAGACGGCCGTGTCGGCGATCTCCGGGTCGGTGTCGACGTATAGGAGTTGATCCGCCGGGACGGTGCCCTGCCAGGCGCGTACGGCCGCCGCGACCGGTTCCGTGAGCCGGTCCAGACAGTCGGGGGCGGGAACGGCGTTGTCGAAGTCTCCGATGGGTGCGCGCATGGGGCCCAAGCTAACAGCGGCCGCCGGGGCCGCTGTTCGGCGTCTCAGCGTACGGGCGGGATGGAGACGGCCATGGTCATCTCCACGCGCTCCGTGCCGTCGTTGCGGTACGCGTGCGGCACGTTGGCCTCGAAGACGGCGGACGTGCCGGCCGGGATGCGGTGATCCTCGCCCTCGACCACGAGGGTGAGCTCGCCGGCCGAGACGTGCAGCAGCTCGGTCGTGCCGTCGGGGTGCGGGTCGGACGCGCTGCCGTCGCCCGGCATCAGCGTCCAGGCCCAGAGTTCGAGCGGGCCGCGCGCCTCGGTGCCGGCGAGCAGGGTGGTGTGGCTGCCGGTGGAGGTGGACCACATGCGGACGGCCTGGTCCGGCGGGACGAGGCGGACGTGCGGGCCCTGCTCGTAGTCGAGGAGGGTGGTGATCGAGACACCGAGCGCGTCCGCGAGCTTCACGGTGGTGCCGACGCTGGGGTTCGTGCGGGCCTGCTCGATCTGGATGATCATGCCGCGACTGACGCCTGCCCGGGCGGCCAGCGCGTCCAGCGTGAAACCGCGCTCATTGCGCCACCGCTTCAGATTCCGCGCGAGCGACTGCGTGAGCTGATCGAGGTCCGACACATTCCGTCCAATATTTTGGATGACATAGTCCAACAGACTGAACTACGGTGGGGTCTACCGCGGTGTACCAGCTGTCCACCGCACTGTACTGCGAGACGCCCCTGCGAGGATCCATGACTGCCCTGTTCGCCCTGGCCACCGCCCTCCTCTGGGGCCTGGCCGACTTCGGCGGCGGGCTGCTCACCCGGCGCATGCCCGCTCTCACCGTGGTCGTGGCCTCGCAGACCGTCGCGGTCGTCGTCCTGGGCGCCGTCGTGATCGCCACCGGCGCCTGGACCGAGGCCGGACCCCAGCTCTGGTACGCCGTCGCCGCGGGCGTGGTCGGCCCGGTCGCGATGCTCTCCTTCTACAAGGCCCTCGCGCTCGGCCCGATGGGCGTGGTCTCCCCGCTCGGCTCGCTCGGTGTCGTCGTGCCCGTCTCGGTGGGCCTGCTCATCGGCGACCGGCCGGGGCTCCTCCAGTTCGCCGGGATCGGTGTCGCGATCGTCGGCATCGTCCTCGCCGGCGGGCCCGAGCTGCGCGGCGCGCCCGTGCAGCGCCAGGCCGTGCTCCTCACCCTGGTCGCGGCCTTCGGCTTCGGCTCGGTCATGGCGCTCATCGCCGAGGCCTCCTCGACACTGACCGGCCTGTTCCTCGCCCTGTTCGTGCAGCGGGTGACCAACGTGGCGGTGGGCGGCGGCGCCCTGTACGTCTCCGTGAAGCGGGGCGGGCGGGCCCTGCCCGAGGGCGGCGGGACGAAGGTCGTGTGGGCGGCCCTCCCGGCGCTCGCCTTCGTCGGCCTCGCGGACGTCGCCGCCAACGGTACGTACTCGATCGCGGCGCAGACCGGCCCGGTGACCGTCGCCGCCGTCCTCGCCAACCTCTACCCGGTCGTCACGGCCCTCGCCGCGCGCGGAGTGCTGAAGGAACGGCTGCGCGCGGTCCAGGCGGCCGGTGCGGGCCTGGCTCTGGTCGGCACGGTTCTCCTCGCGACGGGTTGACGAGGCCACGGGCCGACCGGCCGCCGAAAGGCGCGCTCAGCCCTCCGCGAGGTCCCATGCCGCGAGCGCGGCGAGCTGCTCGTGCGTCACACCGTCCGGTACGGGCACGGGCGCCGGTGTCCGCAGTGGCGGCTGCCAGCCCTGCTCCGGGTCCCAGCTGCGCACCACCTTCGCCGGCGCGCCGGCCACCACCGAGTGGTCCGGCACCTCGCCCCGTACGACGGCACCCGCCGCGACCACCACGTTGCGGCCGAGCCGCGCGCCCGGCAGGATCACCGCGCCCGTGCCCAGCCAGCAGCCCGGCCCGATCTCGACCGGCTCGGAGCGCGGCCACTGCCTGCCGACCGGCTCGTCGGGGTCGTCGTAACTGTGGTTGGTCGAGGTGATGTAGACGTACGGTCCGCAGTACGTGTCCGAGCCGATGGTCACCCGGGTGTCGGCGATGACGTGGCTGCCACGGCCGAGGACGACACCGTTCCCCAGGGTCAGCACCGTGTCGGGGCCGAGGTCGAGCCCGGGCAGCATGCCGGCGGTGAGGGTGACCTGCTCGGCGATGATGCAGCACTCGCCGATCTCGATCCACTGCTCACCGAAGACGGTCCCCTGCGGGAACGCGAGCCGGGTGCCCGCCCCGAGGCGACGGAAGCGCAGCTTCCCGGGGCGCTCGGCGGTCACGGAACCCGTCTCCTGCACCCAGCGCCACCCGCCCTGCACGGCCCGGGCGAGCACGCGGCGCCGCCAAGCGGTGAGAGAAGAGAACGTGTTTCTGTTCCTGGGCACCCGCACACGGTAGTCCGCACCGTCGTAGCTGATCAGTGGGGTGCCCTGTGATGTCCGTCATGGGCCGCGGCTAGTGTGCCGTGGAGGCGTGACGCAAGCACGAACGATCAGGAGCGAACGATGACCGAGGCGTTGATCAAGGGCGTGGGCGGCAAAGAGCCGCAGGTGGATCCGACCGCCTTCACCGCGCCGACCTCCGTGGTGCTCGGTGACGTCACGCTGGGCGCCCGCGCCAGCGTCTGGTACCACGCGGTGCTGCGGGCGGACTGCGGTCCCATCGCCGTCGGCGAGGACTCGAACATCCAGGACAACTGCACCGTCCACGTCGACCCGGGCTTCCCGGTCTCGATCGGGGACCGGGTGACGGTCGGCCACAACGCGACCGTGCACGGCTGCGTCATCGAGGACGACGTGCTGGTCGGCATGGGCGCCACGGTGCTCAACGGGGCCCGGGTGGGCGCCGGTTCGCTCATCGCGGCGCAGGCGCTCGTCCCGCAGGGGATGGAGATCCCGCCGGGCTCGCTGGTGGCGGGCGTGCCGGCCAAGGTCAGGCGCCCGCTGACCGAGGAGGAGCAGGCGGGCATCCGCCTCAACGCGGAGATGTACCTCCACCTGGCCAAGGGCCACGCCGAGGCCTTCCAGGACTGAGAGCCCGGCTCGCGCACAGAGCGCGAGGGTTGCGGCACGCGCTCACAGCGCGAGGGCGCGGCGGCCGTGCGACCACCGCGCCCTCGCGCTTACGTCTCGCTGCCGGTGAGGCGCTCTCGCTCAGCTCGCCGAGTCCGCAGCCGCCACCGCGACCGGCGCCGACGTCGCCTCCGGCTTCGTCTCGGCCTTTGCGGCAGCCTTCTTCGCGCGGTTCTTCAGGATCAGCATCGATGAGACGCCGACCAGGACCGCGAGTACGAGGCCCAGCCACGAGAAGCGCTTGAGCCACGCCTCCGCGACGACGCCCACCGAGTAGATGACGGCCGTCGTGCCGCCCGCCCAGAGGATGCCGCCGAAGACGTTGGCGATGAGGAACTTCCAGTACGGCATGCGCAGGACGCCCGCGAGCGGCCCGGCGAAGATCCGCAGCAGGGCGACGAAGCGGCCGAAGAAGACGGCCCACATGCCCCACTTCTCGAAGGAGCGTTCCGCGAGCGCGATATTGGCCTCGCTGAAGTGCTTGGGGAACTTTTTGCCCAGCCAGGCGAGCAGCGGACGCCCGCCCTTGCGGCCGATCGCGTAGCCGATCGAGTCGCCGATGATGGCCCCGGCGATCGCGCAGGCGCCGAGGACGTACGGATTGATGTCCCCGTGCTGGGAGGCGAGCAGGGCCGAGCTGACGAGGACGATCTCGCCGGGCAGCGGGATTCCCAGGCTCTCCAGCCCGATCACCACTCCCACCAGCGCGTAGATCGCCACCGCGGGGATCGTCTCCAGCCATTCCTGGACGTGCAACGCGGATTCCTCCCGGTCGTGGCGCGCGCCGCGTCGCGCGCGCCGAGGCAGCCTACCTGGTCACGGCCCGCCGGCCCGCCGCCCGCCGGGTCCGTAAATGACTGGTCGGCCGCGGCCGGGGCGGGCTACGCTCCGCCACGATGACGACTCACACTGTTCAGTGTTGGGGGGTCCCGTCCGCGCAAGGTGAGTGCTGATGACCACTCACACCGCGTACGAGGATTCCCGCGCTTCCTTCCTTTCCTTCTGGCTGCGCGTCCGCGAGTTCGCCGTGCCGCCGTCCATGATCGAGACCGCGACCGCCCGTCGCCTTTCCGGCGACTGGGCCGGGGCGTGCGCCGCCGCGCGCGTCGATGTCGACCTCGACCTGCGGTCCGTGACCCGGGCCCATGGCCGGGACCTCACCGACCGGCTCCGGCGCGATCTCCGCCACCTGGCCCCCGACCTGCTGCGCTGGCACATGCCGAGGGTCGCTCCGCACGGGCTGCTGCGCCCGGGGCTGACGATCTCGCTGGCCCGGTACGCCCCGGCGGAGCCGACGGCGGGCGCGGAGCCGACGGCGCGGGCGAGCCCGGTGCATCTCGTGGCCCGGACCCCGCCCGCGTGGGCGGAGGGCGGCCAGCGGATCAGCCTCGCCCTCTGGGACGGGTCCTCTGATGGCTACTCGGGCGGGTCCCTCGGTCAGGGCCCCGTCGGGCGCCACCCGCACCCGCGGCCGGGGCGGCGGTTCCGCCTCGACCTGCACCGCCACCTGTGGGACGCGCGCAGGGCCGACGAGCTGCGTCTGCGCTCGGGGGCCGACGCCCCGCCTGCGGGCGGGGCGGAGACGCCCGTACCGGAGGGGTACCTCTGTGCCGTCGACCGCTGGCCGGCGGAGGCGAGGCACGTGCTCCGGGCCGAGGGCAGGTCCGGCGGTCCGGTGACCGTACGCCTCGATTCACGCCGCCGCCTCACGCTGGACGTGGACATGGACGTGGACGTGGACGTGGATCCCGACCTGGCCACGAAGGCGGGTAGGGATACGGCCAGCGCCGCCGCGCCGCTCGTCCTGCCGGACGCGGCGACCTGGATGCTGCCCGATCTGGAGCTGCTCCGGGCGGGCGCGATCGAGGCCGGCCGGCTCCACCCGCTGGTCGCCTCCGCCCTCGTACCGGACCACATGCCCACCGGCCCCACCGGCCCCGCCGAGGAGCAGGCGGCCTCGGGGCCCCGGGTCGTGGAGTGCCGGGGTGACCGGCACCGGATCGCTCTGGTCGACGGCGTACTGGCTCCGCTGGACCACGGCCCGGAGGAGGTCGCGCGGGAGGAGCTGCTCGTCGCCCTGGGCGGCACCCCTCTGCCCTGCCTGCGGGCGATCGACGAGGCGCACCGGCGCCCGGACTGCCTCGCCGGCGTGAGCGAACGCCTCCAGCACGGGGACGTCGCGGGTGCGCTCGCCGTCGTCGAGGGCCTGCTCGGGCCCGGGGCGACGCTGCGCGGCGGACCGCTGCGGGACGCCCTTGAGGCGGCGGCGCGGCGGCGGATCGCCTACGGGATGTTCCGCTCGGGCCTCGACGTACCACCGCCCCACCGCGTCGCGCCCGCCCCTCGCCGCCCCCGCGACGCACGAACCCGCCCCCGCCTCGCGCACTGAGGCGCGCCACCGGGCTCCGTCCCCGCAACACCGGGGCTCCGCCCCCTTTCACGTTCCCAGCCTTCCCACCACGACTTTCCCAGGTGATCACTCATGACTGCTCTGTCCACCATGCCCGCGTACGCCCCTACCCCCGCCGCCCCCGACTCCCCCTCCCCCGACTCCCCGCTCGAAGTAGCCGACGCGTTGCTGACGCTGCTTGCCGACACCACCACCGAACCCCGGCCCGACACCCAGCTGGAGGCCCTGACGCTGGCCGTGGCCGCCGACCTGCCCGTGATCCTCTGGGGTGAGCCGGGGATCGGTAAGACGGCGGCCCTGACCCGGCTGGCCGAGGAGCTGGACCTCCCCCTGACCACGGTGATCGCCAGCGTGCACGAGCCTTCGGACTTCTCGGGCCTGCCCGTCGTCGGCGACGACCCCGCCGTGCAGGGCGTCCCGATGGCCCCGCCGGACTGGGCCGTGCGGCTGGTCCGCGCCGGCCGGGGGCTGCTCTTCCTGGACGAGCTGTCCACGGCGCCGCCGTCCGTGCAGGCCGCGCTGCTCCGGCTCGTCCTGGAGCGGCGGATCGGCGCCCTCCAACTGCCGCCCGGGGTACGGATCGTGGCCGCCGCCAACCCGAGGTCCTCGGCCGCCGACGGCTGGGAGCTGAGCCCGCCGCTGGCCAACCGGTTCGTCCACCTCCAGTGGGCCCACGACGGCGAGGTCGTCGTCCGCGGCCTCGGCGGGACCTGGCCCCGGGCCACCCTGCCCCGCCTGGACCCCGGGAAGCTGCCCGAGGCCGTGGAGTTCGCCCGGCGCGCGGTCTGCGGGTTCCTGACCGTCCGCCCCGAGCTCGTGCACCGGCTGCCCAACAGCGAGACGCGGCGGGGCGGCCCCTGGCCCTCGCCCCGGAGCTGGGAGATGACCCTCCGGCTGATCGCCTTCGCGACGGCGGCCGGCTCCTCGCGCGACGTCCTGGCCCAACTGGTGCGGGGCGCCGTCGGCGACGGGCCCGGCCTCGAAGTGATGGCGAGCGTGGACCGGATGGACCTCCCTGACCCCGAGACGCTGCTCGCCGACCCCGAGGCCGCCGAGCTGCCCGAGCGCGGGGACCTGCGCCAGGCCGCGCTCGACGGAGTCGTCGCTGCCGTGCGCGGGCGCCCGGACGAGGCGCGCTGGGACGCGGCCTGGGCGGTCCTGGTACGGGCCCTGGAGACCGGGGCCCCGGACCTGGTGGTCGTACCGGCGACGACGCTCGCGTCACTGCGACAGGCGGACTGGACGGTTCCGGCGGCAATCAAGAAGCTCGCCGGCGTGGTCTCCCTCTCCCGGCGCGCCGACGACGCGGCGGCCCGCTCCGCCCAGGCGGCCCTGAAGCCGCAGGCCCGCCGATGACGGCGGGGACGCGCGGAGCGCAAGGGGCTGCGGCGGGGCTGGACCCCCGCCTCGACCCCCGCCTGGACCTCCGCCTGGACCTCCGCCTCGACCTCGACCTCGACAAGCTCTACACCGCGCGGCTGCAGGCCGCCCGGGCCAGGCCGTACCTGGCGACGGCGCTGTTCGCCCTGCACACGGTGGAGTCGCGCCAGGTGCCCACGATGGCGGTCGACCGGTACTGGCGGTGCTACGTCTCCCCCGGGTTCGTGGACCGGACCCCGGTGGAGGAGCTGGCCGGGGTGTGGGTGCACGAGGTGTCGCACCTGCTGCGCGACCACCACGGGCGCGGCGACCGGCTCGCCCGGACGCGCGGACTGACCGGCCCGGCGGAACGGCTGCGGATGAACATCGCGGCGGACATGGAGATCAACGACGACGCGTTCGGCGACGGCCTGGTGCGGCCGCAGGGCGCCGTCGTACCGGGCGACCTGCACCTCCCCTCCGGGGAGCTGATGGAGGACTACCTGCGTCAGTTCGGACTCGGCCCCAGGACGGAGCACCTCGTCTGGCTGGACTGCGGCAGCGGTGCGGACGGCAGCGCGCGGGAGTGGGACCTCGGCCCCGACGGCGCGGACGGCCTGAGCGAGCAGCAGCGGGACGCGGTGCGGTTCCGAGTGGCGCAGGCCATCTCCGGGCGGCCGGGGAACGCCCCGCGGGGGTGGAAGCGGTGGGCGGAGGAGGCGTTCCATCCGCCGCAGCCGTGGCGGGAGTTGCTGGGCGCGGCGCTCCGCTCGGCGACCTCGGGACCCGGCGCGGGCGACGACTACAGCTACGGCCGTCCGTCCCGGCGCTCGACCGCGCTGCCCGGTGTCGTGCTGCCGAGCCTGCGGCGGAGGCCGCCGCGCGTCACCGTGGTCATCGACACCTCGGGCTCCGTCAGCGACGCCGAACTGGGCAGCGCGCTCCTGGAGGTCGCCGCCATCTCCCGTACCGTGGGCGGCCGTCGCGACCTCGTCTCCGTCGTGTCGTGCGACGCGGCGGCCCGGGTCGCGGACCCGATCTGCCAGGCGGAGGGCATCCCGCTGATCGGCGGCGGGGGTACGGATCTGCGCGCGGGCTTCGCCAAGGCCCTGGGCGGCCGTCCGCGCCCCGATGTGATCGTGGCCCTGACCGACGGCCAGACCCCGTGGCCCAGCGCACCGCCGCCCTGCCGGACGGTGGTGGGCCTCTTCCCCCGCGCGCGAAGGCCTAGGTCGTACGACGAGGACAACCCCGAGTACGTCCCGGACTCACCACCGGAGTGGGCACGCGTGGTGGTCATCGACGCGTGAGGGGCGGTACGGGTGGTACGAGGGCCTCAGCCGGCTGACGCCTCCGTAACCCCCGTACCCCTTACGTCGCTACTTCCCCTGGCCGTTCGGCCGCAGCGTCCAGACGACCGTCATCTCGCCGGTCACCGCGCCGTCCTCGCGCGTGATCGCGATGTGGACGGGGAACTCCGGGCGCTCGCCGGCGTCCAGTTCGGCGACGACGTCGGCGGCCGGGCGGCCCAGGGTGGCGGTGGCCGTGACGACGCCCATGGCCAGCTTCTTGTAGCCGATCTCGGCCGTCACGGCGAGCGGCACCGCGCGGTTCAGCTGGTCGCCGAAGGCGGCCAGGACGATCGCGCCGCTGGCCGACTCGGCCAGCGTGAACATGGCTCCGGCGTGCGGGCCGCCGACGTGGTTGTGGTAGTCGGCCTGGTCCGGCAGGCGGACGACGGCCCGCTCGGAAGTGGTCTCCAGGAACTCGAGGTTGAGGGTCCTGGCCATGGGAACCGTGGCGGCGAGCATCTCGCCGACGGACATCTGGTCTGCGCTCATGAGGCGATGTTACCCACGAGTAGCACGGATGGCCATCCCCCTCGCCACCCGCCCTCACGGGGGCGGGCGTAGCAGGGTTCGCGCCACACCTCTATGGTTACTGGCCATGTGGCCAGGACAGCAGCCGCCCGGGGGCGAGCAGAACCCGCAGGACCAGAGTCAGAACCCCTACCAGCAGCCGGGGTACCAGCAGCCGAACCAGCAGCCCAACCCGTACCAACAGCCCGGCTATCAGCAGCAACAGCCCGGATACCCTCAGCAGCCGCCCACGCAGCCGGGGTACCCGCAGCAGCCCGCGCAGCCCGGCTACCCGCAGCCCAACCCGTACCAGCAGCCGACCGTGCCGCAGTACGCGGTGCCCGGGGCGCCGCAGGGCGGACCCGGCGGGCCGGGCGACGGCAAGAAGAAGCAGACGACCCTGATCGCCATCGTCGCCGCGACCGCCGTCGTCGCCGCGGCCGGCGTGACGGGGTTCCTCGTCCTCGGCAAGGACGACGACAAGAACACGCACGCGGGCGACGACCCGAAGGCCTCCTCGTCCGCCCCTGTCACCCCCACCGGCCCCGCGCCGACCTCCTCCATCGACAACCCTCGCGACGACGCCGACCTGCAGCCGACCATCCCCGGCTGGAAGGTCGTCCACAATCCGAAGTACGGCACGCTCTTCGACGTACCCCCGGACTGGGAGCTCCTGAAGCCCGGCAGCGTCGCGTTCTTCGAGGACGAGAAGAAGGGTGACGGCTCCCCGGTCGTCACGATGTCGTCTCCGGTGCGCTACAAGAGCAAGTGGTGCACGTTCGACACGAACAAGGACGGCTCCAAGGAGAACTGGGGCCTGAGCAGCGCGGGCACCAAGGGCGGCCAGGGCGCCAAGAACACCGAAGAGGCGGCGTTCAACGAGGCCGGCAACTGGGTGTGGGCGGGCTACGCCCAGCACATGCCCAAGGGCACCATCAAGATCACCAAGGCCGTGCCGTACACGACCACGTCCGGTCTCACCGGCAGCGTCTCGACGGCCACCGCCCCGGGGATCAAGAAGCGGAACCCGTGCGAGGCGGACGGCAAGTCCATCGCGTTCTCCTTCAAGAACTCCAAGGGCGACTTCTCGTCGTTCGTGCTCTACGGCGCCGACGGGGTCAAGGACGAGCTGGCGGACGCCACGATCCAGAAGATCCTGGCGACCGTACGGCTGGCCCCGGCGTCTTCCTGACACAAGTCGGTCCTGGCGTAAATCGGTTTGGCAGGGGGCGGCGGCTACGGGGATAGTCCCGGGGTGAGAAAACCCGCCGCCTCCCCCCGCACCCCGCTCCTCTCCCGCCGCCCCGACTGGGCCGGCCGCAACTACGTCCTGCTGACCGCCGCCGCGATCGTCACCAACCTCGGCACCCACGGTGCCCTGATCGCGGCGGCGTTCGCGGTGATCCAGTCCGGCGGCGACGGCGGCGACGTGGGCCTGGTGGCGGCGGCCCGCACCCTCCCGCTCGTCCTCTTCCTGCTGATCGGCGGCGCCGTCGCCGACCGGATACCCCGGCACCGCGTCATGGTCGCCGCCAACGCGCTGAACTGCGTCTCGCAGGCCGCCTTCGCCGTCCTCGTCCTCGCGGGCGACCCGCAGCTCTGGCAGATGATGGTGCTCACCGCGCTGTGCGGAACGGGCCAGGCCTTCTTCAGCCCGGCCGCCGAGGGCATGCTGATGTCCAGCGTCAGCGGGGAGCAGGCCGGCCGCGCCTTCGCCCTCTTCCGGATGGCGATGCACGGCGCCGGCATCGGCGGCGCCGCGCTCGGCGGCGCGATGATCGCCGCCGTCGGCCCCGGCTGGGTCCTCGCCATCGACGCGGCCGCCTTCGCCGTCGCCGGCGCGTTCCGCGCCTTCCTCGACGTCAGCCACATCGCCGAGCGGAAGCCGGGCGGCGGACTGCTCGCCGATCTGCGCGAGGGCTGGCAGGAGGTCGTCGGGCGCCCCTGGCTCTGGTCGATCGTGGCCCAGTTCGCCGTCGTCGTGGCCCTCGTCGGCGCGGCCGAGTCGGTGTACGGGCCGCTGGTGGCCCGGGACGAACTCGGCGGCGCCCGGCCGTGGGGGCTCGCGCTCGCCGCGTTCGGCGTGGGCACGCTCTCGGGGGCGCTCCTGATGATGCGCTGGAAGCCGCGCCGGATGCTGCTCGTGGGCACCCTGGGCGTCTTCCCCCTGGCCCTGCCCTCGGCGGCGCTCGCGGTGCCACTGGACGTCGTAGGGCTCTCGGTGGCGATGTTCGTCAGCGGGGTGGCCATCGAGGTGTTCGGTGTGGCGTGGATGACCACGCTGCACCAGGAGATCCCGGAGGAGAAGCTGTCCCGGGTCTCCGCCTACGACTGGTTCGGCTCGACGGCCATGCTCCCGCTCTCCACGGCGCTCGCGGGCCCGGCGGAGAGCCTCTTCGGCCGGAGTCAGGCGCTGTGGGGTTCGGCGGTGCTGATCGTGGTCGTCACGGCCCTCGTGCTGTTCGTCCCCGACGTACGGAATCTGACGCGCCGCACGCATACGAAGGAGCTCACGCGCGGCCCCGAAGCACCGGCGGCCGCTGGGGACAGCACCGTCACCCGATGCTGAACGCCCCGTCCGGCGGTACGGGAGAGGGCACCGCGCCCGCGTCGTCCACCGGCCGTGCGTCGCGGGTGAAGCGCGCGAGGCTCTCGCCGTACTCCACGCGCGCGGGGAAGGCGTCCGCCGCCGCGCGGCGGGCCAGGAAGGCGGTGTCGATGTCCCCGTCGGAGGCGACGAGGACGGCGTTGCCGAAGCGGCGGCCGCGCAGCACGGGCGGTTCGGCGATCAGGGCGAGCTCGGCGAAGACGGCGGCGAAGGTGGCCAGTTGGGAGCGGAGGAAGGCGAACGGCGCCCCGTCGGCCAGGTTGGCGGCGTAGAGCCCGCCCGGCCGCAGCACGCGCCGGGCCTCGCGCGCGTACTCCACCGAGGTCAGGTGCGCCGGGACGCGCGAGCCGCCGAAGACGTCGGCGACGAGGACGTCCACGGACGCCGTGGGGGCCTTCCCGAGCCACTCCCGGGCGTCCGCTCCGTGCACGGCCACCCCGGAGCCCTCCGGCAGCGGAAGGTGCTCGGCGACGAGGTCGAGCAGCCCCAGGTCGGCCTCCACGACGTCCTGGCGGGAGCCGGGGCGGGTGGTGGCGACGTAGCGGGGCAGGGTGAGCGCGCCGCCGCCGAGGTGGAGGACGGAGAGGGCGGCGCCGTCGTCGGCCGCGCTGTCGAGGACATGGGCGAGCCGACGCGCGTACTCGAATTCGAGGTGCGTGGGCTCGTCCAGGTCGACGTACGACTGCGGTGCGCCGTCGACGGTGAGCAGCCAGGCCCGCTCCCGGTCGATGTCCGGCATGAGCCGGGCGGTGCCTCCGTCGACGTCGCGCACGACGGGAATCTGCTCGTTGACCTCGTTCACACCCTCATTGTGCCTGCGGTACTCAGGGCGACGTCGGGGCGCCCACGGGCCTGACGGCGGTCGGCCCGCACTCCGTGGGTACGGAATGCGGGCCCCGTACGGCGGTCGGGCTCAGGCCACGGTCGTGACCGTGCCGGCGCCGACCGTGCGGCCGCCCTCGCGGATCGCGAAGCCGAGGCCCGGCTCCAGCGGTACGTCACGGCCCAGTTCGACGGTCATGGTGACCGTGTCGCCGGGGCGCGCGATCGCCGCCTCTCCGAGGTCGACGTCGCCGACGACGTCCGCGGTCCTGATGTAGAACTGCGGCCGGTAGCCGGTGGAGACCGGGGTGGTACGACCGCCCTCCGCGCCCGACAGGACGTACACCTGCGCCGTGAACCGCCGCCGCGGTACGACGCTCCCCGGCGCCGCCACGACGTGCCCGCGACGGACCGCGTCACGCGGGACACCACGCAGCAGCAGCGCCACGTTGTCGCCCGCCTCGGCGGACTCCATGGGCTTGCCGAAGGTCTCGACACCGGTCACGACCGTCTCGGTCTCCGCGCCCAGGACCTCGACCCGGTCACCGACCCGGACCGTGCCCCGCTCGATCGCGCCCGTCACGACGGTCCCGCGCCCGGTGATGGTGAGCACGTTCTCGACGGACATCAGGAACGGCGCGTCCACGTAGCGCACCGGCATCGGCACGTACGTGTCCACGGCGTCGAGGAGCGCCTCGATCGCCCCGGACCAGCGCGCGTCCCCCTCCAGGGCCTTGAGCCCGGACACCCGGACGACGGGCACGCTGTCGCCGGCGTAGCCGTGCGCGGTCAGCAACTCCCGTACCTCCAGCTCGACCAGGTCGGTCAGCTCGTCGTCCCCCGCGTCGGCCTTGTTGAGCGCGACGACGATGTGGTCGACGCCGACCTGGCGGGCGAGCAGCACGTGCTCGGCGGTCTGCGGCATGATCCCGTCGAGCGCCGAGACGACGAGGATCGCCCCGTCGAGCTGGGCGGCGCCGGTGACCATGTTCTTCACGTAGTCGGCGTGGCCTGGCATGTCCACATGGGCGTAGTGCCGGGTGTCGGTCTCGTACTCGACGTGCGCGATGTTGATGGTGATGCCGCGCAGGGCCTCCTCGGGCGCGCGGTCGATGCGGTCGAACGGCACGAAGGTGCCGGTCCCGCGCTCGCTGAGGACCTTGGTGATGGCGGCGGTGAGGGTGGTCTTGCCGTGGTCGACGTGGCCCATGGTGCCGATGTTCAGGTGCGGCTTGGTGCGCACATATGCCGTCTTGGGCATGGTTCGCTCGTTCCTTGAGCTCGAAGCGTGTGAGGGGACCCCGGGACCGAACCGACCCTCCCCCTACGGGGTCCGCCGGACGATCCGGGGAGGGTCAGCTTCGGACGCCGTCGAGTGCGACGACGGCGAGGAACGTGGAATCGACGACCGAATCGACGACGGAATCGACAACGGCAGCCTTCGGCGCGGCCGCGACTGCGGGCCGTGCTGCGAGGAAGGCGTACCGGAACATGCCCCCGATCATCGCGGGGCGAGCGCCCGGCGTCGAACGATTTTCCAGCGAGGGGGCGTTGAGCGGCGTCAGAGGTGCTTGAGCGCCTCACGCACCGACAGCGGGGCCAGCCGGGTCCGGTTCGCCTCGACGAAGGCGCGTACCTCGTCGGGGTCCGTCTTGGCGTACTCGCGCAGGGCCCAGCCGATCGCCTTGCGGAGGAAGAAGTCGGTGTCTTCGGCGCGGCGCAGGCAGTAGGCGAAAAGGCGCTCGGTGTCGGTGGCGTCCTTGAAGCGCAGTTGGTGCAGGAGCGCTGTCCGCGCGATCCAGAGGTCGTCGTCCTCGATCCACTCGTCCATGCGCGCGGCGAGCGCCGGATCGGCTGCGACGAGCCCGCCGACCACATGGGCGGCGAGGTGGTCGACGGTGTCCCACCAGGAGTCGGTGGTGACCAGCTGCCGGGCGACGGGCAGGAAGCCGGACGAGCAGCGCCGGACGTGGCGGCGGAGGTAGTCGACGGCGAAGTAGTGGTACTCGCGCTCGGGGAGGGCGAAACAGCGCAGGGCGACGGCCGCGCAGTCGGCCTCGTCGGGGCGCGGGGTGCCGTCGAGGACCGTACGGGACAGGACGCGCCGCTCGGGGGTGCGGATACCGAGGAAGGGGGCGACGCCCTTCATGTACGCGACCATCTCCAGGGCCCGGAACGGGTCGCCTGCGGCCGGGTAGACCTCGGTGAGGCGCGCGAGCAGGGTGTCGGCGAGGGCGCTGACAGGGACGGCGGGCGGCGCGGACGTCATACGGGTCACAGTACGGCCGCTGGCAGGGCAGGCGGTCACGGTACGACCGATCGCAGGACGGGCGATCACAGCTCAGCCGATCGCAGGACGGGCGATGGCAGGACGGGCGATCGCCGGACGGGCGATCGCCGGACGGCCGGTCTCAGCTCAGCCGATCACAGTTCGGCCGATCACAGTTCATCGGATGGCAGTACGGCGGATGACGGACATTACGGCGATCACATGGGTACGTCGGTTACTCTCCCCGGATGCTCGACCCCGTCACCCGACCGCCGGGCTCCCTCGCGCTCCGCTGCTCCCGGGCCATGCTGTCGCCCTGGTCGCGCCTCTCCCTGCTCGCCGCGCTCCTCCTCGCCGCGGCGGCGACCGTGCTGCTCTACGAGCCACAGCGGCTGCTCGCCGAGGGCTGGCCGGCCCAGTCGAGCGGTGCGGGCGCGGTGGTCCTGTTCGGTCTGGCGTACGGGGTGTGCACGGCGGCCTTCGTACCGCGGCCGATCCTGAACCTGGCCGCGGGCGCGCTCTTCGGCACACAGGCGGGGATCGTGGCGGCGCTGGCCGGGACGGTCCTGGGCGCGGGGATCGCGTTCACCCTCGGGCGGCTGCTCGGTCAGGACGCGCTGCGGCCGCTGCTCCGGGGGCGCTGGCTGACGGCGGCGGACGGGCAGTTGAGCCGGCACGGGTTCCGCTCGATCCTGGCGATCCGGCTCTTCCCGGGGGTCCCGTTCGCGGCGGCCAACTACTGCGCGGCGGTCTCCCGCATGGGGTACGCGCCGTTCCTGCTCGCGACCGGGCTCGGGTCGATCCCGAACACGGCGGCGTACGTGGTGGCGGGCAGCGAGGCCGGGTCGCCGACCTCGCCCGCGTTCCTGATCTCGATGGGCTTCATCGTGCTCTCCGGCCTCGCGGCGGCGATCGTGGCCTGGCGCAAGCGCCACGGCCTGCGCGCCCGGGCGACGGCGACAGGACCATCACCGGAACCGGTCCAGACGCGCCCGCTGGAGACGACGGGCGCGGGCGACCCCCGCTAGCGCGGACGTCCGCCCAGCCTCAGAGCGCCTCGACGATCATCGCGTTCGCCAGGCCGCCCGCCTCGCACATCGCCTGGAGGCCGTAGCGCGCGCCCCGGGCGCGCAGGGCATGGACCAGGGTGGTGGTCAGGCGGGTGCCGCTCGCGCCGAGCGGGTGGCCGAGCGCGATCGCGCCGCCGTGGACGTTGACCTTGGCCGGGTCGGCGCCGGTCTCCTGCTGCCAGGCGAGTACGACGCTGGCGAACGCCTCGTTGATCTCGAAGAGATCGATGTCGGCCAGGCCGAGCCCGGCCCGCCGCAGCACCTTCTCCGTCGCGGGGATCACGCCGGTCAGCATGAGCAGCGGATCGGAGCCGGTCACCGCGAAGCTGTGCAGCCGGGCGAGCGGGCGCAGGCCGAGCCGCTCGGCGGTCTCGGCCGCCATGACGAGGACGGCCGAGGCGCCGTCGTTGGTCGGGCTGCTGTTGCCGGCCGTCACCGACCACTCGATCTGCGGGAAGCGCTCGGCGAAGCCGGGGTCCTCGAAGGCGGGCCGCAGCCCGGCGAGGATCTCCGGCGTGGTCGTGGGCCGTACCGACTCGTCGCGCAGGACGTCTCCGTACGGAGCGACCTCGGCGTCGAAGAGCCCGGTCTCCCAGCTCCGCGCGGCCTTCGCGTGCGAGGCGGCGGCGAACTCGTCCATGGCCTCGCGCCCGATCGACCACTTCGCGGCGATGAGCTCCGCGCTGATCCCCTGCGGGACGAGCCCGTCCGGGTACCGCTCGGCGACGCCGGGCCCGAAGGGGTCGGCCCCGGGCGGCACGTTCGACCACATCGGGACCCGGCTCATCGACTCGACCCCGCAGGCGACGGCGATGTCGTACGCCCCCGAGAGCACCCCTTGCGCCGCGAAGTGCACGGCCTGCTGGGAGGAGCCGCACTGCCGGTCGACGGTGGTGGCGGGGACCGACTCGGGGAAGCCCGCGCCGAGCCAGGCGTACCGGGTGGTGTTCATGGCCTGCTCGCCGACCTGGTCGACGGTGCCGCCGATGACGTCGTCGACGAGCGCGGGGTCGATGCCGCTGCGTTCGATCAGGGCGCGCAGGGTGTGGGAGAGCAGAGCAACGGGGTGGACCTGGGACAGGGCACCGCCCGTCTTCCCCCTGCCTATGGGTGTACGGACCGCTTCGACGATGACGGCGTCGCGCATGATGACGGCTCCTCGATCACCTGGTGAGTTTGATATCTGGACCAACACCTGTCAGTAACATAGCCCAGTTAGTTTGATTTTCAAACCCTCTCTCCCTCGCTGCCTTAGGCTGGGGCGCATGAAGGCCGCTCCCCGCCCCTGCTCGATCGCCGACACCCTCGCCCTCGTCGGCGAGAAGTACTCCCTGCTGGTGCTGCGCGAGATCTCCCTCGGTGTGCGCCGCTTCGACCGGATCGCCCGGAACACCGGGGCCCCGCGCGACATCCTGACCGCGCGCCTGAAGCGCCTGGTGGAGGCCGGGATCCTGGAGAAGGTGCCGTACAGCGAGCGTCCGGCGCGTTACGAGTACCGGGCCACGGCCGCCGGGCGGGAGCTACAGCCCGTCCTGCTGACGCTGATGGCCTGGGGCGACCGCCACCTGAACGCCGAGGACCGCCCGGTGGTCCTGGAGCACGCCTGCGGCGAGGTGCTCAGCCCCCGCGTGGTCTGCGCCTCTTGCGGGGACGAGGCGGACCCCGCGAGCCTGACCCAGCATGTGCGGTCGGCGGGCTGGACGACCACGGGGCCTGTGGAGACGGCGGGTCCTGTGGAGACGGCCGGTCCTGCGGAGACGGCGGGTCCTGTGGAGACTGCCGGTCCTGCGGAGACGGCGGCTCCCGCGTCGTCCTGAGACCCCAGACCCTGGGGCGGGGCCTTCATCTGAGGACGGTACGCTGCGCAACGACCGGCGGTTGATCTCCGATCCGAGACGCGACCGCCCTTTCTGACGGCACGAGCACATTCGGGACGGCCCTAGCCCCATGAGTTGGTTCGAATCATTCATCCTCGGACTCGTCCAGGGGCTGACGGAGTTCCTTCCCATCTCCTCCAGCGCGCACCTCCGCCTCACCGCCGCCTTCGCCGGCTGGGAGGACCCGGGCGCCGCCTTCACGGCGATCACCCAGATCGGCACGGAGGCGGCCGTCCTCATCTACTTCCGCAAGGACATCGCGCGGATCGTCTCGGCCTGGTTCCGCTCGCTGCGCGACAAGTCGATGCGGAGCGACCACGACGCCCAGATGGGCTGGCTCGTGATCGTCGGCTCGATCCCGATCGGTGTGCTCGGCGTGACGCTGAAGGACCACATCGAGGGCCCGTTCCGTGACCTGCGGCTGATCGCGACGACGCTGATCGTGATGGGCATCGTCCTCGGCATCGCCGACCGGCTCGCCGCCCGCGACGAGGCCGGCGGCCGGCACCGCGTCGTCCGCGAGCGCAAGACGCTCAAGGACCTCGGTGTGAAGGACGGCCTGATCTTCGGCTTCTGCCAGGCGATGGCCCTGATCCCGGGCGTCTCCCGCTCGGGCGCGACGATCTCCGGCGGTCTGCTGATGGGGTACACCCGTGAGGCGGCGGCCCGGTACTCCTTCCTGCTCGCCATCCCCGCCGTGCTGGCCTCCGGCCTCTTCGAGCTGAAGGACGCGACCGAGGGCGGGCACGTCTCCTGGGGCCCGACGGTCTTCGCGACGATCATCGCCTTCGGTGTCGGCTACGCGGTCATCGCCTGGTTCATGAAGTTCATCACCACCAAGAGCTTCATGCCCTTCGTGATCTACCGGATCCTGCTCGGCATCCTGCTCTTCATCCTGGTCGGCACCGACACCCTCAGCCCGCACGCGGGCGAGTCCGGGGGCTGACCACCCGTACGCTCCGAGCCGTACGCTCCGCGCCGCCCGCCGCCGGGCGATCTTCGGGTGCGCACCGCACCCTTGAACCATGGCCTGGCAAGCACCCATCGTCGTGCACCGCCCGTCCCCCGACGGCGGGCGGCGCGTCACCGTCCGCGGCCAGATCGTGGGCCTGGCGCACAACGACACCGACCTCGTCGAGTTCCTGCGCAGAGCGGGCCTCGAGGACGCCGACATGATCCTCGACGACCCCCACCTGGTCGAATGGCGCGGCGGCCGCCCCCACCTCTGGGAGGCCGCATAGCGAGCGGCGCCGAAAGATCCCGCGGCGCGCGCAGGGCTCTTGGCGCGGGCCTCCCGCTGCCGGAGACTGAGGCGATGACGCAGCGCGTGGATCTCGCGACCGTGATGGACCGGATGGCCATCGACGACCTTGTCACCGGGTACGCGGTGACCGTGGACGACTCCGACTGGGCGGGCTACCGGGCGCTGTTCACCCGTGACGGCCGCGCCGACTACCGGGGTTCCGGCGGGGTCGAGGGCCCCGTCGACGAGGTCGCCGACTGGCTCGCCGAGACGATGCGGCTCTTCCCGGTGCGCCAGCACCTCATCGTGAACCGGCGCGTCCGGATCCAGGACCTCGGTGGCTACCCGGGCGACAGCGCGGACGTGCGCGCCGACTACGTGAACCCGATGCGGTTCGAGTCCGGCGAGGACTTCGTCTGCGGCGGCCGCTACGCCTTCTCCCTGGCCCGCACGGACGCCGGCTGGCGGCTGCGCTCCGTGGTCGTCGAGGAGAAGTGGCGCCGCCTCTAGCACTCGTACGACCGCCGGTCCGGCCACTGGTACGCCGGTCCGGCCCCTCGTACGACCGCTGGTCCGACCGCTCGTAAGGCCGCTCGTACGGTCGTGGCGGGCACGGCCGCGGGCCGTCGTACGGCGCACACTGGAGGCGACACCTGGAGGCGACGCGGCATGCGGAATCCGTTCGGCCGTCGCGGTGGTCGCGGCACCGAAGCCGCGCACCCCACCGCGGCGACGCCCCACCGGGCCGCACGCGCGGCGGTGGCGGTCGTGTCCGGTGCGCTGCCCGCACTCGCGTTCCCCGCGCCCGCCCTCTGGTGGTTCGCCTACGTCGCGCTCGTCCCCTGGCTGCTGCTGCTCCGCACCGCGCCCACCGCGCGCCGCGCCGGCCTGGAGGGCTGGCTGGGCGGGGTCGGCTTCGTGCTGGCCGTGCACCAGTGGCTCATGCCGAGCCTGCACGTGTTCATCCTCGTCGTCGCCGCGCTGCTCGGGCTGTTGTGGCTGCCCTGGGGCTGGCTGGTGCGGGCGATGCTCGGGGACGGACCGTCAGGACCGCGCGCGGCGGCCGCCCTTGTCGTCGTCCCGTCCGGCTGGCTGCTCATCGAACTCGTCCGCTCCTGGGAGGGCCTGGGCGGCCCCTGGGGCCTCCTCGGCGCCAGCCAGTGGCAGGTGCCACCGGCGCTTCGGCTCGCCTCCGTCGGCGGCGTCTGGCTGGTGTCCCTCCTGGTGGTGGCGGTCAACACCGCCGTGGCCCTTCTTGTGGTGTCCGCCGCTGCCGTACGGATGACCGCGCTGGTCGGTCTCGTGGCGTGCGCCCTGGTGGTGGGCACGGTCTGGTGGGGTGTCGCCCCACCCCGCGAGCGCGGCACGGCACGGATCGGCGTCGTCCAGCCCGGGGTGTACGACGGACCGGACGGCGAGGAGCGGCGGTTCGCCCGTGGCGAGGAGCTGACCCGGGAACTCGCGGGCCAGAACGTCGACCTGGTGGTGTGGGGCGAGAGCAGCGTCGGCTCCGACCTGACCGACCGCCCCGACTACGCGGAGCGGCTGACCGCCCTCTCCCGGGCCGTGGACGCGCCGATCCTCGTCAACGTGGACGCCCGGCGCTCCGACCGGCCGGGCATCTTCAAGAGCAGTGTGCTGATCGGCGCCCAGGGGCCGACCGGCGACCGGTACGACAAGATGCGGCTCGTGCCCTTCGGCGAGTACATCCCCGCACGCCCGATCCTCGGCTGGGTGACGTCGGTGGGCAAGGCGGCGAACGAGGACCGGCGGCGTGGCACGGAGCCGGTGGTGATGACGGTGCCGGCCGAGGGCGGCCGCCCTGCGCTGCGGATCGGTCCGCTGGTCTGCTTCGAGTCCGCGTTCCCCGACATGAGCCGCCGGCTCACCCGCGACGGCGCCGCGGTGCTGATCGCCCAGTCGGCGACCTCGACCTTCCAGGACAGCTGGGCGCCCGCCCAGCACGCCTCGCTCGCCGCTCTGCGCGCGGCGGAGACCGGCCGCCCGATGGTGCACGCGACGCTGACCGGCATCAGCGCCGCGTACGGCCCGGACGGACGCCGCATCGGTACGCCGCTGGGCACCGACCGGAGCGCGGCGACCGTCTACGCCGTACCGCTCTCGCAGACGACCACGGGGTACGTCCGGTACGGCGACTGGCCGTTGTACCTCGCCCTGACGGTCCTGGCCGCGCTCTGCGCCGCCGAGGGCATGGGCGCGCTCAGGAGGCCTGAGTCAGAGCTTCGCGCACCACGCGCTCGCACAGCTCGTGGGTCCGGAGGGCGTCGCGGGCGCTGAGCGTGCGGCCGTCCCGTACCGCGTCGAGGAAGTCGAGGACGGCCTGCTCGATACCGCGCTGGCGCGCCACCGGCACCCAGTCCCCGCGCCGGCGGACCGTCGGCTGGCCCTTGTGGTCCACGATGTCCGCCAGGTTGAGGATCTGACGCTTCGTGTCCTGGCCCGAGACCTCCAGGATCTCCTCGGTGGAGCCGTTCATCCGGTTCATCATGCCGATGGCGGTGAACCCGTCGCCGGAGAGCTGGAGCACGACGTGGTGCATGAGCCCGTCGCGGATCCGGGCCCGTACGTCGATGTGCTCGACCTCGCCGGGCAGCAGGAAGCGCAGGGTGTCGACGACGTGGATGAAGTCGTCCAGGACCAGGGTGCGCGGGTCCTCGGGCAGCCCGACGCGGTTCTTCTGCATGAGGATCAGCTCGCGCGGGTGCTCCAGGCACTGGGCGTAGCCGGGGGCGAGCCTGCGGTTGAAGCCGACGGCCAGGCTCACCCCGCGCGTCTCGGCGAGCTCCACGAGCCGCTCGGAGTCGGCGTATTCGTACGCCAGCGGCTTGTCGACGTACGTCGGTACGCCGGCCTCCAGGAGCCGGGTGGTGATCTCGGGGTGCACGGCGGTCGGCGCGTGCACGAAGGCCGCGTCGAGCCCGGCGGAGAGCAGCGAGTCCAGGTCGCCGTGGCGCTGGAGCGGCGGCACGTGGTGGGTCTCGGCGACCCGGTCGAGGGTCGCCTTCGTCCGTGTCTGCAGGTGGAGTTCGACGCCGGGGAGGGTGGCGAGGACCGGGAGGTAGGCCTTCTGCGCGATGTCGCCGAGTCCGATGCAGCCGACCTTCACGTGGTCTCCCTTGCGCGTGACGAGGTGTGCGCGACGGCACCCGACGTGCCGTTCGCGCTGGTCAGCTTACGCGGGGGCGTTGGCCGGCCGATCGTCCGTCGGCCGCTCGTTCGTCTGCCGGGTGTGCGGCGCCCGGGCGGGCGTCGGCGGTGGGCGGGCGCCAGTCGGCGATGCCGTCGAAGCCGCGCAGCACGAGGCCGGGACCGAAGCGCGAGACCGCCGCGATGAGCGCGTCGCGCGCGGCGACGGCGGGTCGGGCGGAGAGCAGGGTGAGCCGCCCGGTGCGGGCGGCCTTGCGGACGATGGCGGTGGTGCGCGGCAGCCGGTCGGCGGTGTACGCGGCGAGGGCGCCGCTCGGCGGGAGCCCCCGGCCCGCGTGGTGGGCCAGGACGACGGCGTCCTCGATGGCCTGGTTGCCGCCCTGGCCGAGGGTGGGCTGCATGGCGTGGGCGGCGTCGCCGAGCAGAGCCACGCGGCCGTGGTGGAAGGCGGGCAGGGGGTCCAGCATGTGGTGGACGTCGTGGCGCAGTACGGCGTCGGGGGCGACGGAGGCGAGGATCTCGGGGACCGGGTGGTGCCAGCCACCGAAGAGCCGGCGGAGTTCCGCCCGCTCGTCGTCCGGGACCTGGGCGCCTTCTGGGGCGGCGGCCATGGCGTACGCGTAGACGCGGCCGTCCTTGAGCGGCTGAGTGCCCCAGAGGCGACCCCGGCCCCACGTCTCGTGCGGGGCGAACGGGCGGTCGAGGGCGGGCACGACGACGCGCCAGGTCGTGAAGCCGGAGTACTGGGGTCCGGGGTGGTCGGGGAACAGGGCGCTCCGGACGGTCGAGCGGATGCCGTCGGCGCCGACGACCAGCTCGGCCTCGATGTCCGCGTCCGGGGTGCGGACGAGGGCGGGCCGAGCGTCGTCACCGGGGTCGGCGACGGAGGCGGGCGCTCCGGTCCTGACGACGCCGGCGGGGAGGGCGCCGAGGAGGATCCCGACGAGGGTGGCGCGGTGCAACAGGACGAGCGGGCCGCCGAAACGCTCGGTGGCGGCCCGGGCGCTGGTACGGGCGAGCCAGCGGCCGTCGGGCGCCCGCATTCCGCCGTCGCCCTGCCAGGCGGAGAGCGCGCGGACCTGGTCGCCGAGGTCGATGACGTCGAGAGCGCGCTGGGCGTTGGGGGCGAGGCCGATGCCGGCCCCGACCGGGGTGAGCGCGGCGGCCCGCTCCAGGACGGTGACGTCCCAGCCGCCCCGATGGAGGGCGACGGCAGCCGTGAGCCCTCCGACGCCCGCTCCGATCACGACGGCACGGTGCTGTTCCATGCTTCCCCCTCGGCGTTCCCGTTCAGGCAACTACACCTGTAGTTCCCTGATGGAGACGGTACTACAGCTGTAGTCATGGCGATAGAGGCGGATAGGTTGTCCCCATGACCGCCCGCACCTCCGCGCCCGCCCCAAGCTCGCCAGGCCCGAACTCCGCGGGCCCGGACTCCCCCGCCCGGCTCCTCTCCCGCCCCACCCTCATCGGTGACGCCGCGCTCGCCCTCCTCGTCGACCGGGGGATGCGGGGGCTGACCCATCGCGCCGTGGACGAGCGCGCCGGGCTGCCCCAGGGGTCGACGTCGAACCATGCCCGCACCCGGCAGGCGCTGCTCGAAACGGCGGTCCGCAGGCAGGTCGAACTGGAGTCGGGGGTCCTCACCCTGGACGAGCTGCCGGGACCCGACGCCGGGCCCGACGCCCTGGTGGACGCCCTGTCTCTGGCCCTGCACCGGTACCTCACCGACCACCGGGCGCTCCTCGTCTCGCGCTACGAGCTCGCCCTGGAGGCCACCCGCCGCCCCGAGCTCCGCGCCTTCTTCGACGCGGCGGGCTCGGCGACGTTCCACGGCCCACTGATCGCGATGATGGCGGCCGCCGGCTCGACGGCCCCGGCGCGCCACGCCCTGTCCCTGATCGCCTGGTGCGAGGGGCTGCTCTTCTCCTGCGCGGCGGGATCGTTCCACTCTGCCGTACCCAGCCGTGCGGAACTGCGCACCGGGTTCCAGGAGTTGCTGCGCGGCATGCTCGGCGGGTGAACCCCGGCCAAACCCCCTGGCGCCGGGCCCGGCCCATGGGACACGATGCCCTGATGACCTCCGTCGATGACAGCGCGCGTACCGAACCGTCCACCCTCGCCGGCGAGCGCGAGATGCTCGAAGGCTGGCTGGACTACCACCGGCAGACCCTCGCCCTGAAGTGCCGGGGCCTCGACGAGGCCCAGCTGCGCACCGCCTCCGCTCCCCCGTCGAACCTCACCCTGCTCGGCCTGGTCCGGCACATGGCCGACGTGGAGCGCGGCTGGTTCCGGCGGGTCATGGCCGACGAACGGGCCGAGCGGATCTACAGCACGGCGGAGGACACGGACCGCGCGTTCCGGGTCACCGACGCGGACACCTGGGAGGAGACCCACGCCGTCTGGCAGCGGGAGATCGAGGGAGCGCGCGCCGTCGCGGCGGCCCACGGCCTGGACGACGTGAGCACGGGCAAGCACCGGAGCGGTGAGGTGTTCAACCTGCGCTGGATCTACACCCACATGATCGAGGAGTACGCGCGCCACAACGGCCACGCGGATCTGCTGCGCGAGCGCATCGACGGGTCGACGGGCGACTGACCGGGCGAGGGGTTACGGGCAACGGGTTACGAACGACCGACCGGGCTGCGGGCGACCGACAGTCCAGGAGCGCCCCACCGCCCGCACTGCCGCCCCCTACCGCCCCCGCAGCCGCACCTCCAGCCGCTCGATCGCGGCCCTGACCCCGTTCCCGTAGCCGTCGTCGTCCAGGGCGTCCGAGGCGACGCGGGCCCGGTCGAGGTGGACGCGGGCCGCGTCGAGCCGCTGGAGCTTCAGGTAGTCGGCGGCCAGGTTGAGGTGGAGCGAGGGGTACAGGGCCCGGAGGGCGACGGCCGAGTCGTGGCCGGCCGACCGCTCCCCGTACAGCTCCTCGGCCGCCAGCAGGGCCCGCAGGTCCCAGGCCAGCTCGGCGTCCGGGTCGTCCTGCGCGTCGGCCATGTAGTGCGCGAGCGTGCAGCGGTGCAGGGGGTCGCCGTCCGGGCCGATCTGCCCCCACAGGTCGACGAACCGGTTGCGCGCCTCCTCGCGGTCTCCGCCGTGGAGCAGCATCGTCGCCTGCCCGATCCGGGTCAGGACGCCGTCGTCCGCCACCTGCTGCTGCTCGGTCACTGCGGCCTCCACGCGCTCACCGTCCGGGGGCTCCGACGCTAACCGCCGAGGCCCCCGATCCGGCACAGGCTCGGGTGGCGGCCCGTCGGACGGCTCAGCCGAGGTTCGGGACGCGCCAGTCGATCGGCTCGTGGCCCTGGGCGGCGATGGCCTCGTCGATCTGCGTGAAGGGGCGTGACCCGAAGAACTTCTTCGCCGACAGCGGCGAGGGGTGCGCGCCCTTCACGACGACGTGCCGCTCCTCGTCGATCAGCGGAAGCTTCTTCTGGGCGTAGTTCCCCCAGAGCACGAAGACCGCCGGGTCAGGCCGCGAGGCCACCGCGCCGATCACCGCGTCCGTGAACTTCTCCCAGCCCTGGCCCTTGTGCGAGTTCGCCTCGCCGGCCCGGACGGTGAGGACCGCGTTGAGCAGCAGCACGCCCTGCTCGGCCCACGGCATCAGATAGCCGTTGTCGGGCACGGGGTGGCCCAGCTCCTCCTGCATCTCCTTGTAGATGTTCCGCAGGGAGGGCGGGGTCTTGACGCCCGGCCGGACGGAGAAGCAGAGGCCGTGGCCCTGCCCCTCCCCGTGGTACGGGTCCTGTCCGAGGATCAGGACCTTCACCTTGTCGTACGGCGTCGCCGCGAGAGCGGCGAAGACCTCCTCGCGCGGCGGGTAGACCGGCCCCTTGGCCCGCTCCTCCTCGACGAACTCGGTCAGCTGCTTGAAGTACGGCTTCTGCAGCTCGTCCCCGAGGACGCCGCGCCAGGACTCGGGCAGCATGTCGGTGTCGGTCACGTCAACAACCTCCGGTAGGCGATCTCTTCTACGCCTCAGAACCTACCGGGGGCCACTGACAACGGTGCTTCTCGGGCCGCCTGGCGGCGGCCGTCTACCAGCTCGCCCTGCGGCTGAGCTCCCACATCTGCATGACGGTCTGCGGGTCGAGCGCGCGCTCGGCGCCGCCGATGTCCTCGCTGGCCGCGATGTAGAGCTTGCCCTGCCACAGCGGGAGCAGCCGGACGTCCTCGACCATGATCTCCTGGGCCTCGCGGAACTGGGAGACGGCCGCCCCGCGGTCGGTCTCGCGACGCGACTTCGGGAGGATCTCGTCGGTGATCCTTGGGCTCACGTACGGCGTCCCCAGGGCGTTCTGCTTGCCGACGAACGGGGAGATGAAGTTGTCCGCGTCCGGGAAGTCGGGGAACCAGCCTCGGCCGAAGACCGGGTACTGCCCCTTCTGGTAGCCGGCGGCGAACTCCTTCCACGGCTTGCTCTGCAGGGTCACCTGGAACAGCCCGGAGGCGTCCAGCTGCCGCTTGAGCTCGGCGAACTCCAGCGCGGTGCCGGAGCCGTACCGGTCGGTGGTGAACCAGAACGTCAGGTCGACGGGCTTCTTGATCCCGGCGTCGCGCAGGATGTCCCGCGCCTTGGAGACGCTCGGCTCGCCGAACCGGTCGAAGAACTCGGTGGTGTGGCCGACGATGCCCTTCGGGACCATGGAGTACAGCGGCTCGGCCGTTCCCTTGTACGCCTTGTCGACGAGCTCCTCACGGTCGACGAGCTGCGCGATCGCCTTGCGGACGGGCTCCTTGGCGACCGAGGGGTCCTGGGCGTTGAAGACGAGGTAGCGGATGTCGGCGCCCGGCGACTCGATCAGCTGGAGGTGCTCGTTGGCGTCGCTGGAGCTCTGGAGGTCGACGACCTCCTCGGCGGTGAGACCGCGGTAGGTGGCGTCGATCTCCTTCTTCTTCAGCGCCGCGACCATCGGCTCGGACTCCTTGAAGTACCGGATGGTCACGCCGGCGTTCTTGCGGTCCGCGAACCCCTTGTAGACGGGGTTCTTGGTCAGCTCGGCCTTCTCGCCCTCGGTGTACTCGTCGAGGACGTACGGACCGGATCCGGTGAGCTCGCCGTCCTCGCGGAGCGCGTCGGCCGGGTACTCGGCCGGGTCCACGAGCGACATGGCGGGCGTGGCCAGGACGAAGGGGAAGGTCGCGTCCGGCTTGTTCAGCTTGAAGACGACCGTGCGGTCGTTGACCGTCTCGATCGAGTCGAGGGAACCGAGCATCCCGTTCGGGCCGCCGTCGGCGTCGATCTTCCGGATGCGCTCGATGGAGTGCTGCACGGCCTTGGCGTCCAGCGTGTTGCCGTTGGAGAACTTCAGCCCGTCGAGGAGGGTGCACTCGAAGATCCGGCTGGCGGTGTCGGTGAATTTGCAGTCGGCGGCGTCCGACTGCGGGGAAGTGCTTCCCGTCGGGAAACTCACCAGCGTCTGGAAGACATTTCGGAACAGCTCCCAGGAATTGTCCCAAGCGGCTGCCGGATCGAGCGTGGTGGGAGAACTCGTCGTGCCGACCACGATTCTCTGGTCCGCCGCGGATTCATTGTCCGAAAACAGCCCGCATCCGGACACCAGGGATATGGACGCAAGGGCTGCAGCGACCTGCAGACTGGTCCGGTTGAACACGTGCGCACGCTCCTCGTTCAGCCTTGGGTCGGCCGACCATACCGCAGCGCCCCGCCAGGTCAATGTTCGACCCTGACGGGGCACTTGAGGCATTCGACGATTAACCGGGGTCAAACCGGTCAGAAATTCAGGTGAGTGTCCGGATACCGGTCACCCGACACCGGCGTTGAGGAAAATCCCCCCGTCGACCACGAGAGTCTGGCCCGTGATCCAGTCCGACTGGTCGGACGTGAGGAACGCGGCGGCGCCCCCGATGTCCTCCGGGACGCCGAGCCGCCCCAGCGGGTAGGCGGCGGCCGCCTCGGCCTCCCGGCCCTCGTAGAGAGCCTGAGCGAACTTCGTCTTCACCACCGCCGGGGCGATCGCGTTGACCCGCACGACTGGCGCGAACTCGTGCGCGAGCTGGAGGGTCAGATTGATCATGGCCGCCTTGCTCATTCCGTACGCGCCGATGAACGGCGAGGGAGAGACGCCGGCGACGGACGCGATGTTCACGATCGCGCCGCCGTGCTCCTTCTGCCAGGCGTGCCAGGTCTGCTGGGCGAATCCGAGCGCCGAGATCACATTCGTCTCGTAGACCTTGCGGGCGACATTCAGGTCGAGATCGGCCATCGGGCCGAATACCGGATTCGTCCCGGCGTTGTTCACCAGGAAGTCGACCCGGCCGAAGGCCTCCATGGTCGCCGCGACGGCGGCGGCCTGGTGGGCCTCGTCGTGGGCCTTTCCTGGTACGGCGATCACCCGGTCGGAGCCGAGCTGCTCGACGGCCTCCTTGAGGGCCTCCTCGCCACGTCCCGTGATGCAGACCCGGTCGCCGCGGGCGACGAGGGCCTCGGCCACGCCGTAGCCGATGCCCCGGCTCGCGCCGGTGACGAGGGCGACCTTGCCGGACAGCTCGGGCAGTTCCTTCGTGCTCATGTACGTCTCCTCTTCCCGCGCGGGCGTCAGTTGAGCGGGCCGCCGGCCACGTACATGACCTGGCCGGAGACGAAGCCGGCGTCGTCCCCCGTGAAGAAGGCGATGGCGTTGGAGACGTCCTCGGGCCTGCCGACGCGCTGGACCGGGATCATGGAGGCGGCCGCGGCCTGGAAGTCCTCGAAGCCCATGCCCATGCGCTCGGCGGTCTGCGCGGTCATCTCGGTGACGATGAAGCCCGGGGCGACGGCGTTGGCCGTGATGCCGAACTTGCCCAGCTCCTTGGCGAGGGTCTTGGTGAAGCCCTGCAGACCGGCCTTGACCGCCGCGTAGTTCGCCTGGCCCCGGTTGCCGAGCGCGGAGGACGAGGAGAGCGAGACGATGCGGCCGAAGCCCGCGTCCACCATGTGCTTCTGACAGGCCTTGGCCATCAGGAACGCGCCCTTGAGGTGGACGTTCATGACCAGGTCCCAGTCGGACTCGGACATCTTGAAGAGCAGGTTGTCGCGGAGCACACCCGCGTTGTTCACGAGGATCGTCGGCGCGCCGAGCTCGGTGGCAACGCGGGCGACGGCGGCCTCGACCTGGGCACTGTCGGAGACGTCGCAGCCGACGGCGATGGCGGTGCCACCGGCGGCGGTGATCTTCTCGACGGTGTCCTTGCAGGCCGCCTCGTCGAGGTCGAGTACGGCGACGGCGCGGCCCTCCGCGGCCAGCCGTACGGCGGTCGCCGCTCCAATGCCCCGCGCCCCGCCGGTGACGACGGCTACGCGCTGCTCGGTGGTCGACATGCTGATTCTCCTCGCCCTTGGATCATCCCTGACAGCGGCCCGCTCGGTGCGTCCCTCACTCACATGAGCGACCGCTTAGCACCTTCGCAGACGAGACGCTAGAAGCCCTGGCACCCGGTGTCAACGGCACACCGGGTGCACCGGCTCACTCAGCGCACAAGGAGGTCGAGCAGCCGGTCGACCTCGACTTCGGGATCGACGGTCAGACCGGTATGCACGGGCCCGGGCTGGACGACCGTCGACCGGGGCGCGATGAGCCACCGGAACCGCCGCCCCGCATCGTCACGGGACGCCTGCCCGGCGTCCTCGCCACCCAGGCAGACCCCCTCGACCGCGTGCAGAGCGGCCCGTACGCCGACGACATCGGCGCCCGGGTCGAGCGCGCGGAGCTTGCCCTCGTCGAGATGGGTCCGGGCGGCGACGAAGGACTTGGCGCGGCAGTAGACCACCACGCCGGCGTTGAAGAACTCACCGCGCTCGACGCGTGGCACGACGCGCAGCAGCGCGTACTCGAAGACATCGCGGTCGGTCACGTGGTGCGGTCCTTCTCGGTGGGGTGCGGCCGGGGGGCTAGGCGCTCGGCGAGCCAGCCGGGCGGCTGCGCGGGCCCGCGCTCGACGCGCGGGCCGAGGGTGATGCGCTCGTGGATGGTCGCGGCGCGCGGCAGCAGGGCCTCCACGTAGGCCCGGCGCAGCGCGTCGGTGCTGTCGAACCCGGGCTCGTCGACGAGCCACTCGTCGGGCACGTCGGCGGCGACCTCCTCCAGGAGCTCCCGCGTGACGAGCGGCGCGAGCTCGGCAGCGGCGGCGGCGACGTCCGGCGAGAACGGCGCGAGGGCGTGGTCGGAGGCGTCGTACGGCTTGGCCGCGGAGGCCTGGGCGCCGGGCCAGTTGTGGTGCCAGATCATGGTGGCGCCGTGGTCGATCAGCCAGAGGTCGCCGTGCCAGACGAGCATGTTGGGGTTGCGCCAGGACCGATCGACGTTGTTAATCACGGCGTCGAACCAGACGACTCTGCCCGCCTCCCGCGAGTCCACCTCATAGGCGAGCGGATCGAACCCGAGGGACCCGGGCAGATAGTCCATCCCGAGGTTGAGCCCACCACTGGCCTTCAGGAGCTCCTGCACCTCCTGGTCGGGCTCGGAGAGCCCGATGACGGGATCGAGCTGGATCCCGACCAGCTCGGGCACCCGCAGCCCGAGCCGCCGCGCGAGCTGCCCGCAGACGACCTCGGCGACGAGCGTCTTCCGCCCCTGCCCGGCGCCGGTGAACTTCATGACGTACGTACCGAGGTCGTCGGCCTCGACGATGCCCGGGAGCGATCCACCCTCACGCAAGGGCGTGACATACCGGGTCGCTGTCACTTCTGTAAGCATCGCCCCAGGCTATCCGCCGCCCGACCGTCACGACTCAGGCGTCGGCGCCCCACAGCATCAGGTTCTGGAACAGCTCGGCCTGCTCGATCGCGTCGTCCAGGGCGTTGTGCGTATGGGCCCGCGAGGACAGCAGATGGCTTGGCATCGACCTCTTCGTCGCCCGATTGACCGGCACGGCGGCCTTGGCGGCGTACAGCGTCTTGATGTCCATGCAGCGGGAGTGCCCGAACGGCGAGCCGGTGTCCGCGAACCGCATGAAGTACCAGTACATCCACATCCAGTCGTACCCCAGCGGATACGCGACGAACACCGGAACGGCCCCCAACTCCTCGGCCACCTCGCCGAGCCAGGCAGCCGCGGCATTCATCCCCTCCGCAGGCTCCCGCCCCTCCCGAACCAACCGCCCACGATCCAGCCCACTGACCGCGAGGGCCTCCGGGTCGAAGCTGTCACTGATCGACTTGAGCTCGGCGTAGAAGGTCCGCTCGGCTGGATCGAAGGCCTTGAACCCCTCCCCGTCATGCACCCCCGCGACGGCGAGCCCGAAACTCGACATCGAGAACGGCCCGGGCACCGGCCCGTCGGCCTCCACATCGGCCGACACATAGAACTCGGCTTTCGCCATTACTCCACCCTCTTCTGCGGCCATCCCCCGGCAATGACAGCAGTCGCACCGGCCTTTGAAGAAAGCGCCATCGTTACGCAATCGAACATGCGTTGTCCACTTGCGTATTCGGCGGGCGGCCTTCAGTCGCTCGCCGTACCCAGCCCCGGCTTCCGCCCCCACGCGGTGAGCATGCCGGCCGACAGCGACGCGCATTCCTCCGAGTCCACGTAGCGGATCGCCGTGTCGACGGACGCGTCGTCGACGAGGCCGGTGGCGCGCATCGCGGTGCGGCTGCGCTCCCAAGTGTCCGCCCAGAAGCGGCTGATGGGGCTGCCGGGCTCCAGTGGCGGGACGTGGATCTCGGCGGCGACAGGGACGAGCCCGGCTCCGCTCAGCAGTTGCGGGTACGACGGTACCCAGGAGATGTCGGTGCCGATGGTGTCCCGTAGTCCCCGCCACATCGCGCGCATCACCTCCGTGTACGGCGTGTCAGGCGTCCGGTCGCTCGTCAGGTCGATCGCGTCGCTGAGGACCAGCACGCCGCCGGGTGCGACGAGTTCGGCGAGGCGGCCGATGAGGCGCTCGTGTTCGGGGAGGTGCATCAGGACGAAGCGCGCGTGGACGAGCCTGAACCGGCCGGGGGCGAAGTCCGGGGCGGTGACGTCGACTTCCCGTACGTCGAGCCCCGGTGCGGGCCGCGCGCGGAGGAAGCGTACGTCGCGGTCCACCGCGAGGACGGACTCGACCCCGGCCTCCTCCAGCAGGCGGCGGGAGACCGTGCCCGTGCCGGCGCCCACGTCGAGGCAGTGCCACCCGGGGCCCGCCCCCAGGGCGCGGAGCCGGGCCATCGTGATGTCGTCGTACGCGAGGGCCCCGAAATCGATGCGCTCACCTTCGCCCGCCTGTTCGGGGCGGAACACCGCCTCGCCGTAGCGGCCGCTTCCCTGCGCGTCCCCGCGCCCGGGGGTGCTCACGGCGCCCGCTCCGGGAGACGGGGGAGCATCGGGTCGTCACACTGTTCCATGGCCGGATCACTTCACACGGTGGCGCGAAGCCGGACGAGGCGCGCCGCGCCTGAGCCGATCGGCCCAAGGCCCGCCGGCCCGAGGCCAGGGAGTCGGCTGGATCTTGGGCGTATGGAGTGCCTTGTCGGGGCAGGTCGTGATCATGACAGACACCCCCTCCGTCGGCCTCGAACCCGTCCCCGGCCGCCCCACTGCCGTCCCGCCCCCGCGCCCGCTGCGTCAGTTGCTGGCGGCCTCCGTCGGCAACGCGGTCGAGTGGTACGACTGGTACGCGTACACCTTCCTCGCGGCCTACATCGCGAACCAGGTCTTCCCCAAGAGCTCCGGCAACTCCCTCGTCCCGCTCCTGTCGACGTTCGCCGTCTTCGCCGTCGGCTTCTTCATGCGGCCCGTCGGCGGGCTCCTCATGGGCGCCGTGGCGGACCGGCGCGGCCGGCGGACCGCGCTCACCGCCACCATCCTCCTCATGGGCGGCAGCAGCCTGCTGGTCGGCCTCACCCCGACGTACGCGGCCGCCGGCGTCCTCGCGCCCGTCGTGCTCGTCGTCGCCCGGCTGCTCCAAGGGCTTTCGGTGGGAGGGGAGTTCGCGGCCTCGACCACCTTCCTCGTCGAGTCCGCCGGGCCACGGCGGCGCGGACTCTTCTCGTCCTTCCAGTACGTCTCCACCTCCGCCGGACAGCTCGCCGCCTCCGGGACGGCCGCCCTGCTCGTCGCCGTGCTCGGGGACGACGGGATGAACGGCTGGGGCTGGCGGATCCCCTTCCTCCTCGGAGCCGTCCTGAGCCTCGCGGGCTTCTGGATCCGCCGCGGCGCCGAGGAGACCCACGACGTCGAGCGGCAGGACGCGCCCCGACCGGGCCTCTTCGAGGCACTGCGGCGCCATCCCCGCGCCTCGCTGCTGATCTGCGGCATCACGGCGGGCGGAACCCTCGCGTACTACACGTGGACCTCCTACCTCCCGACGTACGCGGAGCTCAACACCGGTATCGACAAGGCGGACGCGCTGCTCGCCGGAACCCTGTCGCTGGCGTTCTTCGCCCTGCTCCAGCCGGTCGGCGGGCTGCTCTCCGACCGGTTCGGGCGCAAGCCGCTCCTGCTCTTCTTCGGCGTCGGTTTCGCCCTGCTCGGCGTACCGCTGCTGCGCTCCCTCGACGGCTCGTTCGGCTCGCTCCTGCTGGTGCAGTGCGCGGGCATGGTGCTGCTGACCGGGTTCACGTCGATCTCGGCGGCCGTGAACGCCGAGTTGTTCCCCGCCCGCGTCCGCGCGGCCGGGATCGGCTTCCCGTACTCGCTGACGGTCGCCGTCTTCGGTGGAACGGCCCCGTACGTCGGCACGCTCTTCAAGGAGCTGGACCGGCCGGGTCTCTTCCCCTGGTACGTCGCGGGCCTCTGCCTGGTCTCCTCTGCGGTGTACCTCCGGCTGCCGGAGACCGCCCACAAAGAACTCGACCGCTGAGACCGGCCCCTGAAAAGGGGTCAGGTGACGGGGCGTGGGCGAGCCCGGTTCGCGGGCAGCCACATCGGGACGATCGCGGCCGCGGCCAGCAGGTCGGGCAGGGCGTTGAACGCGGCCCACCAGGCCGGCTCCACGCCGTCCATGCTGAAGTCACCGACCCGGAACAGCAGAAGCCCCGCGCCGATGACGGTCAGGACGATCCGGGCCCATCCACGTCCGGCCCGCATCCACAGCGCGACGGCCACCCAGACGCCCAGAAGGACGGCCAGGACAACGCCCGAGACGGCGAGCCGCGTGACCGCCTCCCCGCGCCCCGCGAACTCGGTCAATTCGTCGAGCCCCGTGGGCGCGACGACGAAGGCGCCCAGGAACCAGACGGCCACCTCCGCCGCCACGGCGGCCAGCGTGACCGCCCAGGCCACCTGGAGCCCTCCCGGGCGCCTCGGGCTCATGCCCATGCTCATGCTCGTGCTCGTGATGTCGCTCATCATCCCGGCCTCCCTCGAACTCGCCCTACGAGAGCGAAATCCAGTCTCCACGGTTCCCTCGCCACCGACCGGTCCTCCGTGGTGGATTCCGTGGTCAGCACGGAGGCGGCCGGTACGCCCGCCGGGCGAGAGTATGACCACAGCGAACGGGCCGCCGGCCCACCACGAGGGAGTAGCCATGACCAGCACCACGAGCAACACGACGAGCAAGGCGTACGAGGGTTTCACGGCCGAGGAGCGGGCCGCGATGAAGGACCACGCGCAGGAGCTGCGCGCGGCGGCGCGGCGCGGCTCGCGCGCCGACAAGGCGGCGGAGGCGGAGCGCGACGTGCTCGCGAAGATCGCCGAGATGCAGGACTCGGACCGGACGATGGCCGAGCGCCTCCACGCCGTCATCACCGCCGCGGCCCCGGCCCTCGCGCCGAAGCTCTGGTACGGCATGCCCGCCTACGCGCTGGACGGCAAGGTCCTCTGCTTCTTCCAGAGCGCGGAGAAGTTCAAGGCGCGTTACGCGACCCTCGGCTTCAGCGACCAGGCGCGACTGGACGCGGGCCCCATGTGGCCCGCGGGCTTCGCCCTGACGGAGGTCACGCCCGAGGTGGAGGCGCACGTCGCCGAGCTGGTGAAGCAGGCCGTGCGCTGACTACGCGGCCTCGCGCCACCTACCCGGCCTCGCGCCGCGAGCACCCCGACCTGCGGGAAGCACGTCACCGGACGCCAGGCGCGTCCGGTGCGTCCGCTGCGTCCGGTGCTGCACCCGCACGGATGAGCGCCACCTGAAACCGGCTCCGCCTGCGGCGCGGGGCCGGTCGTTCGTCGGAGAGTGAGCTGATCATGCGTCAATCACTCCGAGGAGAGAGCTGGATGGGCAGTCACCTGGTCCTTCGAGTCCGCAGGACGCTTACCGTCATGGCGCTGGCCGCGACGACCGCGCTGGCGCTCCCCGCCGCACCGACCACCGCCGCCGGCCCCCGGACGGCCACCGCCGGGCAAGAATCCGCAGCCCCCGGCCAGCAAGCCCCCGCCCAGAAGGCCCCCGCCTTCGACACCGCCCCCGCCCGCGCCGCCCTGGAGCGCCTGCTGCCCTCCCGCGCCGCGCAGTTCACGCTCGTCCCGATCCCCCGGGGGGCCGGCTCGGAGGAGGACTCCTTCGCCGTCTCCGGCCGGACTGGGGCCATCGTCGTACGGGGCACGTCACCGGCCACACTGCTCACCGGCGCAGGGTGGTACCTGGAGCACGTCGCCGGGGTCGACATCGGCTGGCCCGGAGACAGCCTCGGCCGCCTGCCCGCCACGCTCCCCGCGGTCGACGGCGAGATCACGCGCACGGCGAGCGTGCCCCACCGCTACGCCCTGAACGACACCGACGAGGGCTACTCCGGCGCGTACCGGGACTTCGCCTCGTACCAGCGCGACATCGACCTGCTGGCGCTGCACGGCGTGAACGAGGTCTTCGTCCCGACCGGCGCCGAGTACACGTACTACGAGACCTTCCAGCAATTCGGCTACAGCCAGGCCGAGTTGCGCGCGTGGATCCCCGGTCCCGCCCATCAGGGCTGGTGGCTGCTGCAGAACCTGTCCGGCTTCGCCGGCCCGGTCTCCCACCAACTCGTCGACGCCCGCGCGCAACTGGGCCGTAGGATCGCCGACCGGCTGCGCGCGCTGGGCATGACCCCTGTCCTGCCGGGCTTCTTCGGTACGGTGCCGTCCGGCTTCGCCGACCGCAACCCGGGCGCGGTCACGGTGCCGCAGGGCAACTGGGTGGGGTTCGAGCGCCCGGACTGGCTGGACCCGACGGGACCGCTCTTCGACCAGGTGGCCGCCACCTTCTACCGCGTGCAGCAGGAGAAGTTCGGCGCCACGGACATGTTCAAGATGGACCTGCTGCACGAGGGCGGCAGCGCGGGTGCTGTCGACGTCCCGAGCGCGGCCGGCGCGGTCCAACAGGCCCTGGAGAGCGCCCATCCCGGCGCCACCTGGGTCATGCTCGGCTGGCAGAGCAACCCGTCGACGGCCCTCCTCGACGGGGTGGACCGCAGCCGGGTCCTCGTCGTCGACGGCCTCTCGGACCGGTACGACGACCTGGACCGGGAGACCCGTTGGGGCGGTACGCCCTACGCCTTCGGCACGATCCCCAACTTCGGAGGCCACAGCGGCCTCGGTGCCAACACCGGTGCGTGGCTGAGCCGTTTCCACGCGTGGCTGGCGAAGCCCGACAGCGCGCTGCGCGGCATCGCGTACCTGCCGGAGGCCACCGGCGGCAGCCCCGCTGCCTTCGACCTGTTCACCGAACTCGCCTGGCAGCACGAGCCGATCGACCAGGCGTCCTGGTTCGCCGCGTACGCAGCCCGCCGCTACGGAGGGGAGGACCCGCACGCGGCCGCCGCCTGGGAGCAGTTGCGCCTCGGCCCGTACAGCATGCCGTCCGGCAGCTGGAGCGAGCCGCAGGACAGCCTGTTCACCGCACGCCCGAGTCTCACAGCGGTCCGCGCCGCGCGGTGGAGCCCGTCCGTGATGCGCTACGACGCGGCGAGCGTGGAAGGCGCGCTCGCGGAGCTGCTCCAGGTGGCCCCGGCGCTGCGGACCACGGACGCGTACCGCTACGACCTGGTCGACGTGGCCCGCCAGGCGCTCACCAACCGCAGCCGTGTCCTCCTTCCCCGGATCAGGACGGCGTACGAGGCCAAGGACCTGGCCGGCTTCCGAGCCCTGGTGGGCGAGTGGAACGCCGACATCGAGCTGCTCGGCCGGCTGGTCGGCTCCGACCGGCGCTTCCTGCTCGGGCCGTGGCTCACCGACGCCCGGTCCTGGGGCGCGGACGCCGCCGAGCGCGACCGGCTCGAGTACGACGCCCGCTCGATCCTGACGACCTGGGGCGACCGCGTGCCGAGCGAGGGCGGCCTGCGTGACTACGCCAACCGCGAGTGGTCCGGGCTCCTCCAGGACCTGTACGGGCCGCGCTGGCGGACGTACTTCGCGGGTCTCGACCGTGCCCTGGTGAGCGGTACGGCTCCGGCCGCTGTCGACTGGTTCGCGGTGGACGACGCCTGGGCGCGCGGTCACGCGACGTACCCAACGCGTCCGGCCGGCGACCCGGTCGCCCTCGCGGGCGAAGTCCTGGCGGCCCTGCGCGCCGACTCGTCGGCGGGTTGAACGTTTCGGTTCGCCGGCGCGTACTCACTCCACAAGGAGATCGAAACTGGTCCCGTCGAAACCGATGCGGAACCGATCGGAACGCAAGGGGAGTGCGAATGAGTGGTGTGGCACGTCGGACGGTCGTCGCGGCAGCGGGTGGCGCGGGCCTGGCAGCGGCGCTGACCGCCTGCGGAGGCGGCGGCACGAACGACAAGGGCAGCGGCGGCGGGGCGGACGCGCCACAGGAGGCCGGGGCCGCGCTCGCGAAGACGGCGGACATCCCGGTGGGCGGCGGCAAGGTCCTCGACGGTCAGGGCGTGGTGATCACCCAGCCGAAGGCGGGCGAGTTCAAGGCATTCTCCTCCAAGTGCACGCACCAGGGGTGCGCGGTCAGTGGTGTCGCCGACGGGGTGATCACGTGCCCGTGCCACCAGAGCAAGTTCGACGTGTCGGACGGCAGCGTGAAGGGCGGCCCCGCCACCGCGCCGCTGCCGCCGACCCCGATCAAGGTGGAGGGGGACTCGATCACGTTCGCGTGACGCGCCGCGGGCTCTTCACGTGCGCGTGACGCGCCTCAGGCTCTTCACGCTCGCGTGACGCGCCTCGGGCTCTTCCAGCAGCTCAGCACGTCTTCGGTGGTGGTGACGGTGGAGACGAGCGCGAGCGTGTGACGGATCATCGCGGGGGTGTAGTCGGCCGGCACCCCCGCGATGGCGTCCCCGGGCACGACCACGGTGTATCCGAGGTTGACCGCGTCGAAGACGGCGTTGGGGATCGCCACGTTGGCCGAGACGCCGGTGACGACGAGCGTGCGGCAGCCGAGGTTGCGCAGCAGCGGGTCCACATCGGTCCCGGCGAGGGGCGAGAGCCCGTGCAACCTCCGTACGACCAGGTCCTGTTCGGAGATCTCGATGGGTTCCGCGATCCGAACCGCCGTACTCCCGCTGTGCTGTTGGACGGGCAGCCGGGAAGCGGCCCGGAACAGCCGGGCGTTGGTGTTGGCTCCGCGCCCGTCGGGTCGGCGCTCGGCGACCGCGTGCAGCACCTGCACGTCGGCCTCGTGCGCGGCCGCGACCAGCCGCGCGACGTTGGCCAGCGCGCCCGACGAGCGGGCGGCGGTGGCAAGTTCGGGCAGGGCACTGTCCCGTCCGACGACTCCCTGCTGGCACTCGACGGTGAGCAGCACCGTTCCGGCCGGTTCGAGCTGCTCCTGGAGCTGCGCCCACTGCTTCGCACTGGCCATGATCGCCTCCCTGTCCCCCGCGCCGCTGTCTGGCGCACTCCGGGCGGGGGAGGCTAGCCACCCTTGCCCCAGGAGGGAAGAGCATCCATGATTTCTGACACTCCATCAGAATCCATTGGACTCCGTCGGAATGACAGAAAAGGGGCGGACGATGACCGTCGCACAGCGCCGTGGACGCCGGATCATGATGACCCCGGAAGAGCTGGACAGCTTCCTCACCGAGCAGCGCACCTGCCGGGTCGCGACCGTCTCCGCGGACGGCCGCCCCCATGTCGGCGCCCTCTGGTTCGTCTGGGACGGAACCTCGCTCTGGCTCTACTCGATCACCAGGAGCCGCCGCTGGGCTGAGCTGCGCGCGGATCCGCGGATCGCGGTGGTCGTCGACGACGGGGTGGAGTACGGAGAGCTGCGGGGCGCCGAGCTGTCGGGCACGGCCGTCTTCGTCGGCGAGGCCCCGCGCGCCGGCGAGCCGTGCCCCGAACTCGACGTGCCGGAAAGGCTGTTCGCCGCCAAGAACTTCGACCTGGACGTGATGCCGCACGACGGCCGGCACGCCTGGCTGAAGCTGACCCCGGACGCCGTCGCGTCCTGGGACTTCCGCAAGCTGTCCTCCCTCTGAGACGAGACCTGCCCACCCGAGACCTGCCACCCGGCACCCGACACCTCACAACCTGCGGCCCCCGCGTCTCAGAGGCTCAGCGGCCCCCCGACACCCTGCAGCGCCTCGACCGCCGCCCGGATGGACGGCCGCCGGTCGGCGTCGCTGCGCCAGGTCGCGTAGATGTGCCGCTTCACCTTCTGCCGTACGGGCATGAACACGATCCCCTCCGGGGTCGGTACGCGACCGAGGCGCGGGGTGACGCACACCCCGAGCCCGGCGGCGATCAGCGCGAGCTGGGTGTGGTGCTCCCCCGCGAGATGGGCGATGCGCGGCTCCATACCCTGCGAGCGCAGGGTGAACATCAGCCAGTCGTGGCAGAACTCGCCCTCGGGCCAGGAGACCCAGTCGTCGTCGCCGAAGTCGATCAGGTCCACCTCGTCCCGCCCGGCCAGCGGATGCCCGGCGGGCACGGCGACGTCCGCCGCGTCGTCCAGGAGGTGGGCGCGTTCGAGCCCGCCCGGTACCGGGGCCCTCTTATTGCTCCAGTCCAGGACGATCGCAAGGTCGGCGTCGCCCCGCAGGACCTCACGGATGCCCTGCTCCGGCTCCAGCTCGGTGGTCTTCACGCGGAGATCGGGGTGAGCGGTGCGCAGCGCGGCGAGGGCACTGGGAAGCAGCCCGCGCGCCGCCGTCGGAAAGGCCGCGATCCGCACCTCGCCGACCACCTGTCCGCGCTGCGCCTCGATGTCCGCCTGGGCCAGCTCCACCTGCGACAGGATGCGCGCCGCGTGCTCGGCGAGCAGCAGCCCGGCGTCGGTGAGCCGGACACCCCGGCCGTTCTTGGCCAGCAGCTGCTGACCGATCTCCCGCTCCAGCTTGGACAGTTGCTGCGACACGGCCGAGGTGGTGACGTGCAGGCCGTCGGCCGCACCGCTGACCGATCCGTGCCGTGCGACGGCGTCCAGGGTCCGCAAGCGCTCCAGGTTCAACATGTAAGCAATACTAAGGGGAGAGCTTCACTTAATCTCGCTTGTTCTACGAGGTTGAAGCATCCACCCTTGAGGGCATGAGCTCCGCGACCTCTCCGCCCGCCGACCCCGCCTCTGCCACCTCCCTCGCCTCCCCAACCTCCCCCGCCTCCCCCACCCGCCGTTCACGCCTTCTCGACTGGCGGGTCCGCTTCGGCGTGCTGGCCCTGATCTGGGGCTTCAGCTTCGTCTTCATCAAGGTCGGTACGGAGGGGTTCGCGCCGTTCCAGGTGACCTTCGGCCGCCTGTTGTTCGGTACGGCGGTGCTGGCCGTCGCGATGCTGATCAAGCGCGAGCGGCTGCCGCGCGGTCGGCGCACCTGGCTCCATCTGACGGTGGCCGCGTTCCTGCTCAACGCGCTTCCGTTCTCGCTCTTCTCGTACGCCGAGCTGACCATTCCCTCGACGCTCGCGGGCATCTGCAACGCCACGACACCCCTGTGGGGCATGGTCCTCTCGCTGGTCGCGCTCTCCGAGGACCGCCCGACGCGGGTGCGCGCGGCGGGGCTCGGCATCGGTTTCATCGGGGTCCTGACGGTGCTCGGCGCCTGGCAGGGCTTCTCCGGCCTTGACGTCACGGGCACGGTGATGGCCCTGCTCGCCTCCTTCAGCTACGCGGTCGGCTGGATCTACGTCCGCCGCACGCTGGCCGGCACGGGCGCGTCGAACCTCTCGCTCGCCGGCACCCAGGTGGGGCTCGCGACACTCCAACTGGCCGTGGTGACTCCGCTGTTCACGTCGCTCCCGTCGTCGGTCGAGGTCGTTCCGCTGCTCGCCGTGATCGCCCTGGGCGCGCTCGGCACGGGGTACGCGATGCTCCTGCAGTACGGGGTCGTGGCCGAGGTCGGCCCGACGACGGCGTCGATGGTCACGTACTTCATCCCGGTGATCGCCACAGCGGCGGGCGTGGCCCTCCTGGACGAGCAGCTCGCCTGGAACACCCCGGTCGGCGCGGTGATCGTCCTCGCGGGCGCGGCCCTGACCCAGCGCCGAGCCCCGTCAAGACACCCGAAGCCCACGCCCCACCCGATCGCCGGAGCGACTCCCACGACACCGACACCGACACCGGCCACGACACCGGCACCGACCCCGGCACCGGACCGCCACCCGGCAGCCCGCACCTAAGAACCCCGCCCCGAAGCCTCAGCCCTCAGCCCTCAGCCGTAGCTCCTGGCCGGCGCTGGTCCCGACGCGTTCGCGACCGCGTCGGCCAAGGGCTCGATGTCCGCCTCCCGCAGGCCGGAGACGGTGATCCGGACAGCGGGCCCGGCGCTGAGGCGGAAACGGGCGCCGGGAGCCACCGCCCACCCGGCGCCGAGCAGGCGGGTCACCGCGCCCGTCTCGTCGGCGACCGGGACCCACACGTTCATGCCGCTCCGCCCGTACGCCTCGACCCCGCGCCGCTCCAGGGCCCGTACGAGCCGGTCGCGCCGCGCCGCGTACGCCCCGGCGACGGCCGCCGCGTCCACCGCCCCGGTGGCCCACAGGTGGGCGACCGCGCGCTGGAGGATCCTGCTGACCCAGCCGGGGCCGAGCCGCTGGCGCCCGAGGACCCGGTCGACGGTCTCGGCGTCGCCGGTCAGGCACGCGACCCGCAGGTCGGGCCCGTAGGCCTTGGCCACGGACCGCACGAAGGCCCAGTGGCGGGTCACCCCCGCCAGCGGCGACAGCGGCAGGTCGACGATGCCGTGCCCGTGGTCGTCCTCGACGAGCAGCACGTCCGGGTGGTCCGCGAGCACGCGGCGCAGAGCCTCGGCGCGCTCCGCGCTCACGGCCGCTCCGGTCGGGTTCTGCGCCCGGTCGGTGACGATCACCGCGCGCGCCCCGTCCCGCAGCGCCCCCGCCACCGCCGCGGGCAGCGGGCCCTCGTCGTCGACCGGGATCGGCACCGGCCGCAGCCCGAGGGCGGGTACGAGGTCGAGGAGGCTCCCCCACCCGGGGTCCTCGACGGCGACCGCGTCGCCTGGCCTGAGGTGGACCGCGAGGACCCGCTCGATCGCGTCGAGCGCCCCCGAGGTGACGGCGATCGGCCCGTCGGGGACCCCGTCCGCGTCGAGCGCGGCGCGCGCGAGGCGCGCGAACCCCTCGTCCACGGGGGCCTCCCCGTACAGCCCGGGCCGCTCCGCCTCCCGCCGCGCGGCCTCGGCGAACGCCGCACCGAGCGGGGGCAGCAGCTCCGGGTCGGGGTTGCCCCGGCTGACGTCCCGTACGCCCGGCGGCGCCTCCACCCGGATCGACCCGCGGGCCGTCGTCGCGGGTTTGGCCCGCACCCGGCTGCCCCGCCGCCCGTCCGTCTCGATGACCCCGCGCTCGCGCAGGGTCCGGTACGCGGCGGCGACCGTGTTCGGGTTCACACCGAGAACGCCCGCCAACTCACGCATGGGCGGCAGCAGTTGACCGGGCGCCAGCGCACCCGTACCGACCCCGCGCTCGACGCTGGCGGCAATGTCCGATGCGCGACGACCTTCGATCCGATACTCTCCTAGCACAAACAACATTATGCACTAGTGCAATGGAGATGGCAATGACGACGGCGACGACGACAGACTCCTACGAGCCGACCGAGCGGACCGTCCCGACCCGCTCCCGCGACCGCGCCTCGTACGACCGGGCGCTGGTGCACTCGATACTCGACGAGGCGTACGTCTGCCACCTCGGCTTCGTCCGCGACGGCGCGCCCGTCGTCCTGCCGACGCTCTACGGCCGGATCGGCGACCGCCTCTACGTCCACGGCTCCACCGGCTCGCGCCCGCTGCGGATGGCGGGCTCGCGCATGGCGGGCTCGGCCGAGGAGGCTCCCGGGCTGCCGGTCTGTCTGACGGTGACGCACGTCGACGGCCTGGTCCTGGCCAAGTCGGCGTTCCACCACTCCATGAACTACCGCTCCGTCGTGGTCCACGGCACGGCCCGCCAGGTCACCGACCCCGAGGAGCTGCGCACGGCCCTCGACGCCCTGGTCGACCAGGTCGTTCCCGGCCGCGCCGACGACTCCCGCCGGGCCAACGCCAAGGAGCTGGCTGCGACGGCCGTCCTGCGCCTGGACCTCGACGAGGTGTCCGCCAAGCTCCGCACGGGCGGCCCGAACGACGACCCGGAGGACGCGACGCTCCCCCACTGGTCCGGCGTGGTCCCGGTACGCAAGACCTACGGAACCCCGATCCCGGCGGACGACCTGGACCCGTCGATCGCCCTGCCGGCCTACCTGACCACTGACTGAGAACCGACCGAGAACCGACCGAGGACCGACTGACCCCCGACTGAGGACGACCCACCATGCTGATCCACCCCTGGGACGCCGCCCACGACCCCGACGAGTGGCGCGCGTGGCTGTCCCGGCACGACTTCGGCCAGCTCGCCGTCAACGGACTGCCCGGCGAGCCGCCGTGGGTGCAGCCGCTGCACTTCCGGTACGAAGCCGAGCCCGGCCCCTACGGGCAGGTACTCACCCATCTCGCCCGCCCCAACCCCCTGTGGCGGGCACTGGAGGAGAACCCCACGGTCCTCCTGAGCGTGGTCGACGACTACGCCTACGTCCCGGGCCCGTGGGCGGCCCCCGAGGGATCCCCGCCCGAACACGGGACGCCGACCTCCTTCTACGCCGCAGTCCAACTGCGCTGCACGGCCCACGTGGTCGACGACCCGGCGGAGAAGGCGGAACTCCTCAACCGCCAGGTCGCCCACTTCCAGCCGGAGGGCGGCACCGCCCCGGTCGCGCCGGGCGAGGCCCCTTTCGGCCGCCTCCTGGCGGGCCTCCGGGGCGTACGCCTCGACGTGACGGACGTCCGCGCCAAGTTCAAGTACGCGAACCACAAGCCGGAACCGGTACAGGACGCGATCGTGGCGGGCCTGACGACTCGCGCCGCGAGGGGCGACGCAGAGGCGGCAACCCACCAGCTACGCCGACGCCCCGCGAGCTCGGTCTAGGCCGGTGCGGCGGCGACCCGCCGCCGCACCGCGGCCGACCGCGCCTCGGCGAGCGCGAGCCCCGTCACCGCCGCGAGCAGCACCAACGTGCCCACCACCGTGGCGGCGGCCAGCTCCTCCCCCAGCACCAATACGGCGATCACGGCCGCGCTCACCGGCTCAAGGAGCATGATCACCGACACCGTGGCGGCCCTGACGACGGCCGCCCCGGCGAAGTACAGCGCGTAAGCAAGCGCCGTAGGCACCGCCGCCACGTACACGACCAGCACGAGCACCTCCACGGGCTGCCCCGTCCGCGGCAGCAGCCCCCCAGGCGACTCCAGGAGAGCCATCGGCAGCAGCCCGACCGCACCGATCGCGAAGGCCCACGTGGTCGTGGACAGAGCGTCCGAGCCGCCCCCGTCCCGCCCGAGCCACCGAGTGAGCAGCGTGATCGCCGCGTACCCAGCGGCCGAGAGCAAGGCAAGCCCCACCCCAAGGGGCCTGACCTCGCCGCCCTCCCCACCGAGAACAAGCACACCAAGCCCCAAGAGCGCACCGATCACGGCCAAGGCACCCCCGCGCCCGAGCCGTTCGCCCATGCCGAGCCGGGCGCCGACGGCGATCAGGACGGGGCCGGCGCCGAGGGTGACGACGGTGCCGACCGCGAGCCCGGTGGCCTCGACGGCGGCGAAGTAGGCGCTCTGGAAAACGGTCAGCCCGACCCCAGTACCGAGGATCCGGATCAACCGCCTGCGGCGAGGCTCGGCCACCACGCCGGCACCCCGACGCGGCCTCAGAGCCAGCGCCCCGAGCAGCAACACAAGCCCACCGGCGCACCGCCAGAAGGAGAGCGCCAGCGGCCCCATGTCGCTGACCCGAAAGATCAGCGAGGCCGCGGCACCCGCGGTGCCCCAGGCGATTCCGGCGACGATCAGATAGAGCAGACTCCGCCCGACGGCAGGCATGGCCGCCACGGACGAGGACAGCGAAGAATTCGACACGTGCGTCTCCGTACGAAAACAGGGTGATGTGGTCGCTCAACTCCGCACGCGGGCAGCGACGAACCGCTCGGGGACTACCCGAGCCCGGTCTTCGTCAGAGAAACGCCACCCGCGCCTAAGCGGCAGGAGGCGGAAGCACGGTCGAATGCATGATCGCCACCTTAGGCTCCGGCCCGCCCGCCGGACAACTCGGATTCCTTGGTCCGCCCGGAGCCCGCCACAGGCTCCACCGACGCCGCCTTCGGCGTCGACGACTGGGCGATGAACGCGCCGAAGAGGACCACCGCGCCGCCGATGATCTGCGGCGCCCCCAGGTGTTCGCCGAGCAGCACCCAGGCCAGGACCGTCGCGATGACGGCCTCCAGGCAGGCGACGACACCGGCGACCTGCGGCGAGAGGCGGCGGACCGAGACGACGCCGGTGACGTACGCGAGGACGGTGGCGATCAGCACGATCCAGCCGAGGAGCAGCCAGGCGGCCACGCCCGTACCGTTCATGTCCGCGTCGCCGCCGAGCACGGACCAGTCCATCCCCCACGGCCGGGCGATCACGGTGAGGACGAGCGCGCCGATGAGGAGTCCGTACGCGATGACGCCCAGCGGGTCCACCGGGTCGGACTCGTCGCCGCCATGGTCGGACAGGACGAAGTAGCCGACCTGGCAGCACGCGGCGCCGAGCGCCAGAAGAAGTCCGAGCAGGTCGAAGGTGAGTCCGGACCAGACCTGGACGACACAGGCGAGGCCGCCGACGGCGAGGACGACGCCGAGCGCGGCGGCGCGCGTGACGGGCCGGCGCTGGACGAAGCGGACCCAGCCGAGGACGAGCGCGGGGGCGAGGTACTCGATGAGCAGCGCGACGCCGACCGGGATCCGCGAGATCGAGGCGAAGTAGAACGCCTGGACACCGGCCACGGCGAGGAGGCCGAATCCGGCGAGCAGCGCCGGCTTGCGCCGCAGGAGGTCGCGGTGGCGCCAGGCCACGGGCAGCATGACGAGCGCGGCGCCGGTGACTCGGAGCCACACCACATGGAGCGGGTCGAGCCCCGCCTCGATGAGCGGCTTCGCCGCCACACCTGAACCACCGAATGCGAAGGCCGAGGCCAGGGCAAGTCCCAGGCCGGCGCTTCTCCCCTGAGACGCGTGCATCCGGCCATCATGACAGGACGGCGTCAGGAGCGTCACCCCCGTCACACCTGTTGAGACAGCTCCCCGATCCGGTCGGCGAGAACGCCCGGATCGACCCCGGCCCGGCCGAGCACCTCGACGGCCCTGCTCTCCGGGTCCGCGGCGATGACGGCGAGCAGATCAAGGCCCCGCGCCCGCTGGTCCCCGCGCTGCGCGGCCCGCTCCCAGGCGCCGTCCATCGCGGCGGCGGCCGTGGGCGACCAGCCGGCGGCGGCGGCCCCCCCCCCCCCCGCTCCCCTCCCGCCCCGAACAGCTGCACCGCCACCCGACGCCGCCCAGGCCCCCCCCCCA